>NZ_JBVJWD010000005.1:116581-197666 GCF_055602785.1 Streptomyces sp. NPDC037301
GCGGGTCCGACGGGTGCGACGGGTGCGTCCGGTACCAATGGTGCTGATGGTGCGACTGGTCCTGCGGGTCCGACGGGTGCGACGGGTGCGTCCGGTACCAATGGTGCTGATGGTGCGACTGGTCCTGCGGGTCCGACGGGTGCGACGGGTGCGTCCGGCACCAACGGCACCAACGGTGCCACCGGTGCTACTGGCCCGACGGGTGCCACCGGCCCGACGGGGCCTGTTGGCCCGTCCGTGCAGGCCAACAGCAACGCCACGTCTGTGCCCGCTGGGGGCAGCACTCAGGACATCGTGGCCGTGTGCCCTGCCGGAACCGTGCTGACCGGGGGAGGTGCCGTGAGCCAGCTGCAGAACCCGGACATCATCTGGACCGCGAGCTACCCGGACACCGCCACCAACACCTGGCACGTCTCCGCATACAACAACGGCGCCACCGCGCAGACCGTCCAGTCGTACGCGGTCTGCATTCCTGGCAACGTTGGTCCGTGAAGTAACTAGTTCCAAGGGCAATGGACGGGAACCCGCTCAGGGTTCGGGACAGTCCCTGTGATCGCTGCCGCAGCAGATGAAGGGTCTTCTGCTGCGGCAGCTCCATGTCGTTTCCGTCGAGTTCGACAGCCCCCGGGTTCCCATCCGGTGCGACCGCACCGGCGCACGCCGGCCTCACTTCTCCGAAGCGGTCGGCTCGGGTTCTCGGGGGCTTTCGGGTCTACTGGGGCAGCTGAACTTCCGGCACTCTTGAGTCCGTTCAACCCGGATTGCTGTGCCCCCGTACCCCGGTACTCCACTCGGATTCGACTCGGAGGATGACCGCGCATGCGCTCGATACGCATCGCCCTGCTGGGCCTGGTGGCCCTCGTCGCAGGACTGCTGACCGCGACCCCCGCCGCCGCGGCACCGAACTTCAAGGCGCCATTCCCCTGCGGCCAGACCTGGACCTACAGTCATCACTCGGCGGAAGTAAGACAGGCCCTCGACTTCGTCCGCACCGACGGCGGCACCACGGCCGGCACCCCCGTCCTCGCCTCGTCCGGCGGGACGGCCCACCGCTACTCCCAGCCCAGCGGCGCGGGCAACTACATCGCCATCGACCACGGCGGCGGCTGGCAGACCTACTACTTCCACCTCGCCTCGTACTCAGTCGCCGACGGCGCCTTTGTCTCCCAGGGCCAGCAGATCGGCGTCACCGGCTCCACCGGGAGCAGCAGCGGCGCCCACATCCACTACGAGCAGTTGTACAACGGCGTCGGTCAGACCATCGCGATCAACGGCCAGTCACTCGCCCCGTACCCCGGCTCGTACTACAGCAAGTACCTGACCAGCGACAACGGCTGCGGAGGTGGCGGTGGAGGCAAGTACTGGGTCGACACCTTCGCCGACGCCACGGGCTACGCGGCGGCCGGCACGGGCGACGCGCAGGGCGTCCTCAACGCGGGCACGAACTACGTCTACTGCAAGGTGTGGGGCGCCCAGGCCGGCTCCGGCTCCAGCTACAACCACTGGTGGCTGAAGACGGACCTGGACACGGTGTACGCGGGCAAGAACGGGCGCGGCGCGTACGTCTCGGCGTACTACCTGTCGCGCTGGGGCAACGACGAGGCGAGGGACAACAACGGGACGGTGATCCCGGACTGCTGACCGGCACGCCTGGCCGATGCCGCTCCCGTCCGCCGGTCGAGGGCGGACGGGAGCGGCATCCGGCGTCGCGGCCACATGTGAGGGAGACGGCTGCTTCCTTCACATGCGTGCCGCAGTCCGATGCCGCGAGTCCCCCGTCGGAAGCGGCAGTGTCCGCTACGCCTTGCTGTTGTAGTGCGTGATGTCCCAGTGGCTGCCTTCCCGTGCGTAGACGTTGCCGGCGGGGGACTTGTACAGAGCGGCCCCGTCGCTACGCTTCCCCGCCTTGGCGAACTTGCGCGTGATGTAGTTGTTGACGCACGAGATCTTGGTGGAGATGTCTGTCTTGTACCCGTTGCGATGGCTGTAGGTGCCGGAGCTGTGGCCCTTCTCGGTGCCGCCGGTGACGATCACCTTGCAGCCGCTGGCCGTCTTGAAGGCGATCGTGCCTGCGATGGTCGCCTTGTTGATCTGGGTGAACGACGTACATGACTTCTCGTTCCAGTCGGAGCAGTTGCCGCTGGATGTCCAGGTGATGCCCGCCTTCTTCAACTGGGCGGCGGCATCCGCGTGCCGCGCGTACTTCGCCGGTGCGGCCTGCGCGGTACCGGCCACCAGTAGGACCGAAGCGGTAGCGGCGATCACCGTGCGGGCGGACAGAAGTCCCATGCGCTTCAAGACGTGCTCCTTGTCTGTCTTGCGAGTTCGAACGCTGCTTGGCTGTGCTGCTTCCAAGCGCGGAAAGCCTGCCCAGCGGCGGACGACCTGCGTATCCACCCTTCAGGTGAAAGGGACGCGTCGAAGTGGACGCCGTCCCGCCTCGACCGGGTCGAGACCTCCTGGGGCCCCGCCGACCTGGACGTCGTTCACTGCTCGACCGCACTGGCGCTCCTGCACGGTGTCCCGGCCGGGATGAGCTCTGCCGAGGAGTGCACGGGCGCGGGCGGGCGGTTGGCCGCGAGCGGTACGGACCACCTGTACTGGCGGCTGCTGGACGCGCCGGCCTACGCGCCGGACGCGGAGAAGGTCGTGGTCCCGTGGCGGGAACCGGGGCGGACCGATCTGACGCCCGAGGTGCTCACGGCGCGCCTGGAGGGCTATGTGGAGTGCCTGCTCGACAGGTACGCCTGATCGGCTGTCATCGCCGCAACGCCCCAACATGACGTCGCTGGCAGGCAGTCGGCGGTCCTTCCGGCGATGCGTCGGCGATCCGAAGGAAAACGACCCTCCGGTTTCGTACGCTGGGTCAAACGCGGCGTGTCCCGGGGTAAAGGGACGGTCATGCCTGTATAGATATACGCGTCTTCGCGAAGAGGGCAGTACTTCGCGTCCTGTGTGGCATGAGTGCCGTCGTCCCTACCGCAAGCGAGCGCTGTGCGTGGTGTTTCCGCATTCTCCGCATCGGTGAATTGCTGAATCACCGATCCCCATGCCTCCGATTCGTCCACCGGTGTCTCGGTGGCTCCCGGTCCCGGTTGGGCTGGATTCCCAATCGCCTGAGAAGGCGTCGCTCGACACCTTTTTCTCGCAATGGAATCGCCGAACCGGAAATTCGGCACATCGGCGATGCGCCGGATACCGATTCGCGAATCAACGACTCATTGGCAAGGAGACGCTGTGCGTTACGGAAGTGCGTTGAGGGAAGAAGTCGGATCTCCGGGAACGACTCCTCTCATCGGTATTTACGACATGTATTCGGCGTCCGTCGCGGCCCGGCATTACGACGGATTCTTCGTGTCCGGATTCGGCTTTGCCGCCTCCCACTACGGGCTCCCCGACATCGGCTTCATCGCCTGGCCGGACATGGTCGCCTTCGTGGAGCGGCTGCGGCCGGCCTTCCCCTCCCACCACCTGCTGGTCGACATCGATGACGGCTACGTCGATCCCGAGGTCGCCTGCCATGTGGTGCAGCGCCTGGAGAGGGCCGGAGCCTCCGGCGTCATCCTGGAGGACCAGAAGCGCCCCCGCAGGTGCGGTCACGAGGACGGCAAGCAGGTGCTGCCGCTGGAGGAGTATCTGGAGAAGCTCAACCTCGTGCTGGAGAGCAGGCAGGATCTGGTGGTCGTCGCCCGCACGGACGCCACGGAGGAGGACGACATCCTGCGCCGGGCCGAGGCGCTGGCCGAGACGGAAGCCGACGTCGTCCTGGTCGACGGGGTGCGCAGCGTCGAATGGATCCGGCGCATCCGGAAGGTGGTCGGTGACAAGCCGCTGCTCTTCAATCAGATCGCAGGCGGAAAGTCACCCAGGCTCTCGCTCTCCGAACTGACCGAGCTGGAATGCCAGGTGGCCATCTACAGCACTCCCTGCCTCTTTGCCGCACATGCCGCCATCGATGCCGCACTGACGGACCTCAAGCAGTCCGACGGACGGCTCCCCGAGCTCGCGCCCTCCGGCGGAATCGGAGTGCGACGTTCGACAGAACTGCTGGAGAGGAACATCGGCAGGCACCACCCCGTCCGTGAGCCCGTGTCCGTCTGACGCGAACGATGCGCCGGGAGCGGGCCGCCAGGCCGCCCGGTTCGCGCCCGCCTCTTGTCTGATGTGACGTCAGGCACGACGATGGCCCCCGCGCCCGTCATGTGACGATGCGTCAGATTCCCTCGGGAAGGAGGCCGTCCGGTGCCGATACTGCCCACCGGGCCGCTGTCGTACGGGATGCAGCTGCCGATCCAGTCGCAGAGCACCATCTATGCGGAGGGGTGGGAGGCCGCGGCCACCCCCGCGGACCTCGCCGAGATCGCCCGCACCGCCGACCGTACCGGCTTCGCCTACCTCGCGAGCTGCGACCATGTCGCGGTCCCGCGGCGGCTCGCCGGGGTCATGAGCACCGTCTGGTACGACCCGGTCGCCACTCTCGCCTTTCTCGCCGGGATCACCGAGCGGGTCCTGCTGATGAGCCATGTCGCCGTCGTCGGCCTGCGGCACCCGCTGGCCACCGCCAAGCAGTACGCCACCCTCGACCACCTCTGCGGCGGCCGGCTGATCCTCGGGGTCGGGGCCGGGCACGTACCGGAGGAGTTCCAGGCGCTCGGGGCGGATTTCGAGGGGCGGGGCGGGGTCCTCGACGAGACCATCGACGCACTGAAGGCGGCGCTCGGTCCCGAGGAGTACCCGGAGTTCGCGGGGGAACGGTTCTCCTTCGCCGGGCTCGGGCAGCTGCCGCGCCCGGCCCAGGAACGGGTGCCGGTCTGGGTGGGCGGCTCCTCGCCCGCCGCCGTGCGCCGGGCCGCGGTACGGGGGGACGGCTGGCTGCCGCAGGGCGATCCTCGGGAGAAACTGCCCGCACAGATCGCCAGGCTGAAGGAGCTGCGCGAGGCGGCCGGGATCGAGGCCCCGATCGTCATCGGCGCGATCACCGAGCCGCTGTACGTCGGTGATCCGGAGTGGTCTGTCGGGCGGCGCACCCTCACCGGAAAGCCGGAGGTCCTCGCCGATTCGCTGCGCGAGTACGGAGCCATGGGCGTCCACCAGATCCAGGTGCGGTTCCGCAGCCGGAGCCGCAGCGAACTGACCGACCAGATGGCGGCGTTCGCCGCCGAGGTCGCACCCCATCTCGACAGGTAGGAGTCAGGCCATGGGCAAGCTGGACGGGCGGGTCGTGCTGATCAGCGGCGCGGCGCGCGGACAGGGCGAGCAGGGGGCGCGGCTCTTCGCCGCGGAGGGTGCGCGGGTGGTGATCGCCGATGTGCTCGACGAGCAGGGCGAGGCGCTGGCCAAGGAGCTGGGGGAGGACGTCGCCCGGTTCGTCCATCTCGATGTGAGCCGGGAGGACGAGTGGCAGGCCGCCGTCGCCGCCGCGAAGGATGCCTTCGGAAGGATCGACGGACTCGTCAACAACGCGGGGATTCTCCGCTTCAACGAGCTGGTGACCACACCGCTGGAGGAGTTCCAGCAGGTGGTGCAGGTCAACCAGGTGGGCGCGTTTCTCGGGATCAAGAACGTCGCGCCCGAGATCGAGGCCGCGGGCGGCGGGACCATCGTCAACACCGCCTCGTACACGGGGCTCACGGGCATGGCGTTCGTGGGCGCGTACGCCGCCACCAAGCATGCGGTGCTCGGGCTGACCAAGGTGGCGGCGGTGGAGCTGGCGGCGAAGGGGATACGGGTCAACGCCGTCTGCCCCGGGGCCGTGGACACCGCGATGACCAACCCGGCGGCGCTGGACCCGACCGCGGACCCGGAGGAGTCCAGGGCGGCGGTGGCCGAGCTGTACCGGAAGCTCGTACCGCTGGGGCGGATCGGGCAGCCGGAGGAGGTGGCGGCGCTGGCGCTCTTCCTGACCTCGGACGACTCCTCGTACATCACGGGGCAGCCGTTCGTCATCGACGGCGGCTGGCTGGCGGGTGTCAGCCTGTTCTGAGCAGTTCTGACGATGCGTCAGGTATTGACGGGTGCGGGTGCCGGTGGAACAGTCGGACGCATCGCAATCTGACGGTGTGTCAGAAATAAATGAGGACGGTGAACCCCCTTGGAATTCGGGCTCTTTGTACAGGGGTACGTGCCAGCCGCACGGGCCAAGGCCGACCCCGGGGCAGAGCACAAGGCGCTGATCGAGGAGACCGAGTACGTCATCCAGGCGGACAAGTCCGGCTTCAAGTACGCCTGGGCCTCCGAGCACCACTTCCTGGAGGAGTACTCGCATCTCTCGGCCAACGATGTGTACCTGGGCTACCTCGCGCACGCCACCGACCGCATCCACCTCGGATCCGGCATCTTCAACCCGCTCGCCCCCGTCAACCACCCGGTGAAGGTGGCCGAGAAGGTCGCCATGCTCGACCACCTCTCCGAGGGCCGATTCGAATTCGGCTCCGGGCGTGGGGCCGGCAGTCACGAGATCCTGGGCTTCATGCCGGGCATCACCGACATGAACCACACCAAGGAACTCTGGGAAGAGACCATCGCCGAGTTCCCCAAGATGTGGCTCCAGGACGAGTACGCCGGCTTCCAGGGCAAGCACTGGTCGCTGCCACCGCGCAAGATCCTGCCCAAGCCGTACGGGAAGTCGCACCCTGCGATGTGGTACGCGGCCGGATCGCCGTCCTCGTACGCGATGGCGGGCAAGAAGGGGCTCGGCGTGCTGGGCTTCAGCGTGCAGAAGGTCTCCGACATGGAGTGGGTCGTCGAGTCCTACAAGACGGCCGTCAAGGAGGCCGAACCCGTCGGCGACTTCGTCAACGACAACGTCATGGTCACCTCCACCGCCATCTGCGCCGAGACGCACGCGAAGGCCGTCGAGATCGCGGTGGGCGGCGGGCTGAACTATCTGCAGTCGCTGCTGTTCCGCTACCACGACACGTTCCCCCGGCCCGAGGGCATCCCGGAGTGGCCCGAGCTGCTGCCGGAGTACTCCGAGGAGATCATCGAGCTGCTGATCGCCGAGGAGCTGATGATCTGCGGTGATCCGGACGAGGTGCTGCGGCAGTGCAAGCGGTGGGAGCAGGCGGGGGCGGATCAGCTGAGCTTCGGGCTGCCGATCGGGATGAGCCGAGAGGACACGCTGAATTCGATCAGGCTGATCGGTGAGCACGTGATCCCGAAGATCGACACGGACCCGGTGCACCGGACCTCGCGGTTCCGGGGGGCGGCGGGGGCGTAAGGGTGGGGCGGGGTGCGGGTGCGGGCTCGGTGCGCCTGCGGCGTTGTCCCCTACCCGCCCCTTCCCGATACCGGGGCTCCGCCCCGGACCCCGCGCCTCAAACGCCGGCGGGGCTGGGTTTCACCCCGGCCCCCGGACCCCGCGCCTGAAGCGTCGGCGGGGCCGAGAACAGCGGCGTCTTCCCGGACCGCCGCTCCGTGGAGCCGGGGTGCGTACCGCGGCCGTGCGCACCCCGGCTGCACACCCATGTACCCGCGGCGGGAAACACAGAAGGGAACCCCGTCATGCTCGACCACCTCATCCGCGGAGCGACCGTCGTGGACGGCACCGGCGGACCCTCGTACCCCGCCGACATCGGCATCCGCGACGGCCGGATAGCCGTCATCGCCGAACCGGGCACGCTCGTCGAGGAAGCCGTCACCACCGAGGACGCCACCGGCCTCGTCCTCGCCCCCGGCTTCGTCGACCCCCACACCCACTACGACGCCCAGCTCTTCTGGGACCCGTACGCCACACCCTCCATGAACCACGGCGTCACCACCGTCGCCGGAGGCAACTGCGGATTCACCCTCGCCCCGCTCCACCCCGAACGCCCCGAGGACGCCGACTACACCCGCCGCATGATGTCGCGGGTGGAGGGTATGGCCCTCAAGGCACTGGAGGAGGGCGTCGACTGGAGCTGGTCCAGCTTCCGCGAATACCTCGACGCCCTCGAAGGACGGATCGCCGTCAACGCCGGGTTCATGGTCGGCCACTGCGCCCTGCGCAGACACGTCATGGGCGCCGACGCGATCGGCGGGCAGCCCACCCCCGAACAGCTCGACGCCATGCTCGCGCTGTTCCACGACGCGATGGACGCCGGAGCCTGGGGGCTGTCCACCACCCAGTCCTCCACCCACTCCGACGGCGACGGACAGCCCGTCGCCTCCCGGCACGCGCTCCCCGAGGAGCTCCTCGCCCTCTCCCGCGCCGTCGGTGAACACGAAGGCACCCAGCTCGAAGCGATCGTCGCGGGCTGTCTCGACCAGTTCTCCGACGAGGAGATCGAGCTTCTCGTCGACATGACCGCCACCGCGGGCCGTCCGCTGAACTGGAACGTCCTCACCATCGACGCCGCCGTCCCCGAACGCGTACCCCGCCAGCTCGTCCCCAGCGAACGGGCCCGCCGGGCCGGCGGCCGGATCGTCGCACTCACCATGCCGATCCTCACCCCCATGAACATGTCGCTCGGCACCTTCTGCGCCCTCAACCTCATCCCCGGCTGGGGCGACATCCTCGCCCTCCCAGTCCCCGAACGCATCGAACGGCTCCGCGACGCCGGCACCCGCGCCGAAATGCTCCGCCGCGCCGACAGCAAGGAGGCCGGCGTCTTCCGCCGCCTCGCCGACTTCGGCCGGTACGTCATCGGGGACACGTACAGCGCGGCCAACGAAGGACTGAGCGGCCGCGTCGTGGGCGACATAGCCGCCGAACGCGGGCAGGACCCCTTCCACTGCCTCGTCGAGATCTGCGCCGACGACGGGCTGCGCACGGTGCTGTGGCCCATGCCCACCGACAACGATCCCGACTCCTGGGCGCTGCGACGGCAGACCTGGGAGCACGAGGACGTCATGCTCGGCGGCTCCGACGCGGGCGCGCACCTGGACCGGATGTGCGGCGCCCCGTACACCACCCGCTTCCTGGGCGACTGCCTGCGCCGACGCAAACTCCTCCCCCTCGAACAGGCCGTCAAGATGCTCACCGACGACCCCGCCCGGCTTTTCGGGCTCCGCGACCGCGGCCGCATCGAGGAGGGCTTCCACGCCGACCTCGTCCTCTTCGACCCCGAACGCATCGACGCCGGGCCCGCCACCCTCGTACACGATCTGCCCGGCGACAGCCCCCGCCTCGACTCCAAGGCCATCGGCATCGTGTCCGTCCGCGTCAACGGCGTGGAGACCCTGCGCGACGACAAGGTGACCGGCGCAGTCCCCGGTACGGTGCTCCGCTCCGGCCGCGACACCCGGACGGTGAGCACCGTATGAGCGACAGAAACCGGCGCCTGTTCATCGGCGGCGAGTGGACCGAACCCGACCACGGCCACTACGAGGTGATCAACCCGGCCACCGAGGAGGTCGTCGGCCTCGCCCCCGAGGCGAGCCGCGAGCAGGTGTACGCGGCGGCGGCCGCGGCCGGCGAGGCCTTCGCCGCCTGGTCCCGCACCCGCCCCGAGGAACGCGCCGCGATCCTCGACCGCGCCGCCGACCTGATGCAGCGCGACCTCACCGGCAACGCCGCACTCGCCCAGGCGGAGAGCGGCGCCACCACGCCAACGGCCAAGGTCATGCAGGCCGCCGTCGGCGCCGCCCGTTTCCGCCGGTACGCCAGGGGCGCCCTGGAACCGGTCGAGGAGCCGATCGCACCGCAGATCAACGAGGCCGGGCCGATGGGGCGGGCCGGTGTGTTCGGGGCGCTCGCCGTACGCCAGCCGGTCGGCGTCGTCACCTGTATCACCTCGTACAACAACCCCTGGGCCAACCCGGCCGGCAAGGTCGCCCCCGCACTCGCCATGGGCAACACGGTCGTCGTGAAACCCGCGCCGCAGGACCCGCTCTCCGTCTACCGGATGGCCGAGGCGCTCGAAGAGGCGGGCGTTCCGGCGGGTGTCGTCAATGTCGTCACCGGATCGGGCCCCGGGGCGGGCGAGGCCGCCGTCGACTCACCGGACATCGACATGGTCAGCTTCACCGGCTCCACGGCCGTCGGACAGCGCATCGCCGAGGTGTGCGGGCGTTCCATGAAGCGGCAGTTGATGGAGCTGGGCGGGAAGGGGGCCGCCGTCGTCCTCGACGACGCGGACCTCGACTCCGCGGCGGCGGGCATCGGCACCACGTTCTCCTTCTACAGCGGCCAGATCTGTACGGCCCCGACCCGCGTCCTCGTACAGCGCGCAGCCCACGACGCCCTGATCGAGAAACTCACCGCGTACGCGGGTCACCTGAAGGTGGGTGACCCGACGGACCGGGGCACGGTCGTCGGCCCGGTCATCTCCGCCGCCCACCGAGACCGCATCGAGTCGTACATCGAACTCGGCCGGAAGGAGGGGGCGAGGATCGTCACGGGCGGGGAACGCCCGGCCGGACTCGACCGGGGCTTCTACGTCGCCCCCACCCTCCTCGCCGACTGCACCAACGACATGCGCGTCGTCCGCGAGGAGATCTTCGGCCCCGTAGTCGTGGTCGTCCCCTTCGACGACGAGGACGAGGGCATCGCACTCGCCAACGACAGCGACTACGGACTGATCGACTACGTCTGGTCCTCGGACGTGGCACGCGCCTTCCGGGTGGCCCGGCAACTGCGCGCCGGCGGGGTCGGTGTGAACACCATCGGGCGGAACATGGAGGCCCCGTTCGGCGGGTTCAAGAAGAGCGGTGTCGGGCGCGATGTCGGCTCGTACGCCCTGCACGCATACAGCGAACTCCAGGCGATCGTCTGGCCGGGCTGAATCGGCACACCCCGTGAGTGTCCGCTGAGCGGGCACTCACGGGAAAATTTTGAACCCCCACAAAACGGACAGTGCTGCGATTCTCGTACGTCGCTGCGATCGAGCACCGGCCTCTCATTAGCAGGTCGCGATCATTGATTGCCTTCAATTAGTTTCCATGTGCCCGTTCTGTCACCCAAAATTCAAGGATGAGGTTCCGGAGTCTCAGCCTCCGAATGTGGATATCGCAGCGCATAACGTCCTCTCCATGACACAGCTGGACGCGCGGCCGCAGGCCGGAGACCCGGTACGGGGCGCAGCCCCGGCCGACGGCGGTGTACGCGGCAAGGGTCTGGGCGGGAACTCCGTCGGCCTGATGGGCAGCGCCGTGATCGGCATCTCCACCGTCGCCCCCGTCTACTGCCTCACCTCCACCCTCGGCTCCACCGCGGGTGAGGTCGGCGTGCAGATGCCCGCCGTCTTCCTGGCCGGCTTCCTGCCGATGCTGCTCGTCGCATTCGCGTACCGCGAACTCAACAAGGCCATGCCGGACTGCGGTACCTCCTTCACCTGGACGGTGAAGGCATTCGGCCCGCGCCTCGGCTGGATGTGCGGCTGGGGCCTGGTCATTGCGACGATCATCGTCCTGTCGAACCTGGCGGGCGTCGCCACCTCGTACTTCTGGCTCCTCGCGGGCGAGGTCACGGGCAGTGGTTCGATCGCCGCCCTGGACGACAGCAAGCCGGTCCACATCCTCACCTGTCTGCTCCTGATCGCGATCGCCACGGCGATCAGCTACCGGGGGATGACGGCCACCAAAGGCATCCAGTACGCCTTGGTGGGCCTTCAGCTCGTCGTCCTCGCGCTGTTCGTGGCGATGGCCGTACAGAAGGCGAACAGTGGGGAGTTCGCCTCGTCGGTGGACTTCTCCTGGTCCTGGCTGAACCCGTTCGCGGTGCAGTCGTTCGCGGCGTTCACGGCGGGTCTGTCGCTGTCGATCTTCATGTTCTGGGGATGGGACGCCTGCCTGACCGCCAACGAGGAGACCGTCGGCAGCGAGAAGACCCCCGGGCGTGCCGCCCTCATCGCGATGGTCGTGCTCGTCGGCTCCTACCTGGCGACCGGTGTCGCCGCCCAAATGGCCGTCGGCTCCGGCGACTCCGGTCCCGGCCTTGCCAACCCGGACACCTCCGACAACGTCTTCGCCGCACTCGCCGGCCCGGTCATGGGCCCGGGCCTCGGCGTCCTGCTCTTCATCGCCGTGCTCGCCTCCGCCGCCGCGAGCCTGCAGACCACCTTCATCCCGGTGGCCCGCACGGTCCTGGCGATGTCCACGTACGAGGCCCTGCCCGCCTCGTACGCCCGCGTCCACCCGCGCTTCAGGACCCCGGGGAAGGCCACCGTCACGGCGGGCGTGGCGACCGGCGCCTTCTACACGGTCATGACCCTGGTCAGCGAGCACGTCCTGGTCGACACGATCTACGCGCTCGGCCTGATGATCTGCTTCTACTACGCGCTGACGGCGTTCGCCTGCGCCTGGTACTTCCGCGCCGACCTGACCCGCTCCACCCGCGACCTGGTCTTCAAGGGCCTCTTCCCGGTCGTCGGCGGCATCCTGCTCACCGCGGTCTTCGGTAAGACCCTCTACGACATGTGGGATCCGGCGTACGGTTCCGGCTCGTCGGTCTTCGGGGTCGGCTCGGTGTTCGTGATCGGCGTCGGGCTGCTGCTGCTCGGTGTGGTGCTGATGCTGGTGATGCAGCGCCGCAGCCCGGCGTTCTTCCGCGGCGAGGTGCTGACGAAGGAGACTCCGGCGCTGGTCGTGGAGGACTGACGGCCGGGGCTTTTGGCTGAGACCCGGACAGCTGCGGACCTTGCGTACGGCTACCCGCCCACGCGGGCTGCCAGCCGGCTCAGGACCCGGCGGCCTGCGCGGGACACGCCGAGTGGGATCAGGGCCGCGCGGCCCGGGAGGCGTACGCCGCCCGTGAAGGCGACCAGGGTGTGGCCGGGGGCGGTGGGGGACGGGGTGGCCGCCATGCCGATCAGGACGAAGCGGCTCTGGAGCCAGAGCCAGCCGGGGCGGCGCACGCCGTGGAAGCGGGCGTGCATGCCGTAGCGGCTGCGGGCCACGGCCTCGACGCGGTCGCCGTCCGCGCGGGTGAGCTTCAGGCGGCGCATGTCGGGGACCAGTCGGGACAGTTCGCCGTCGATGTCGGCCAGCAGCGGGTGGACGGTGGCGTAGGGGGCGGGGATCTCGCGGGTGGTGACGCGGGCGCCGCGGACGCCCGCCGCGAGGGCGTGCAGGCGGCGGACCGGGTCGAGTTCCGGGGTGGTGGGCCACTGGGGGAGGGAGGTTTCGGTCATGACGTCCATGCCTTCCGGAAGGAGTCCCGGGCCCGGTGCAGCCGTGACTTGACGGTGCCCACACGCAGGCCGAGGAGTGCGGCGGCGGATTGTTCGTCGAGGCCCTCGACGTCGCGCAGGACGAGGACGGCCCGGTGTTCGGGGGAGAGGCGGGCGAGGACGTCGCCGATGTCGGAGGCCAGCTGCGGGTCGCCGCGCTGGGGGACGGTGGTGAGGTCCGCGGGGACGGAGCGTGCGGTGCGGCGGGCGACGCGGACCGCCTCCCGGCAGGCGATGGCGCGCACCCATCCGTACAGCGCCGCCGGTTCCTTGAGGGAACGCAGGCTGCGGAAGACGGCGACAAGGGTCTCCTGGACGGCGTCCGGCCCGTCTGCCAGGGCGATGGGGGTGCAGATGCGGCCCGCGTACGGGGTGAGGACGTCGAGGAGCTCGTTCATGGCGATCGTGTCGCCGCGCTGGGCCGCGCGCACCAGCCGGACGGTGCGCTCGTGATCCAGACCGTGGTCATCGGACACGGGTCGGGGCTTCCTCCCCGGCCGCCACCCGGAGTGCGGCGGCCGCGAGTACCAGGCAGACAGGGGTGTAGAGCGCCAGGTTGAGCCAGTGGAACGTGTCGCCCGCCCCGTCGTCCAGTCCGGTGCGCAGCCCGCACGCCCAGGCGATCCCGGCGAGGCCGCGCAGCGCGGTGCCGCAGGCGACGGCCACGGTGCCGGCCTGGAGCAGCCGGCCCAGACGGTGGGTGCGGCCCAGGCGGGCGCGGGCGGTGACCAGGGCCGCGCCGGTGAACAGCAGGGTGGCGAGCGGGAGGACGACGGGCGGGGTGAAGGGTGCGTCGATGCCGAGTACGGCGTACGAGAGGGATGCGGCGTCGTGTGCGGGCCAGGTGGTGCCGGTGGACCAGAGGACGTGCAGCAGTCCGTCGGCGGTGAGGACGGTGGCGACGGCCGCGGCCGCGGTGGTGGCGGTGGGTGTGAGCCGGGTGGGATGCATGGGTGCTCCTCTGCGGGGCGGATGGTGGTGACGGGTTGCGTCACCCCACAGAGGAGCCGGGTCGCCGATTCGTTCCGACGGGTTCTGGTTCGAGTCGGGATGTGCCTGGTGATTCAGTCCGTCGTCGGTGTCGGCAGCGGGAGCCGCCGAACTCGCCGCGATGTTCCCCGGGTCGTCCGGCGGCACAGCCCACTCACGAAGAGCCGGGCGGGTGGCGGTTCGGGCAGGGTGAAGCCGGTGCCCTGAAGGGTCGCCTCGATCGTGTCACCCGGCTCGGCCCTGCGGGCCCAGTCGCCCGCGGCGCCATTGTGCAGGGCGAACTCCAGGCTGAACGTCCCGGCCGCCGGGTCGGGGTCGACCAGCGTGTAGGCGCGCTGGTGCGGTTTGCCGCCCTGCTCGAACCAGATCCTGACCCACATCGTCGGGTGTGCCCCGCCGGTCGCGGCGAGCAGCCCGCCGTCGGTGAGGTGCACCCGGTGGAAGTTCTCGGTGACCTGCTCGGCCCCGGTCACGGTGAACGTGAAGTCGCGTCCCCGCATGAGCTCGAGGACAACGCCCTCCCAGCCGTGGCCCACAGCTGTCCCTCCCCGTCCCGAAGAACTGATTTAGGTTAGGCTAACCTAAATTTCGGGGGCTTGGGGAGTCGAACGATCTGGCAAGGGGCGGGATGCGGCATGCATGGAGACGTCTACAGGGACGACTGGGGCATACCCCATGTACGAGCGGGCGGCGCACTCGAACTCGCCCACGCCCAGGGCCGTAACGCCGCCCTGGACCGCGCCTGGCAGATCGAGATCGAACGCCACCGGGTCCAGGGCACCACCGCCGCGTTCCTCGGTGCGGATGCCGTCGACTGGGACCGGTTCGCCCGGCAGGCCCGGCTCGCCGACACCGCACAACGCTGCTTCGAACGCCTGGAGCTCGTCGCGCCGCGGACGGCCGCATGGGTCGTCTCGTACGTCGAAGGCGTCAACGAGGGGCTGGCCGAAGGGGCGCGCCTCGCCCCGGAGTTCAGGGCTGCCGGGGTCGCCCCGGGACGGTGGGAGCCCTGGACCCCGCTGGGCGTCTGGCTCTCCACCCACATCCTGTTCGCGGGCTTCCCCACCAAACTCTGGCGCGAGGAGGTGGCCCGCCGGCTCGGCGACGAAGCGATCGAGCTCTTCGCCACCGACGGCCCCGGCACCTCCGGCTCCAACGGCTGGCTGCTGACCGGCGACCGCACCGCCACCGGGGCGGCGATCGTCGCGGGCGACCCGCACCGCTTCATCGAGGACCCGGGCGTCTACCAGCAGATCCGGCTCGCCTGCCCCGAGTTCGACGTGGTGGGCCTCGCCGTCCCCGGTGTACCCGGCATCGCGCACTTCGGGCACACGGGCGGCGTCGCATGGGCGATCACCAACGCGATGGCCGACTACCAGGACCTGTACCGGGAGCGGTTGCGGCGTACGGCAACGGGCGGGGTCGAGGCACTGGGCCCCGGGGGCTGGGAGGCGGCCGCCTCCCACACCGAGACGATCGAGGTGGCGGGCGCCGACCCGGTCACGGCCGAGATCA
Source organism: Streptomyces sp. NPDC037301 (assembly GCF_055602785.1). Classification (NCBI taxonomy): domain Bacteria; kingdom Bacillati; phylum Actinomycetota; class Actinomycetes; order Kitasatosporales; family Streptomycetaceae; genus Streptomyces; species Streptomyces sp. NPDC037301. The sequence continues at coordinate 132,175 of NZ_JBVJWD010000005.1, forward strand.
TCGAGACCGGGCGCGGGCCGGTGATCAACGGTGGGCCGGGTGGTGACGACGGCGCCGGCGCGGAGGACGGCGCGCACGGCGGCCCGGCAAGCGGCATCAGCCTCCGTTACCCGCCCCGTGTCACCCACGAGCTGGGCTTCGAGGCGCTGCCCGCCCTGCTCCGGGCCCGTACCGTCGCCGATCTCGATGCCGCCCTGGACCGCTGGGCGGAGCCGGTCAACGTCGTCCTCGCCGCCGACACCACGGGCGCCACCCTGCACCGGGTCGCCGGGTACGTCCCGCTGCGCCCGCGCGAGAACCGGCTGCGCGTCGTACCGGCCCACGACCCGGCGTACGCCTGGCGGGGCCGTCATGCGCCGATGCCGCGCACCGAGGTCGACGGTGCGGCGGTGATGGCCAACGCACGCGGCCTCGCCACCCCGCTCGGCGTCGAGTTCGCGCCCCCGCACCGGGCGGAACGCATCCGGGAACTGCTCGGCCGGTCCGGCCACTGGACTGCCAAGGGCATGACGGACATCCACACCGACACCCGTCTCGCCTCCGCCCGCCCGCTGCTGGAGCTGCTGGCCGGGGCGACCGGTCTCAGCCCCGGGGCCGCCCGACTGCGTGAGCGACTGCTGTGCTGGGACCGGCACATGGAGGCCGACAGCACGGACGCCACGCTCTACGCGGCCGTGCGCGCCGATGTCGTGCACCGGCTGGCCGCCCACCCCGCCCTGGCCGCCCTCACCGGCTCCGCAGACCCGGCCCGCTCGCCCGCGTACCCGGCGTTGTTCCGCCCCTGGCTGGCCGCCGTGCCGAGAATCGCGTACGCCCTGGAGACCCTGCTGACACACGGACCGCTGCCGCACACCGACCGGCTGGCGGCCGTCACCGCGGCGGCCGAGGCGGTGGCGGCCCGGTACGCGGAGGACACCTCGCCGCGGCCCTGGGGCGAGGTGCACCGACCGGCCCCCTGGCAGGCGTTGCCCGGTGCGCACCCCGACGCGGACTGGCCGGGCCTCGCCGGTGACCACGACTGCGTGCTGTCCACCTCCAGCGTTCCCGGCGTCACCGACCGGTTCGCCCGTGGCCCCGCCGCCCGCTACGTCTGGGACCTGGCACGGCGTGAGGACAGCCTGTGGGTGGTCCCGTTCGGGGCGTCCGGGGTCCGCGGCGACGCCCACCACCGTGACCAACTGCCGCTGTGGGCAGGGGGCGGGCTCGCGCCCGTGGTCATGGACTGGAACGAGCTGCACCGAACAGAGGAGAGAGCCGAGATGACCGCCGACCCCGCCGCGAGCGCGGTGCGCACCCCCGTCCACGAGCAGGAGGCCCCCGGCTTCGGAACCGTCCGCCTCGTCCCCGTGGACCCCGCCGCGGACCTCGACCTGATCCACGGCTGGGTCACCGAGGAGCGCGCCCGTTTCTGGGGCATGGGCGACGCGAGCCGTGAAGAGGTCCTGGAGACCTACGAGTTCCTGGACTCGCTCACCACGCACCACGCCTATCTGGCCCTGCGCGACGGTGTTCCGGTCGCCCTCTTCCAGACGTACGAACCGGCTGCCGACCCGCTGGCCGACTGCTACGACGTCGAGCCCGGCGACTTCGGCATCCACCTTCTGATCGGTCCGGGCGACACCGCCGAACGCGGCTTCACAGGCGCCCTGCTCCCGGTGCTCATCGACTACGTCTTCAGCGACCCGGCGCACCTGCGGATCGTCGTCGAGCCGGACGCCCGCAACGAGAAGGCCGTCGCGCGGCTGGTCCGGGCGGGCTTCGAACTCGGCCCGGAGATCGACAAGCCGGAGAAGCGGGCCCGGCTGGCGTTCCTGAGCCGGACGGCCGCCGCGGGGGTGTAGGGCGCAGCGGGCCGACGGGCCGGGGCGGTGGGCCGCTCCCTCAGGCCCGCGCTGCGACGTCGTCCACGACGTGCTTGTCCAGCGCGGCGCGCACCAGGGCCGCCGCGAGCACGGCGGGCCCGCGGTCGTCGGCCTTCTCGGCCTTCTCGGCTTGCTCGGCCTGCTCCGCCAGCCGTGCGAGCTTCGCCGGCGAGGCGGGAAGCCCCAGCTTCTCGGCGCCCTGGAGAGCCTTTCCGTCCAGGAAGGGTGCCGTCTCCGGCCACACGGCCTGCACCTCGCGTACGAAGATGTCCGCACCGGCCGGGCCCATGCCCGGGGTTCTGCGCAGCCCGGACCGCAGGATGTCCAGGTCGCCGTCGGCCTCCTTGCGCAGCCGCCGCAGATCGCCCCCGTACTCGACCAGCAGGAGCTCTGCCCCGTCGCCGAGCTGGGTGGCGGTCCGTTCGTCGTAGCGCCGGTAGCCGCCCTCGCCCAGCGCGTCGACACGCTGCTGCCATGTCGACCCGATCATCCGGTCCGGGGACCGCATGCCGTGGGCGAACAGCGCGCGTGCCGCCGCCACCGCCACGGACGCCCGAATGCGGGCGCTCAACAGATCGCTGAGCACGAGGAGTTGGTACAGGGGTTGTGGTGTGTTCCGCAGCCGGATGCCGGCCTCGGCGGCATAGGTGGTGCCGTAGCGGCTGAGAAGAACCTCCACGGTTCTGCGGGCGGTCACGAGGGCCCGCCCCCTTCCTCGGCGGCGACCTGCTGCAGGGTTCGCCCCGTACGGGCCGAACGTGCCCGGTACGGGTCCGGTGTGTCCGGCCCGTCATGGGTGGCGCGCCCGTCCTTGGCCTTGATCAGCAGCCATATCTCCTCGCCCGGGGCGTCGTCCGCACCGCCTCCTTTGAAGCGGGTGAGGGCGAACTCGCCGTGCAGCTTGGTGCCGTCGAGCCAGAAGGTCGCGTGCCCGTCCTCCAGGGACTGCTCGAACGGCACGGGCGCGCCCCAGCGGTCGTGGCTGAGCGGCCGGTAGGTGCCCTGGTCCCAGACGATCACCGTGCCGCCGCCGGACTCGCCCTTCGCGATGACTCCTTCGAACGTGCGGTACTCCAGCGGATGGTCCTCCGTGGGGACGGCCAGCCGCCTCTCGCGCGGGTTCTCCGAAGGTCCGCGCGGCACCGCCCATGACTTCAGCACGCCGCCGACCTCCAGCCGGAAGTCGAAGTGCATGCGCCGCGCCTGGTGGATCTGTACGACGAAACAGGGCGCCGCACCCGTCCGTCCGCCATCGCCGCGTGGCTCCGCGGTCGCGTCGAAGTGCCGTTCGCTGCGGTAGTCCCGGAGCCGGTCGTCGCTTTCGCCGGTCACATCCATCCGGACACCTCCTCCGGCAGGCCCGCCCGGTGTCCCCCTTCCACTGTGACGCTCCCGGCCGTGAAGCGCACAGGGACGGGGTGCGTCGGCACGGACGGAAGGTATGTCGACATCAAGTATCTTGACGTCAAGGCGATACTCTCCCGCGCCGGTCTCCTAGTGGCTGCCCCTACCCCTCCAGGAACACCGGATTGGTGAGCGCCGCCAGTGCCCCCGGCAGCCCCGGCACCGTCGCCGGGTGCCGGACCTCGGCCCGTACATAGGCGGCGTACACCGGCGTCGTGCGCCACTGGACCGTCCCCGTGCCCGACTCCGGCAACGTGGCCGTGAACAGCGTGCCCTGGTCGGTGACGAAGTGCGCGGTGCAGCCGGGTGCCCCGGTCACCTCCAGCCGTACGGTGACCGGGGTGTCGTCCCCGTCCACCCGCAGCCGTTCACCGATCCCCGCGTGCAGGCCGCGCCCGCCCGAGGCCCCGAAGGACAGGGTGACGGCGGACGACTCGGCGATGTAGGAGTGCCCGGCCCGGATTCCGGCCGTGATCGCTTCGCGCGACAGCTCGTCGGCGAGGACGACGGTCTGCGGCAGCCCCACCTTGTCCGGCTCCCGGTGCGCGTCGCTGTTGCCCATCGCCGCAACCCACGGCTTCGACGTACGGACGGCCGCCACAAGGGAGTTGTCCCACTCGGCGAGGGCGATCTCGTCCTCCGGGGTGTACGCCCCGTTCCACACCTCCACCGCGTCCGCCTCGCCGAAGCCGAACTTCCAGTGGCAGCCGATGCAGGTGGCGTGCGGATGAGCGGGCACGACCAGACCACCGGCCCGGCGCACGGCCTTCGCGTAGTGCCCGAACCGGTTGTCGCGGGCCCGGTAGCGCCAGTCGACGAACGTTCCCGGGTCGGTGGCGAGCGCGATCACATGCCCGTTGCGGGTGGTGACCTCCTCGCCCGTGAGGACGAGCAGATCGTCACCCCACAGCCCGTCCCACGCGCTGTGCGCGGAGTACGTGTTGTGCTCGCTGCTGTTGATGAAGTCGAGCCCGGCCGCGCGTGCGGCGGCGGCGATCTCGGCCGGGGTGCGCTTGCCGTCCGAGTGGACGGAGTGGAGATGGCAGTCCCCGCGGTACCAGGCGCGCCCGCGCCCCTTCGCCCGCTCCGGCGGGTAGACGGGCTTCGGCGTGGACCCGGTGGGCCCGAAGCGCAGGGTGATCGTCACCTCGTACGGGAGCCCTTGCGGGGCGACGGTGTACGGCCCGAGGGCGATGTTCCAGGTCCCGGCCCGTACCGGCCCCGCGATGTAGCCGGGCGTCGCCTCGTCCGCCCGGATGAAGAAGCTGCTGCGCGCCCCGCCGGACCACCCCCGGAACCCGCGCCCGCCCAGCTCCGTGCCGCGCTCGTCGAAGATGCCGATGTCGAGGGCGTTGCCCTGGGTCCCGGCCGGGACGGGCGTCTTCTCGTACGTGTACGAGACGGCGATCTCCCGTACCCCGCGCGGTACTTCGACCGGCAGATACACATAGTCGGGCGACCCGGTCGGCAGAGTGCCGCACACGGTCCTGGTCCGGTCCGGGGCGTCGTCCCCGGTCGCGGCGTCGGCGAAGCTCACAGTGCCCAACGTTAGAGCGGTGGCGGCCGTACCGACGAGAAGGCCGCGCCTGGCCATCGGGCGGCCGTGGGCGGATTGCGATGCGGACATACGAGTGCTCCCCGGGTGTCGTGACTGGCGAGGGGTGACGTACCCGACCCTGGCCGGGAGCCATGAACTCCGGGGAAACGGCGGGAGGCACGACCGGGGCCCGGAGTCCCGGACACTCGGCTTTCCGCACCGCACGGCATACGTTGGGGCCCTCAGCGGATCACGACGGAGGTTTCCTCATATGCGGATCGCCACAACAATCTTCCTCACCGATGAGACGATCACGCCGCTGCGGCTCGCCCGTGAGCTCGAACAGCGCGGGTTCGCCGGGCTCTACCTGCCCGAGCACACCCACATCCCGGTGAGCCGGGACACCCCCTACCCGGCGGGCGGCGAACTCCCGCCCGAGTACGGCCGCACCCTCGACCCCTTCGTCGCCCTCGCCCAGGCCGCCGCCGTCACCGAACGCCTCACCCTCGGCACCGGCATCACGCTCGTCGCCCAGCACGACCCGATCGGCCTGGCGAAGCAGATCGCCACCCTCGACCACCTCTCCGGCGGCCGGTTCACGCTGGGCCTCGGCTACGGCTGGAACATCGAGGAAGCCGCGGACCACGGCGTGAACTGGTCGACGCGCCGGGACCTCGTCCGCGACCGCATGGCCCTGATGCGCGCCCTGTGGTCGGACGAACCAACCGCGTACGACGGCGAGTTCGGCTCGGTGCGGGCCAGCCACGCGTACCCGAAGCCGGTCCAGGCGCCCCGCGGCCCGGTGAACGGCCCCCGCACCCTGATCGGCGGCGCGGCAGGCCCGAAGCTGTTCGCCCACATCGCCCAGTACGCCGACGGCTGGCTCCCGATCGGCGGCCGCGGCCTGACGGAGTCCGTACCGAAGCTGCGCGAGGCGTGGGAGTCGGCCGGCCGCGACCCGAAGCAGCTCCAGGTGGTCCCCTACGCGGTGCTCCCGAGCCCGGGGAAGCTGGCGCACTACGCGGAACTGGGCATCGAGGAGGTCGTCCTGCAACTGCCCCCGGCGGGAGAGGCGGAGGTGCTGCGGGTGCTGGACGCGTATGCGGAGTATCTGTAGGCGCAGCCTATGGTTCCGAGATTTCCTGTCCCTCTTGGATGAATTGCCGGATTTCAAAATACCTGCCGTCTGCATGTTGTTTCATTGTGATTTCGGAGATTTGTAGGGGGGGCAGCTTCCTGCATATGTAAGTTCCTGTGGGTTGGCTGCGCCTCCTCACGTAAAGCTTTTCCCATAGTTTCCATGGGTGATCTTCACGGGATCGCCATTGATGTGGAGACAGCTGGGGGGCTGCTGCGGTGTGGGGGAAGAACTCTCGGGTCGGGAAATTCATGGGCCACCGGGTGATGCCGGCCGGCATCACCCCGCGGGCGCGATTGGCCGGTGGGGTCGAGACGGTGAAGCTCCATGGATTCGGCCGACGGACAACACATCGCGGGACGGTGATCGGCCTGCTGACAGCGGTACTCGCAGCAGGAACGTTCGTGCTGCCAGGAGGGCAGGAACAGGCCACCGCCGCGGTCCCGGACGCTCTGATCGAGTCGGCCACGAAATCCGGTGAGGCGGCCACGGAGCAGGTTGCCCGGGCAGCGGCAATGGCGGCCGGAGAACCGGTTGAGGTGACGGGGCTCCGTCAGGAGCGCCGCGAGGTGTTCGCCAATCCGACCGGCACCTTCACCGCGCACGAATACACCCAGCCGGTACGCACTCGGCGCAGCGGCACATGGGTCGCCGTGGACGACACTTTGGAACGACGGCAAGACGGGTCCTGGTCGCCCAGGGCGGTAACCGTCGACGTGCGTTTCTCGGACGGGGGCGACGGTCCGTTCGCGCGCATGGGACGGGCCGGCCGTGAGTACGCGTTGACCTGGCCGGGCGATCCGCTCCCCGAGCCGAAGGTCGACGGGAACTCCGCACGCTACGAAGAAGTGCTCCCCGGCGTCGATCTGGCGGTCCGCGCCGAGACAGAGGGATTTGCGCACTACCTCGTCGTGAAGACCGCTGAGGCGGCGGCCAACCCGCGACTGAACAGCATCGAACTTGCGCTCTCCACCAAGGGACTGGAGATCGAGCAGACCGAGAGCGGCGGTATGCGGGCGGTCGACGCGGCGGTCGGCGGAACGGTTTTCGAGGCCGCGAAGGCCGTCATGTGGGACTCGGCACCGAGCGCTGGGGCGCCGTCCGCGACCACCGTCCTCCCGTCGACGCCGCGGGCTCGGCTCGACGCGGCCGAGGCGGGTCGAAAGGCACCGGTCGGCATGTCGGTCACGAACGACCGGATCACGCTCACCCCGGATCTGGACCTGTTGCGCGGCAAGGACACGGTGTATCCGGTCGTCGTCGACCCGATCCCGAAGACGACGAACCGCACGGCCTGGTCGGGGGTCATGTCCGGGATGCCGACGGAACAGGACTGGGCGTATTCCGGCAGTGCGGGCATGGGCAAGTGCCCCATGGACTACAGCCCCGCGAGCTGCGCGGGTATCGGCGTGCGCCGATTGCTGTTCACGTTCCCTATGAGCGCGTACAAGGGGAAGCAGATTCTCGGCGCCCAGTTCTCCGCCCGCGTGGAGCACGTGTACTGGGCCGACGCGCGGGCCGAACCTGTGGACCTCTACCGCATCGGCGGCAAGGACCGCACGATTACCTCGGGAAGCAACTGGTCGAACACCAAGAACGACTGGAGTTCCCTCCTTCTCACGCTGGACAAGAAGATCTCCCCGACCGCCTGCTCCAGTGGAGCCAACCTGAACTTCAGCGGCGGCAAACTCCTGACCGAGGTGCAAACGGCCGCTTCCGGCTCCTGGAAGAGCATGTCGCTCGGGCTGCGAGCGAAGGACGAGTCCGGCTACGGGGGCTGGAAGAGGATCTGCGGCAACAGCTATCTGAAGATCGAATACAACACGCCGCCCAGCCAGGTCGACTACACGCTCATGTCGTCCAATCCGGGCGGCAAGTGCGCCTGGGGAACCGGACGCCGCTACACGAACGTACTGCCGCTGCTACGGGCCGAAGCACGGGATCCGGACCACACGACGACGCAGACGGACCAGGTGAAGATGCAGTTCGAGGTGCGCTGGAAGGAAGGCACCGAAGACAAGTTCTTCACCTACGACACCGGCTACAAGTCACCCAACAAGGGAACGCTGTTCAGCTACCAGGTGACGCAACGGCCGGCCGGCCAGCCACAGATTCCACGGGACAAGGTCATCTACTGGGCCGCCAGGGCCTATGACGGCGATGCCTGGGGACCCTGGAGCTCTTCCGGTGACCCGGCACAGCGCTGCGAATTCATCTGGGACAGCACCGCGCCGGCTCCTCCTGTTGTCACCTCCGACGACTACCCGGCGGACGATCAGTGGCACCACGGGGTGGACACGCCGGGCAAGTTCACGTTCAAGGCTGCGGACAAGGACGTGAAGGAGTATCGCTACGCCTTCGACGACGACGCCATCAAGACGGTCGGCACCACGTCGGGCGCCGCGGTCACGCTGGAATGGACGCCCACCTGGGCGGGCCAGCACTCGGTGACGGTCGAGGCGTTCGACGGGGCCAACAACTCCAACATGGTCCCCGCCAGCTACGTGTTCCTCGTGACGGACGGCAAGCAGGCGACCGGACAATGGAATCTGGCCGATGAGGCCGGCAGTACCCAGGCGCACGACGAGACAGGACGCCATCCGGCTGTGCCCGGGACCGGAGTGACGTTCGAGGTACCGGGGCCGGGCGGAGCGGTGGACAGCGCGGCCCGCTTCGACGGCACCGCGAATGCCTACCTCGACACCGGGGCCGCCATCGCCGACACCGGGCAGAACTTCACCGCGAGTGCCTGGGTCAGGCTAGCCGCGCTGGACCGGAACACGGCAGTGCTCAGCCAGGACGGCACCGGCGTACCAGGCTTCGTCCTCGGTTACGACGCGGCCGACAAGGCATGGGTGTTCTCCACCCCGGACATGGACGGGGCGTCCACGAGCCAGTGGCGTGCCGTGGCCCAGGGCGTAGAGGTGAAGAAGGACGAATGGGTGCTGCTCACGGGCGTCTTCGACGCCCAGGCATCCACCGGTCCTGAACTGCGTATCTACGTCAACAAGCAACTGGCCGGCACGGCTCACCGAAACACCACCTGGTCGTCGCGGGGCAGTCTCCAGATCGGTCGCGCTCTGGCCGGGAGCGGATACCGGGATCACTTCCAGGGCGACCTCGCGGAGGTCAGGATGTTCGATCGGGTGCTGCCCGCTGAGGAGATCGCCAAGATGATGACGGTCAAACCGCAGCGCAAGGCGTACTGGCCATTGGAGAGCGCGGCGAGTGGCAACTCGGCCAACGTGCAGGCGGATGGGCAACCGCTCACGCTGTACGGCAACGCGGCCATCTACAACCCCGAGTCGGCGGAGGACGACGCCGCTCTCACCGACAACGGAGATCTGACGCTCGACGGTACCGGCGACTGGGCGGCAACGGGCGGCCCCGTGGTGACGGCGGCGGACAGCTACACCGTGGCGGTGCGGGCCAGGCTCACCACGCTCGACGCACAGAAGACCCAGACCCTGCTGTCCCTTCCGGGACAGAACGCCGATCGACTGGCCGTGCGCTATCAAGCCGCCACGGGGCGGTGGGAGTTGGCCGTCACCGACACCGACACCAAGACCGCGAAGGTCACGACTGTCACTGATGAAGAGGTTCTGCCCAGCACCGAAGCCGGAGGCCAGCACCTGGCCGTGGTCTTCGACGCCTCCACCCACGAGGTACGCCTCTTCGTGGACGGCCGGATGACGTCGACGGCGAAGGGCTTCGACTACACGACGTGGCCGTCAAGCGCCGGGCTCCAAGTGGGGCGCTCGGCCCAGTCGGGCGGCAGGGACTACTTCGCGGGAGCGATCGACGAGGTTCGCGTCTACGCCGGGGCAGCAGATCCGATTTCCATCGGCCGGATGAGCGAGCCGACCGGCGACCCGGCCATGTAGCACCGAGGGTGCCGGCGCGGCCGGGTCAGGGACTGCTGATCCGGCCGCCGGTACCGCACCACGTCTCACCCGACCTCTGAACTAATCAAGTCTGCCCTTGCGGAGCTATGTGATGTCTATGCGCGGTCGTCTCCTCGCCCCCCGTATGCCCCGGCACACCCTGGGCGCGCTCATGCTCGGCCTGGCCCTCGCGCTGACCGCGGGCAGCGCCCAGGCTCTGCCGCCCAAATCGGAGAGCATCGGACTTCCAGGCCTTCCGGAGGACCCCGATCCGGCCAGGAGCAAGGACGCCAGGGCGGCATCGCGGCCCGCCGACCCGGCGAAGAAGGCTGCTGCCACACGACTGGACCCGGTTGTCTGGCCGAAGGCCGGAAGCGCGGAGGTCGTTGTATCCGCGACACCCTCACTCCTCACCGCCCGCGCGGGGGCCGCTCCTGCCGTCAGGACCCGGCCCGGCGGTATCCCGGTCACCGTCTCCCCGGTCAAGGGCAGGACCAGGGCCGCTACGGAAGCGGCACCGTCGAAGATCAAGGTCTCCTCCCTCGGTCACGAGACCGCGCAGAAGTGGGGAAGCGCCGCGCTGCTCACCGTGCAGCGCGCGGACGGCGGCACAAAGGCCGCCGACGTCGAACTCACGCTGAACTACGAGGCATTCGCCGACGGCGCCGGCGGCGCCTACGGGTCGCGGCTCCAGCTGGTGCAGCTGCCCGCGTGCGCGATGACCGCTTCCCCGTCCGACTCCTCCTGCACGGCTGAGCCCAAGCCGATCCGCTTCGAGAACGACTCCGCGAGACAGACCCTGACGGCACGAGTGGCCGCAAGCCCGCCCGTGGCCGGGAACACCGGGGCGGTATACGCGGTCGCCGCAGGTGATTCGTCCGCCAAGGGCGACTACAAGGCGACCAGCCTCGCCCCGTCCGCGAGCTGGTCCGTCTCCGCGTCCTCGGGAGGCTTCTCCTGGGACTATCCGATCCGCACGATTCCCACTCCGGGTGGTCTCACCCCCACGGTGGGGTTCGGCTATTCCTCCCAGTCGGCGGACGGCCGCACCGCGGCCACCAACAACCAGGGGTCGTGGATCGGTGAGGGCTTCAGTTACGAGCCCGGATACATCGAGCGCTCGTACAAGCCGTGCTCCGAGGACGGACAGAAGACCTCGGCGGAACAGTGCTGGGCCTTCGACAACGCCACGATCATGCTCAACGGCATGTCCGGTGAATTGGTCCAGGACGACACGTCGAAGGAATGGCACCTCTCCTCGGACAACGGCGCCAAGATCGAAAAGATCGACGCGACCACTGCCAAGTACCCCGTGGACAACGGTGACAACGACGGAGAGCACTGGAAGCTCACCACCACGGACGGCACCGAGTACTCCTTCGGGCGCAACAAACTGCCGGGCTGGGCCGCGGGCAAGGAAGAGACCTCCTCCACGTGGACGGTGCCCGTATTCGGCAACGACCCGAAGGACCCCTGCTACAACGCCACGTTCACCAAGGCGTTCTGCAAGCAGGCATGGCGGTGGAACCTCGACTACGTCAAGGACGTCCACGGCAACGTCATGTCGTACTACTACGGGGCGGAGAAGAACCGCTACGCCCTGAACGCCAAGACCGACGTCAACGGCACCGAGTACGACCGTGGCGGCTATCTCAAGCGCATCGACTACGGCCAGCGCGACGGTTCGGTCTACACGGCGAAGGCTCCCGCCCGCATCGTCTTCGACGTCAAGGAACGCTGCATAGAGGACGCGAACTTCGACTGTGCCGAGTCGAAATTCACCACCGCCAACGCCGCCCACTGGCCCGACACTCCCGTCGACCGGTACTGCAAGGCCGACACCAAATGCGCCATCGCGCAGTCCAGTCAGACGTTCTTCACGACCAAGCGACTGGTCGGCGTCACCACCCGGATGAGCACAGGCACGGGCGTGGCCGATTACGCGGACGTGGATGCCTGGACCTTCACGCACTTCTTCACCGACAACGGCGACCAGACCAAGACGCTCTGGCTGTCCAAGATCGACCACGAAGGCAGGGTCAACTACCTGGGACAGGGCGGCACTGCAGCCAAACTGCCGTCCGTCCTGCTCCAGGGCATCCATTTGAAGAACCGGGTCGACAGCACCACGGACAACACGGACGCCATCCACCGCTACCGCCTCGCCACAGTGATGAGCGAGACGGGCGCGCAACTGGACATCACGTACGCCGAACCCGACTGCACGCCCAGTGCCCTGCCCGCGCCGGGCAAGTCCGTCAAGCGTTGCTATCCGGTTGTGTGGGCGCCGCCCGGAACCATTGAGCCCCGAACGGACTGGTTCCACAAATACGTGGTCAAGGAGGTCGTGGAGACCGACCGCACCGGCGGCGCCGACGACCGGACCACCCGGTACACCTACCAGGACGATGCGGGCTGGCGTCACGCCGACCCGGACGGCATGACCGACGCCAAGTTCCTGACCTGGGGCCAGTGGCAGGGATACGGCAAGGTCTCCGTCACCAGTGGCAGCTCCCAGGCCATGAAGTCACGGATCGACTACACCTACTTGCAGGGTCTGGACGGTGACCAGGTCCCCGGTAGCGGTCCCCGGTCGGAGAAGGTCAAGGACTCGACCGGTGTCGAGTACACCGGCCACCAGGAGTTCACCGGCTTCGAGATCGAGGCGGCGACCTACGACAAGGGCAAAATCGTCTCCAAGGTCCTCAGCGAACCATGGAAGTACGACACGGCCACCCAGACGCGGACCTGGCTGACCAGTCACGCGACAGCCGTCAAGACGAAGTCCACCAGGGGCTACACGGCCATGCCGGGCGGCACCTGGCGCACCACCAGGTCGGTCTCGAACTACGACACGGGCAGCCCCAACGTCCGGCTGGACCGGACCGAGGACTTCGGCGACCTCGCCACCGACGAGGACGACACCTGTACGCGGCTCTGGTACGCGGACAACGAGAGCCTGAACCTGTACGAGCTGCCCTCACGCAGCGAGGCCGTCACCGTCGACTGCTCGGCGACCCCGAACCGCAAGACCGACGTCCTAGCCGACGAACGCACGCTCTACGACGACAAGGCATTCGGCGCGGCACCGGTCCGTGGCCTTCCCACGTCGACGGAGCGCCTCACATCCCACAACGGCACCACCGCCACCTATCAGGTGACCGGTAGCACGGCCTACGACGCGTTCGGACGCCCCACTTCTCAGCAGGATGCCAAGAAGTGGGGGACGACGACCAAGTACATAGATGTCAACGGCCTGATCTCGAAGACCACGGTCACCAATGTGGAAGAACAGGTCACCACCACGGACTTCGCGCCCGCGTGGGGAGCGTCGACCGGTCAGACCGACCCCAACGGCAAGCGGACCGACCTCGCCTATGACGCGCTGGGACGTCTCACTTCCGTATGGCTGGCGGATCGACCGAAGGCGAAGAGCCCGAGCATCAAGTACTCGTACTTCATCCGCCAGGACGACGCGGTCGCGGTCAAGACGGAGAAGATCGACAACAGCGGGGGCTACGGGGCCGAGTACCAGTTCTACGACTCCCTGCTGAGGCCGCGGCAGCTGCAGACCGAGGGGCACGACGGCACCCGAATGATCGGTGACGTCTTCTACGACGGATCCGGCAACGTCAAGAAGACGAACGCCACGTACAACGCGGCCGGTGTGCCGACCGACAAGTTGCAGACCGTCGCCGACGGAGAGGTAGGGGGCCAGTCGCTCTACGAGTACGACGGCCTGGGGCGCGCCACGGCCCAGATATTCCAGGTCGCCGGCTACGAGCAGTGGCGTACCACCACGGTGTACGAGGGTGACCGCACCCACGTCGACCCGCCTGTAGGCCAGACCCCGGCCACATCGATCACCGATGCGTCGGGCCGGGTCACCGAGCTGCGGAAGTACCACGGACCGTCGCCGGTGCCGTCCGGGCCGGGTGACCAGTACGACTCGACGAAGTACACGTACACCAAGGGCGGACTCCTGGAGACCGTCACCGACCCGAAGAGCAACACCTGGCGGTACGAGTACAACCAGCTCGGACTGCGGACGAAGAGCGTCGATCCGGACGCGGGCATCACGGAGACGGCATACGACGAGCTCGACCGCCCGATCACGACCACCGTCAACTCCGTCAACAAGACGTCCACGGTCTACGACAAGCTCAGCCGTCCCGTCACCACATGGACCGGAGAACCGGAGTCCGGCACCAAGCTGACCGAGACCAAGTACGACAAGCCCGGCTGGGTGGGGTACGCCTGGGCCTCGTACCGGTACGTCAACGGCAACGAGTCCTACGGCTCGGTCATCCAGGACATGGACTCGCTGTACCGCCCGGAGAAGACGGCCTACACCGTCCCGGCATCCGAAGGCGCGCTCGCCGGCATCTACACCTTCACCACCACGTACAACCCCGACGGCACGGTCAAGGGGCAGGGAATGCCGGCGGCGGGCGCACTCACGGGTGAGGCCATCGCCTACACATACGACAAGATGCAGCGCCCGGTCTCGATGACGGGCAAGACCTCCTACGTCACCAACACCCTGTACGGGCCGACCAGTCTGCTCAAGGCCCTCCACCTGTCCACCGGGCAGGGCAAGGCGATCCAGGAGTCGTTCGAGTACGAGCGCGGTACCGACCGCATGACCAACTCCACGCTGCGCGTCGTCGATTCGGCCGGCCCGGCCCAGTCGTCCAACTACAGCTATGACCAAGCCGGTAACGTCCTGGCGATCACCGACACGGCCGGTGCCGTGCCCGACGTCCAGTGCTTCGCCTATGACGGTGGACAACGGCTCACCGACGCCTGGACCCCGGCGGCGACCGCGGCCGAGGCGGCCGGTTCCGGTACGAAGGACAGCGACCTCACCAAGGGCACTCCGACCGCGTGCGCGGCCGACCCCGGCACGAAGAGCCTCGGTGGCCCGGCGCCGTACCGCAAGTCGTACGAGACCGACTCCATCGGCAACCGTACGAAGGACGTCACCTACGACGTGGGCGGTGATGCGTCGAAGAACGTCACACGCCACTTCACCTACGGAGAGAACGGCGCCGGTCCGCACGCGGTGACCACGGTCGTGGAGAACACCCCGACCGGCGACAAGAAATCCACCTACGGCTACGACGACGCCGGAAACACCACCACGCGCACCATCGGCGGCGACGCGCAGAGGCTGGACTGGGACGCGAGCGGCGACCTCACCAGGACGACGGAGGCCAACGGGGACGAGACCACCTACGTCTACGGTGCCGACGGCGGCCGGGTCCTGAGACGGGACGCCGAGGCGACCACGGTCTATCTCCCCGGCATGGAACTGCGCCTCGCAAAGGGCGCGACGGCGGTCGAGGCCACCCGCTACTACAGCTACGCGGGCCAGACCGTCGCGGTCCGGCAGAACGACAACAAGCTGACGTTCCTCGCCGCCGACCATCACGGAACCGCCGAACTGGCCATCGACGGGACCACGCAGGCGGTGACCCAGCGGCGCTTCGACCCTTACGGGGTGGCACGTGCCGAGCCGACCGGCCAGTGGCCCGGCGAGAAGGGCTTCGTCGGCGGCACGATCGACGAGCAGAGCGGGCTGACTCATCTGGGGGCGCGCGAATACGACCCCGGACTGGGCAAGTTCATCTCGGTCGATCCCGTCATCGATTACACCGACCCGCAGCAGATGAACGCATACGCCTATGCGAACAACAGCCCCGTCACCCTCTCCGACCCGAGCGGGCTGCTGCCCTGCGCGCCAGGGGTGTCCGAACACGGCAACAGCTGTGGCGGCGGTGGTTGCACCCTCTTCTGCTCCGGCGATGTGGCCGATACGGAAGCGCAGGTGACGAAGGCCACGGGTGACAGGAATGCCGCTCAGGCCCAGCAGGGTCAGGCGAAGCAGCGCATCAAACAGACCGCCAAGGCGCTCGTCAAGATCGTCAGGGACCTCATTGGAGTCGATGCCGCACTGGACTGCTTCTCCAGCGGCGACCTGGGGGCCTGCGGAGAGACGCTGCTGAACGTCGCGGGCAGCTTCGCGGGCGGCCTGGCTGGCAAGATCATGGCCAAGTACGGCCTCCCCTGGAAGTGGGCCAAGGGCGTCAAGCTCGCCAAGCGGGTGGTCGGCCTGGTCAGCGACCTCATCGGCGGGGTCAAGGACCTTGTGAAGTCGTCCAAGGCGTTGGGCAAGGCGCAGGATGCACTGGCTGTGGCCCGAGCCAAGGCCAAAGCGGCGCTGAGCAAGCTGAAAAAGAGCGACCCGACGAGTTGTCACAGTTTCTTGCCAGGAACAAAGGTGCTCCTGGCCGACGGCTCGACCAAACCGATTGAAAAGGTCAAGCTCGGCGACAAAGTCGTTGTCACGGACCCGGCGACGGGCAAGACGAAGATCCGTGAGGCCGTCGGAACCATCGTCACCGAGGACGACAAGCGCTTCGTCGACCTGAAGATCGCACCGAAGAAGGGTGCCCAGGCGGCGCTCGTCTCCACCACGACGCACCCGTTCTGGGTTGTGTCCGAGAACGCCTGGATCGAAGCCGGCGACCTGCAGCCAGGAATGGAACTCCGGACGGCGGAAGGTGACATTGCCACGGTCGAGGGCGTCCGGTACTTCGAGGAACGCCAGCGTACCCACGACCTCACTATCAGCGACGTCCACACGTACTATGTGCTGGCGGGCGCTACGCCGGTACTCGTTCACAACTGCGGTGGCGCGAATGGTGGGAAATACGGAGACCTGCAACCTGCGGGGGCGGGGAACGAGATCAATCACATTCCTGCCAATTCGTCCAGCCCTCTCAGTAAGTACAGCGGGCCGTCGATTCGGATGGATTATGCCGACCATCGTGCCGTTTACAGCACCGGATCCTCTCTTGAGTCGAAGGCGTGGCGCATGAGGCAGAAGGAGCTGATAGATGGCGGCGACTTCCGGGGCGCTATGCAGATGGACGTGGATGATATCCGCTCCCGGTTCGGCAATAAATACGACGAGGCGATCACGGAAATGTGGATGACCCTCAGTCAGAACAAGGCCCTTCGGAAGTGGGCGTCGGGGCAAAACCCCTAGCTAGGAATTCGCACGGAACGAAATGGGACTCGCGTGTCGTCAGACTGGAAAGTAGAGATTGTGGAGTGCGGTGACCTCGTGCAAGACGATGACGAGGTCACCCCGCCCGGCGAGGCTGAGCGCCGCTGGAATCGGTACGTCGAGTTGGCCGATTCCGTGACTGGAAGTGAAGGGCCCTCTGGTGTCGCTGCGATCGTTTCTTCCCTGAAGGCTGAGGAGGATTACGGGGCTTACCAGGCGGCGCATGCGGCTTTGGGTCGCTTCCCTCATTCGGACCTCGGTCAGGGAGTGGCCGATGCATCCAGGGAACTTCTTTCCATCCCCCAGGATCAGAGTGGGAACGTCCTGCTAATCCTGACCCATGCTGGTCCTGCGGCAGTGAATGCCTTCAATGAAGCTATTCAGGCTGCCGATCCGGACGTTCGGGTCTCGGTTCGTGAACTTGTGGAGTTCCACGAATCCGAGGAGTGGCTCTCAGAAGGCAGCGCCCAGAACGTTCTTCTGATTCCACGGGCATAGCATAGAAGTGTGAATTCAAAAGCCCCACCGGCAATGGCGCCAGTGGGGCTTTTGGGTGTCTTGACGGCAACGGTGACGGCAACGTCAGCGGACTACGACTGCGGCGGGTGGGTCGTCAGGGTCATCGTCCCCGGCGCCGAGAGCATCCCCCAGGGTGTCGATGGCTTGGCGCTGGAGACGGAGCCGGACGTGGGCGTAGACGCCTGCGGTGACGCCGATATGGGCGTGGCCGAGGAGTTCCTTGATGACGACGAGGTCTATGCCCTGCTCCAGAAGCAGAGTTGCGGTCGAGTGGCGTAGGTCGTGGAACCGGATGCGGCGGAGCCCGGCATGGCGGAGGAGTCGGCCGAAGCGGCGGGTGAGGTTGGCGGGGTCGAGAGGGCCGCCGGTCGGGGTGGTGAAGACGAGCCCGCTGTCCGACCAGCGCGTCCCTACGGCTCGACGTTCCTCCTGCTGGCGTTCCCAGTGATTCTTGAGGGAGTGGACGCATTCGGTGGGGAGGGCGATGCGGCGTTCGGATGCGCGGGTCTTGGTGTGCAGGGTGGTCAGGCCGCCGGTGCGGGTGCGCTGGAGGGAGCGGTGGATGCTGGCGGTACCGGCATCGAGGTCGAGGTCTTCCCAGTGGAGGCCGAGGAGTTCGCCTTTGCGGAGTCCGGTGCGCAGGGCGAGTTCGTACAGGGCGTGCAGCCGGTCGCCGCTGGCCGTCTGGAGGAGCTGCCTGGCCTCGGCCGCGGTGAGGGGTCGGAAGCGTCTGGGGCGAGGCGTCGCGGTCTTGACGTTCCGGGCGACGTTGCGCGGCAGTTCGTCCTCGCGCACGGCATGCTCCAGGGCGGACTTGAGGACTGAGTGAACGTACGTCACGGTCAGCGGTGACAGCGTCTTGCCGCAACACTGGCCGATGGCGCAGCATCGCCGCCGGCCAGTGTCCCGTTCCTGGGCACAGCACTGGCAGGTGGTACGGAGCCGGTCGAGGAAGGTACGCACGTCCCGGGCCGTGAGCCGGGCGATCTTCTTGGTACCCAGGCTGGGGATGAGGTGGAGGCGAATGCAGGCGGCGTAGCGGGTGTGGGTGTTCTCGCGGAGGTGATGGACGGCGACGGTGCCCAGCCAGTACGTCACGTAGTCGCCGACGGTGCTGTCGGCTGCGGCGGTGGGCAGGCCGCGGTTGCTGGTGGCGATCTTCTCGGTGAGCTTGGTCATCGCGTCTTTGCGGGTGGTGCCGTAGACGCGGATGCGCTTGCGGGTGTTGCCGGGGGCGAGGACGTATCCGGCGGCTTCCCAACGGCCGTCCTTGCGCTGGTAGACGGTTCCGTCGCCGTTCGCGCGAGCACGGGAGCGGCGGGACGATGCGGGGCGGGGTGTGGTCATCAGGCAGCTTCCTGTTCCAAGCGGGTGCGGATGAAGTCGGTGAGGGCGTGGGTGGGGATGCGGCGGGCGCGACCGAGGGTGATCGAGGCGAGCTGGCCGGTGCGGAGCAGGTCGTAGACGGCGGAGCGGCCGAGCTGGAGGCGGGCCATGACCTGGGGCACCGTGAGCAGCTCCAGCGCCGGGGCCACCTCTGTGCGAAGGACGGCGAGCGGGGGCGAGGTCATCAGCAACCCCCTTCGGCCGTGAACTGCCGTTCCAGTTCCCTGCGATGCCAGACGCCGACGGCGAGGAGTGCCGCGCCGGGGCTGTAGCCCGAGCCGAGGTAGTCCCAGTGGCCGACGACGAGCGTGGTCGTCGGGTCGGACTCGGGCAGGCCGACGTGGGCCTGTTCGGTGCGCCAGGTGCGGCGGGCGTCTCGCAGCGCGCCGAGGGTGGTGGAGTAGTGGCGGGACTTGGTGGAGAAGTGGCCTCGGAAGCCGAGCATGTGCGCCCACTTCCAGAGCTTGAGGCCGGTGAATTCCGGCAGCCTGCCCAGGTCCCAGCAGGTGCGGATCATCTGCCGGACGTGGCGGGCGACGGCGAGGCGGGGCAGCGGGCGGGCCTGTCCGGTGCCGTCGCAGGTGGTGCAGGGGAGCGGGGTTCCGTGGGGCAGGAGGGTGGCGCCGCGTCCCTGGCAGGGGCGGCAGAACAGGGCATGGTCGAGGGTGCCGGAGGCGTCGGCGGACTTGGTGGCGTACTTGGCCACGTAGGCGGCCACGGCCTGGTCGGTGAGTTCGGCGTCGGTGCCGAAGGCGGCGATCTCGCGCACGTCGAGCTGTTCGCCCCAGGTGAGTTCGCGCTCCCCGATCGCGTCCGACACGACGGCCACTCGGACCCGGAGGGCTGCGGCCCGGATGGCGTCGGTGAGCACGGTGACGGTGACAGACGGGGGCGGAGGCGTGGCGTTGCCGTCGGGCCCGTCGAGCCGGATGACGGCGTGGAAGTGGACCAGGCCGCGCTTCTGGTACTCGGCGACCTTGGCGAAGGAGATCCGCAGCACGGCGAGGGCGGCTTTCTGGGTGAGGCCGAGCCGGGCGGCGAGCTCGCGGCGCAGGTAGGTGGTGAAGCGGGCCCACAAGGCTCCGGCGTGGGCGTTGAAGAGGACCGCACCCGCGTAGTCGTACGTCGCCGGGTTCAGCGGCGTGCCCAGCAGGGCGTCCGTGGGTCCGTGGAGCTGACCGCAGCGGCAGGGCCTGATGTCGCCGCCGGGGGTGGTGGGGCGGTTGTGGACGGGGCCGAAGGAGGGTGCGGTGAGGGTGGCGAAGACGCGGGGGTGGGTGCGGACGGTGTCGGGGACGGTCTTGCCGCCGGAGAGGCCGGCGCGGATGAGGTGGTAGGTGTCGGCGGCATAGAGGCGGGAGCAGGCCGGGCAGCGGGAGGAGCGGCGGTTGCCGCACGTGGTGAGCAGGCTGCCCCTCGGTTCGGCGGAAGAGGTGTAGGAGCGCAGCACTTCGCCGGTCGTGGTGTCGACGGTGGTGCTGTGGCCGGTCAGGCGGACGGGTTCGGTGCAGCCGCCGAGGCGTTCGATCTGCTGCTGTGCGTGGTCGAAGTCGGGGTGATTGACGAGGTGGAGCAGGTCCCGTACGGCGGGGCTTGCCACGTGGCGCAGGTCCAGGGTGACCATTCGGGGCGTGTCCCATCTGTTCGGGTGGGTGGCCCCGAGCAGCAACCAGCCGAACTGGAAGGCGAGTTGGCGCTGCTCGGGGCATGACGAACCAGGCCCAGGAGCGGGCGTGGGTTTCAGTGAGGGGGATGCGGCCGGCGGGGGGCCGGGGCTCAGAGCTGGGCGAGTGCGGTGGTGGCCACTGGCAGGGCGATGCCCATGCGTGTGCCCAGGTGGGCGGCGGTGATCGGTGTTCCGTGCTCGGCGCGGTGGGTGTCCGCGATGCGCCGGGCCGCGTCCAGCAGGGCGGCCGGAAGGGCAGGGCCGGAAGCGGTTCGGCCCGTCGTGGTGACAGCGGCTGGCGGAGCAGCGGCCGGAGCGGGCTCCAGCTCCTCGACCAGGGAAGCGGCGATGTCCGGTGCGGGCGTCGGGGGTGCCGATTCGGGTGATGGTGCGACGTCGGGCATCGGCTCGGTGGCAAGGGTGGCGGCGGTGGCCTCCAGGCGCGGGGTGGGGCGGGTGAGGGCGTAGAACTGGGCGAGGAAGGCAGGGCCGACGTGGCCCCAGCCGAGCAGCAGGAGCGGAGCGACGGTGTCCAGGCAGGCGCGTCCGTAGCGTCCGGTCAGCAGCGGTTCGGCGGTGTTCAGCGCGAGCGTGAGCAGGCCGCACAGGTGCAGCAGCCGGGTGCCGGCCTTCAGCTCCGCCTTGGGGACGCCGCGCAGAGCGAGGAAGCGCAGCGCGACCAGGAGCCCGACGACGGACAGGTCCACCATGGGCGCGATCAGTGGCGCGATCGGATGCGGAACACCGAGTCGCAGGGCGAGGGCCCAGACGTTACCGAAGGAGAAGACGAAGGCCAGGGCCGCGATGACCGCCATGACCACGGTCACGGTGCGCCGGGTGAACCGTTCCTCCGCCATATCCTCAACCTCCTTTCCGGTGTGGGCTTTCGGGGCTACTTGGTGAGCGAGGGCAGGGGTGCCGTGGTCCGGCCGGTCGAGGCGAGAAGGGCGTCCAGGCAGAGGTCCGGATCGGCGGTCAGGTGCGAGGTGGCTTCGGCGACGCGGGCGGCGTCGGCGTCGGAGACGTAGGGGGTGCGGATGCGGGTGTAGCCAGGGCGGCCCTGCATCGCCATCACCGCGACGCCGACGTAGGCGGGGTCCTGCAAGGTGACCGGGCTGGCGTCGGGCCAGTTGCGGATGTCGTCACCGAGTGCGGCCACTGCGGCACTCCTGCTGCGCCAGGGCCGCCTGGACGAGGCCGAACAACTCGCCTCCGCCACGGCCGACGTGATCGAACCCCGACTCTCGCGCGCCACACCCGACGAGTGCGCGGCGTGGGGGTGGCTCGCCCTGCGCGCCGCCGCAGCCGCAGGCCGCAACAACCGTCCCCAGGAAGCCCGCCAGTACCACCGGGTGGCCACCACCGCCGCAGCCGCCGTGGGCCGGGAACACACCGGATCGTTCTTCCGCCACTGGACCACCTTCGGACCGCTCACCGTCGGCATGAAAGGCGTCGAGGACGCCATGGTCCTGGGCGACGCCCGCACCGTCGTCCGCAAGTCCAGCGAGGACGCCATGTCCCCCAAGGCGTGGAAACACACCGGCAGGCCGAGCGACGACAACTGGAACCGCCACCGCCTCGACGTGGCCCGCGCCCACGCCCGCACCGGCGACTTGACCGGCGCGATGGACGAGCTGGCAGGCGTCCGCCACGCCTCCCCGGAATGGCTGCGGCACCAGCGGATGGCCGCCGAGACCATGCAGGAGATCCTCAAGAAGCGCAAGCGCACCCTCACCGCCGACATGCGCGAGATGGCCGACCACCTGGGCGTCGTCGGCTAACTGCCACGCAGCGCAACACTTTCCGCACTATGCGTCACCAACTGCCTTGATGCATGCATGGAGTGACAGCGCATCAGTATCTACGGTCTTCGTGTCCTAACCAGCGACCAGGCCCGGGGGTACACGATGAGCCAGCCCAGGAGCGACGCGGACCGCATGCGTCGCAGGGATCTCCACGACGCGGCAGCAGGACTCACAGGGCCGCGCCTGCTGCCGTGGACCACGCCCGAGGGGAAGCCCTGCTACCTCAGCACCGACGGCCGCGGCTACCTTGCCAACCTCGCCGACAACATCGAGTCGGTGCAGATCGGCATGGGAAAGGAACTGCTGGAGTACGCCCGAGACTCCACGGCCCCCGGTGCGAAGACCTTGTCGGCCACCGAATACCGCTGGCTGGCCTGCCGGTTGACCGAAGCCCTGGCCGACGCACTCAGGGTCGCCGACTCGCGGGGACAACGCCTCCCGGATCCGGAGGGCGAAGCAGAGGAGGAGGGAGAGGTAGGAGGTGACGGCGATGCCTGACGCCACGAACGCAGACGCACCGGCGCGCGGCATTACCCGAGGCCGCTACCGATTCCGCGACTACCACGTGATCACCGTCCCCGACCCCCTGGCTCTGCCGGCCTTCGCGGCGCTCTGCGTCACCGGCGCCGAACACAACTGCGGTGCCACATCCGGCACCCTGCACACCCCGGACGAACTGACCCGCTGGATCGCAGGACACTGCGCCGCCAGCGGCCACCAGCACTACGAGCAGACCGTCCGCGCCGTACTCCGTGCCGAGCCCGGAGCCTGGCAGTAAAGTCCCCCTGCGTCGACACCGCGCCAGCGGCAGCACCACCGTGCGCCCTGCGCTCCTGACGGCAGTAGCGACGGCAACACCCACGGATTCCCCCGCACAACCACGGACACCAGCGGAACCCGAAACCGCCGCTGATCTGCGAATACGCAGATAGAGAGGGGCCGCGTAGCACACGTACTATGTGCTGGCGGGCGCCACCCCGGTCCTTGTTCACAACACAAGCTGTCCCCGAGTTTTCGCAGTTGATTCCGCAGGTGAAGTGACTTCTCTTCCTGTGCATGAGATCGACTCCGCAGCCCATTTCCCCCAGGCGGCAAACTTCGACAAAGCGATCGCTGGCGGAGCCCCTGGAATCCTTACGAGGAGGGCGGGTGGTGAGGCGGCTGCCAGGACCGCAAGGCGGCAAGCCCAAGCGCATGCACCGAGGCCACGTCGATTTGCGTCCAACGCAACGTGGGAGGAGTATCCTTTTGCCTCCAGTGTTGAAGGTGGTTCAGGGGCAACTCTCACCCTCTCGCCCGGCAGTATAAACTCTAGTCACGGCTGGGCCCTCAAGGAATTCTATAAGAACGCAGGAATAAATCCCGGCGATCAATATGCCGTAAGGGTGCGCTAGAAGGGGAGTATGCTGTGCTCGAGGAGCGAATTCGGGATCTTTGGATGGCTGCTGAGCATCTGGGGCGCCCAGTTGTCACACACCGCAACCCAGGTGTTCCCATTGAGCTCCTCGAGCGCGCGTTCACCTCACCCGTCCCCTCTGATGTTGCGGCGTGGTTTGCGTGGTCAAATGGGGTTGCCTATCACCCTGATCAAACACAGGATGACGCTGCACTGATTCCAGGGTATGAGCCGCTTTCAGTTGACGAGGCGATGGCTGTCAGGGCAGATTTTCCTGGTTGTGCGGTACTGGGGTCACATTGGATTCCCCTGCTTGCTAGTGGTGGTGGAGATTTCTACGCAGCCGTGTATATTCCCGGTGAAATATCTTCGCGGGTTGCAAGTGTGATGATTGGTGAAGATTCCAGGATGGCTTTCAAGAGTATTGACCAAATGGTATCTACTTTTGTTGCGTGCTATCGGGAAGGTATCTTCTTTGTGGATAATTTCGACATTCTCCAGGCGGATGATGCCCGGTGGATCGAGCTTGAAGAAGTCGCTATTCGTGATGCGTGAATCGAGGCTTTTCCAAACCTCACGTTGAGGTGTGGTGAAGGGCGACAACGGCCGCGATGGCTCCCGGGAGCGAGATGGTCGCTCTCTAGTGTCTCGTGATCCTGATCGTGTCAGTTTGAGTTGTTATTGACGAGTTTCTTCATGTTGGTCTGGACGAAGCGGACCTTCGCGAGGATCTCCTCGGCGGATGTGGTCCAGGTGAACGGACTCGCGTGCTCATTCCAGGAGTTGATGTAGTCACGGATCTGCTTGACCAGGACGTTGACGCTGGAGAACGTGCCGCGGCGAATGGACTGCCGAGTAAGGATCCCGAACCAGATTTCGATCTGGTTCAACCACGAGGAACCGATGGGAGTGAAATGGAAGTGGATGTGCGGGTTCTCCTCCAGCCACGCCTTCACCTCCGGCGTGGTGTGGGTGGACAGGTTGTCCAGGACAACGTGGATCTCTTTGCCGGCGTGCGGCTTGGTCGCCTTCTTCAAGAAGGCGAGGAAGTTCGCCCCGTTCCGACTCGGCTTGCACTCGCCGGTCACCTCACCGGTATGGACATTGAGGGCGGCGAACAGATTGGTGGTGCCGTGCCGCACGTAGTCGTGGGTGCGCTTCTCACTCGCGCCGAAGGCGACCGGCAGCACCGGCTGGGTCCGGTCCAGCGCCTGTATCTGCGTCTTCTCGTCGATGGACAGCACCACCGCGCCGCCGGGCGGGGCCAGGTAGAGGCCGACGACATCGGCGACCTTGTCCGCGAACTCGGGGTCCTTCGAAATCTTGAAGGTGCCGTTCCGGTGCGGCTTGAGATTCTCCTCCCGCCAGACACGGGCAACGTAGTGCCAGGACACCGAGATGCCCTCGCGTCGTTTCATGTGATCGGCCAGCGTCCGGGTGGACCAGTGCGACAGCCCCGAATCCGCCGGCGGGGTCATCTTCGTCAGCGCAATTACGCGGCCCCGCGTCTGCGGCGGCACTTGATCGCGCCCGCCCCCGCGGCGTCTCTCCTCCAAACCGGCCAACCCCTGGGCGGCATAACGGGCCTTGCACCGGTCCACCGTCACCGGCGACACCCCGGCCAACTCGGCAATTTCCTTACGCCGCCGTCCCTCGCCGGACCACAGCACGATCCGCGCACGCAGTGCCAGATCAGCCGTCACGTGACGAGAGTTCGCCAACTCCCGCAGATCAGCCATCTGTTCAGAGGAGAGATCCATACCGGGCTCAACGAGTAGAACGACCACAGGTTCCACCAACAGGATCACGAGACACTAGTACTACAGCCGGAGATCTTGAGGGTCGTTGATTGGTGGGATCGGCTGGTACTTGGCCCAGGCGCGTAGGTGGCGCGGGAGGGGATCGCCTCGGCGGCGGTAGTGGCTGACCAGGGCGCGGGTTTGGTGGAGTCGGCGCCAGAATTGGCAGGTCGGGGTGGTTTCGACGGGGTGGTGGGGGTTGAGGTGGCCGACGGTCTTGGTGACCCGGATGTCGCCCCGCCCCTCCGCGTGAGCGGCCGGAGCCACCGCGATCCCGGTGGCCACTACCGCCACCACGGAAGCCGCAGCCATTCTTCTGCGCATGTCCCACCCCTGTGTTCCCCGCCTCGTGGCAGGGGGAGAACAGGGTAGCGACCACCCCGACCCGCCTTACGCGTAACGGACCCGAGGCGGCCGGCCGTCAGATCTCCGACAAGAGCGTCGGCAGTTTGCGCATGTCGTCGAAGACCACCGTGTCCGGGCCCTCCAGCCAGTGCGCCGGGGTCAGCCCGCCCGCGTAGCCGAGGGACCGCATTCCGGCCGAACGGGCGGCCTGTACCCCGTACTTGCTGTCCTCGACGACAACACAGGCCGAGGGATCCACGCCCATCTGCCGGGCCGCGTGGAGGAAGAGATCGGGGGCCGGCTTGCCGTTCGCGACCTCGCTCGCACTGAAGATGCGGCCCTCGAAGTGGGAGTGAAGTCCGGTGTGGCCGAGGGTGTGGCGCATCTTCTCGTGGCTGCCGCTCGATGCCACACAGGTGGGGAACGCGAGGGCGGCCAGCGCCTCGTGGATGCCGTCGACCGCGACGAGTTCGGAGTCCACGGCGGCGCGGTGCAGGTCCTCGAAGCGCCGCTGCCAGAGGGCGGACTTGCCGGGCAGATGGGCCTCGACCAACGCACCGATGGACTTGTTCGACCGGCCCACGAACTTCTCGATGACCTCTTCCGCCGTCAGCGGCCACCCCAGTTCGGCGCCCACTTCGACCTGGATGCGCACGGCGATGCGTTCGCTGTCGACGAGTACACCGTCGCAGTCGAATATGACGAGTTCAGGAGGAGTGGTCATCCGGCCAGGATAAAGAAACCCGCACTTCAACGGAGGCGGGATGAGACCGGCGGCGCGGACCTGGTGATCAGCAGAACAGGCGGCGAGCCGGGCCGGCGCGGACCCTAGCGGGGGACGAAGCGGTCGACCAGGAGCGTCAGGCGGTCGGGGACCCGGTCGGCGGGCAGGCGTCCGGCGCGGGTGAGGGTGACCAGTCCGTGCAGCGCGGCCCAGAACGTCTCGACGAACAAGCCCGGTTCATCGGGGTGTGCGTGGTCGACGAGCGGGTCCAGCAGGGCCTGGAACGCCTCGCGCAGTGGAGCGGGCGTGGCGTCGTCGGCGAAGGGGAGGCCGTTGTCGAGGCTGAACATCGCGTCGTACAGGGCGGGATTGCGCGCGGCGAAGTCGGTGTAGGCGCGGGCCAGTGCGGCCACCGCCTCCCGGCTGGCGGGCCCCTCCGGCACCGCGGCGCGCAGCGCGGTCGTCAGCTCGGCGAACCCCTCCAGTGCGACCGCTGCCACGATCTCGTTCTTGCCCCGGAAGTGGCTGTAGAGCACGGGCTGGCTGTACTCGATCCGCTCGGCGAGCCGGCGCGTGGTGACGGCGTCCCAGCCGTGGGCCTCGGCGAGTTCGCGGGCCGTGGAGACGATCAGCCTGTGGCGGTTGGCCCGCTCACGTTCCTTGCGTTCGTGTACTGACATGACTCGATGCTAGCACCGCTAGACAATGGAGCGATGGCATGTCTAGCATTGCGTCAGAACCTAGCGCCGCTAGGTCAGCCTTTTGGAGGGGTCATGCAGGACGTACTGGCCGTCGTCACGGTCGTTGTGGTCGGGCTGATGGTGGGCGTGGAGTTCGCGGTGGCGGTGTTCGTGAACCCGATCCTCGACCGGCTTC
Source organism: Streptomyces sp. NPDC037301 (assembly GCF_055602785.1). NCBI lineage: Bacteria > Bacillati > Actinomycetota > Actinomycetes > Kitasatosporales > Streptomycetaceae > Streptomyces > Streptomyces sp. NPDC037301. Next base: position 159,591 of record NZ_JBVJWD010000005.1, read on the forward strand.
CGAACGACGGCGGGGTCGAAGCCCGCAGCGACGGGGCGCGCGTCCTGGGCCGGGTGATGCCGTTCTGGTACATCGGCTCGGTCGTCCTCGGCGCGGTGTGGTCCACGCTGACGTGGGGCGACGCGGGCGCGTCGCTCGTCGCCGCGGGCGCAGCGCTGCTCGTGGTGAGCGTGGTGATGTCGATCCTGCTGCTCGTGCCGATCAACTCACGCGTCGCGACCTGGTCACAGGAAGGCGTACCCGCGGACTGGAAGCAGCAGGTGGGGCGTTGGGACCGGTTCCACTACGTCCGCGTGGGCGTCATCGTGCTCGCCTTCACGCTGTTCGCGGTGGCCCTCGTCTAGGGCCTGTCCGGCGGACCTTGCCGGACAGGCCCCTGGTCCCGAGGAGGGCTCAGCGCTTGAGCGTGAAGGTGAAGTCGCCGGAGAGCTTGCCGCTCAGCCGGACTGCCGAAACGAGCTTCCCTTCCGTGATCAGTCTCTCGACCTCGGCCCGCGAAAGACCGCAACCTTCAGCGATCAGCCGCACCGGCCGGACAGGGATCCGCGCCGCCAAGCGGACCGAGACGTCGATCACCTCGCGGTCCGGGTGATCCGATCCGCCGGTGTCGAGGCGCCAGGCGTTGTCCCAGTCGAGGGCGATGGATTGCGGCGCCGCACGACCGGATCCTGGAGCAGTTCAGCTGTCAGGCCAGGGTCGTTGTCATGCAGCCGGTCCAGCAGCTCAGGTCGTAGGGAGCGCACATTCATTCGCTCCAGGACCGTGAGCTTTGCAGTTTCCCCGCAAGCGGTACAGAGCGCGAGGAGCCAGGCGTCGATGAGCTTGTGGTTTGCGTTGACGCGAAATTTACCGCTTGCCCGGAAGTGCTCGGACGCGGGCGGAGAACGAGCGGCAGGCAGGCGGAGCGGTCCGCGCTACCGTCGCCGATGCCCGCGCTCGTCACATCTCCGAAGATGTAGGCCGGTGGCGGGGTGGTGCGGCGAGGTGTGTACGTGGCTGCCTGCTGGCGATCGAGCGTGGTTCAGGTGGTGGTGTCGGGGGTTGTTCCGGGTTTCGTGTGGAGGATGTCGCGGGCCTGTTCTGCGGCGCGGGCGATGCTTTCGGAGACGTAGTCGAGGAAGCGGGCGATGTTCTCGAGGCGGGCGCCGGCTGGGGTGTCGGGGCCGAGGACGCTGATGCCCTGCCGTGAGGTTTCGACGAGTTGGGCGGTGGAGCGGGCGCTGGCCATCATCGCCTCGTACCAGACGTCGTCGTCGACGATGTAGCGCTCGCGGCGGCGTTCGTGGCGTTCTCTGCGGACCATTCCCTGGCTCTCGAGGAACGTGATTGCTTTGGAGACGGACGCCGGGCTGACCTGGAGGCGCTGGGCAAGTTCGGCTGCGGTGAGGCTGCCGGTGTCGGTGAGGGTGAGGCAGGCCATCACCCGGGACATCATCAGGGGTGCGCCCGACGCCATGATGACGGTGGTGAACACTTCCTCGTACTCGCGCACGGCTTCGGCGTCGCGTCCGTAGGGCTGCGGCGGTGACTGCGCCTCGCGGGGTGCGGCCTTCCTGCGGCGGTGGGCGCGGTGTTCGGTGGCGCGGTGGGCCACTTCGGCGCGGTAGGCGGTGGGGCCGCCGTTGCGCATCACCTCACGCGTGATCGTCGAGGTGGGGCGGTTCAGACGTCGGGCGATCTCGGCGTAGGCGAGGCCGTCGGCCAGTCCCAGTGCGATCTGCTGGCGTTCTTGCTGGGTGAGCCTGCCTCCCGGCATCGCGGTCTCCTTCGTGGCCTGGGGTGGCCCTGTGGTGGCTGGTGTGCCGACTATAGCGTTCACTCTCAATTCATTGCAACGTACTGCACGTTGAGACGTTGCGTTATGCGCGAGGTCATTGCATCAACTTTTCCGCATCTACCTGCACTGATGGGAGTTTGACGCAACGAATCTGTTGTCAGATTCATGAATGCAACGTAGCTTTTCCTTCATCGGAAAGAGCGGGCCGAAGGGGCGCGCGATACCGGAGAAGGAGAGCATGATGCAGAAGTTCGACACCCCCGCCGCCGTCCAGGCCGTCCTCGACATCCCCGCGGGACGCATCCAGTTCATCGCCGCCGACCGCACCGACACCACCGTCGAGGTCCTGCCCGCCAACGCCGCCAAGAGCCGCGACGTCAAGGCCGCCGAACAGACCGAAGTCACCTACGCCGACGGCGTCCTGCGGATCCAGGCCCCGCAGGCGAAGAACCGGATCCTTGGCAACTCCGGATCCGTCGAGGTCACCGTCCAGCTGCCCGCCGGCTCCTGTGTCGAGGCGAAGGCGGCCGCCGCCGAGTTCCGCGGCGTGGGACGGCTCGGCGACGTCGCCTTCGACGGCGGCTACGGCTCGGTCAAGCTGGATGAGGCCGCCGGCGCCCGCCTCACCGGACTCGACGCCGACATCACGGTCGGCCGCCTGAGCGGTCCCGGCGAGATCAGCACCCAGCGGGGCAACGTGAACATCACCGAGGCCGTGCGCGGGCAGCTCACGCTGAGCACCCAGCAGGGCGACATCACCGTCGGCGCGGCTCGCGGCGTCTCCGCCTCCCTGGACGCCGGCACCGGCCACGGCCGGATCGACAACGCGCTGAAGAACAGCGACGGCACGCCCGGCCTGACCATCAAGGCGACCACCTCCCAGGGCGACATCACCGCCCGCAGCCTCTGAACCTCGCAGTCTTTGAAGGAGCTCTCCTCATGACCAACTTGGCTATCGCGGCGCACGGGTTGCGCAAGTCCTACGGTGACAAGACCGTCCTCGACGGGATCGACCTGACCGTCCCGGAAGGCACGGTCTTCTCTCTGCTCGGCCCGAACGGCGCCGGCAAGACCACCGCCGTGAAGATCCTGTCCACCCTCGTCTCCGCCGACGCCGGCGACCTGCACGTCGGCGGTCACGACTTGGCCGCCGAACCGCAGGCCGTACGTGCCGCGATCGGTGTCACGGGGCAGTTCTCCGCCGTCGACGGCCTGATCACCGGCGAGGAGAACATGCTCCTCATGGCCGACCTGCACCACCTCTCCCGCAGCGAGGGCCGCCGAGTGGCCGCCGAGTTGCTGGAGCGCTTCGACCTGGTCGAGGCGGCGAAGAAGCCGGCCTCCACCTACTCCGGCGGCATGAAACGCCGCCTCGACATCGCCATGACCCTCGTCGGCAACCCCCGGATCATCTTCCTGGACGAGCCGACCACCGGCCTCGACCCGCGCTCGCGGCACAACATGTGGGGCATCATCCGCGAACTGGTCACCGATGGCGTCACCGTCTTCCTCACCACCCAGTACCTGGAAGAGGCCGACGAACTCGCGGACCGGATCGCTGTGTTGAACGACGGGAAGATCGCCGCGGAGGGCACGGCCGAGGAGCTGAAGCGGCTCATCCCCGGCGGACACGTCCGCCTGCGCTTCACCGACCCCGCCGCCTACCAGAACGCAGCCGGCACCCTCGACGAGGCGACCCGCAACGACGAGGCGCTGTCGCTGCAGATCCCCGGCGACGGCAGCCAGCGCGAACTGCGCTCCATCCTCGACCGGCTGGACTCGGCCGGCATCGAGGCCGACGAGCTGACCGTGCACACCCCCGACCTCGACGACGTCTTCTTCGCCCTCACCGCCACCACCGTGCCCACCCAGCCCAAGGAGACTGTCCGATGAGCTCCCTCTCCCTCGCCGTGCGCGACTCGTCCACGATGCTGCGCCGCAACCTCCTGCACGCCCGCCGCTACCCCTCCCTCACCCTGAACCTGCTGCTGACCCCGGTCATGCTGCTCCTGCTGTTCGTCTACATCTTCGGCGACACCATGAGCGGGGGCACGGGCCGCTCCGCCTACATCGCCTACATCGTCCCGGGCATCCTTCTGATGACCATCGGCTCCACCACCATCGGCACCGCCGTGTCGGTCTCCACCGACATGAACGAAGGCATCATCGCCCGCTTCCGCACCATGGCCATCCACCGCAGCTCCATCCTCTTCGGCCACGTCGTCGGCAGCGTCCTGCAGACCATCATCAGCGTGATCCTCGTCGGCGCCATCGGTGTGGCCATGGGCTTCCGCTCCACCGATGCCACCGTCCTGGAATGGCTGGCAGCCTTCGGCCTGCTCGCCTTCTTCGCCCTGGCCTTCACCTGGATCGCGGTCGGCATGGGCTTGGGCAGCCCCAACGCGGAGGCGGCCAGCAACAACGCCATGCCGCTGATCCTGCTGCCCCTCATCTCCAGTGCCTTCGTCCCCCTGAACAGCATGCCGGGCTGGTTCCAGCCGATCGCCGAGTACCAGCCCTTCACCCCCGCCATCGAGACCCTGCGCGGACTTCTCCTCGGGACCGAGATCGGCAACAACTGGTGGATCGCCCTCGCCTGGTGCCTGGCCCTGACCATCCTCGGCTACCGCTGGTCCAAGGCACAGTTCAACCGCGACCCCAAGTAACCGCCATGACAGCGCGGGCCACCCCCGCCACCCGAACCGCTCCAGGGCGGCGTACACCGACACCGCGTCGGTCGTGCGCCGCCCCTTTCGCGTCCACGAACGACGTGGATGCGCCCCTGGCCATTGACGCCTACCTGCTCACTCGCCGAAGCGGCCCCGGGTCGGATCCTTTTTGATCTGGGCGTTCAGAACAGCTTTGCCTGTGAGCAGTCGCTCAGCTTGCCGCTGGACGACGGCCGACGAGTCCGAGCAGCCGCTCCAGGGCGGGAGAGCTCGCGGAGATCTCGACCGCCGGGGCGAACGCAGCCCTTGGCCGGTCGCCGGACGGTGCTCCGGTCGGGATCAGCGCCGCGACCTTGAGTGAGTAGCGGACGAGGTCGGCGCCCGGATCGAAGGCAACACCGATGGTCTGAGCGACGTCCCAGCCGTGGACTACGCAGTCGAGCACATGCATACCGAGCGCGACCCGGCCGGGAAAGAACCCGAACTCCCTGATCTGGAGCGAATGGTCCAGGACATCCTCGGCGAACGCCTTAGTCATGGTGTCTGCCGAGTCGAGGTAGGCCTGGTAAGGATCCCCACCCAGGTTGCCCTGGTCCCAGACCAGGATGTCACCGGTGACGCCTGCTGCGGCGGCTGCGAAGCCGAGGTTCTCGCTCACTTGGTGGCGGAGCAGGCCGTGCAGGGTCCAGTCGGCACACGGCGTTGGAAGACGAAGATGATCCGGGCCGATCTGCGCGATAACCGCTCCCAAGGTGGCGAGGGCGCGGCGGTCCAGTTCTCTGATATCCACGGCCGCGACGCTAGCCGTGCCTCCCTTTCTTTGCCACACATTTCTGAGGCGCCTCAGCCTCTCCCGATGCCTGTCGGGGGCGACCTTTGCCTGAAGCGCACCAGGTTTTGGCCAGTCGAGCACGAACCGCTCATGTATCCCGACCAGAGCGTCCGGCCAACGAGCCGTATCCGCTACGGGGCGCCGAGGGAGGCCACCGGCTGCCCCTCCAAGGGGCGCGGGTGCCACCGGGGCATCCCATCACCGCGTTCCAGGGAGTAGTCGTTCTCGCAGGTCAAACCCCGTATCGGTGTCCCGGCGTCCCCGATCCCCCGCTCCCGCTTGTCCCCGCGTCCCTGGAACGGATTGTCTGTTGCCGAGCCGGACGGAGAACGCCGACCGGCCGCGAATCGCCACCACGTACACCACGGGGGAACCCATGAAGCTCACTCACACCAGCTCGACGTTCCTCGCCGGCCTCACGCTCGTCAGCGCCCTCGCCCTGACCGCCTGCAACGGCGACGACGGCAGCACGGACGCGGCGCCTGCCGGCTCCTCCTCCAGCGCCTCGACGGGCGGGAACGGCGGCTCCGGCAGCGGCGACCCGGACCAGGGCTCCAGCAGCAGCAAGGGAAGCGGCACCGGAAACAGCAGCGACGGCAAGGCAAGCGGCAACGGAGGCGGCGAAGGCACGCTCGCCGGCACCGGTTCCAACGGGCAGTCGGTCGGCATCTGCCGCAGCGACGAGCTGGAGGTCAGCGCTGCCGACAACACGACCGACAAGGAGGAGGGCGTCGTCACCGTCCAGTTCAAGAACGAGGGCGGCCGCGACTGCACCATCAGCGGCTTCGCCGGCGTCGACCTGAAGACGGCATCGGGCGACACCATGTCCGTGAAGCGCAACGACGACAAGCCCCGCGCCGACGTCCTCAAGGACGGCGAGTCCGCCGCCTTCAACATCACGTTCCCGGTCAACAACACCGGCGGCTCCGGCGTGCGCGTGTCCAAGATCCTGGTGACTCCGCCGAACGAGACGAAGACCGTCACCATCGCCTGGCCCGCGGGCTCCCTCCCGGCCGAGAACCCCGACTCCCAGAGCGCCAACCGGCCGATCCGGATCAGCCCGCTCGGCAAGGTCAGCGACTCCCCCGCCGGCTGACACATGCGAGTGCCCCCTGCGGCCGGGGAAACGCCCTGGCCGGGGGCACCGGGAGCTCACCGCGCTGCGCAGAGTGCTGGACTGCCCGGCCATGGCAATACAGCAGGGGGGCCGGCGGTCATGCGATGGGGAGGTGCCGCGGTCCTCGGCTGCGGTCGGGCGTGCGCGGATGCGGCCGCCCGGACGGAGAAAACCTGCAATTCAGCGAAGGCGCGAGGAAGACAGGACCGAGGCCACCAGCAATGAACACCACAGGGTAGAGACCCCACTTGTTCAGGCCGACAGGAGGTGCGGTTCGTCGGCTGTGCAGTCGTGGCAGTTGCCTGGGGTGGGGGAGCGGAAGGCGCGGTCGCAGCGGTCGCAGTTCTGGAGCGGGGTGGGCTGGTCGACGGGGGTGGTCGGGGGTGGGAGGAGGGCGATGAGGCGGTGCCTCAAGAATTTGGCCGGGAATCTGAGGGGCTGGGGGAGGTCGCTGGTGAGGGCCTGGCGGATGGCGGTGGGCGTGGTGCCGCGTTCGAACCAGGTGGCGACGGCGGGGGCGAGGTGGTGGATGTCGCGTTCGGTGAGGGTGATTTGGGGTGTGCGGCGGTGGAGGTCGGTGAGGAGCGCGATGGCGGCGTGGAGGAGTTGGGGGAGGGGCTTGGTGGGTTGGGGGAGTGGCGGGGGCGGGGGCTTGGGCGCGGTGGGGGCGGGGACGTAGGGGGATGCGGGACGCGGTGGGGGTGTGGAGGGTACGGCTGTGGGGGTCGGTGGTGCGGGTGCCTCGGGTGACGGTGGTGTGGGAGTGGCGACCGGGGCCAGGGCAGCGACCGGGGCTGGGTGGCTGGGCTTGGGGCGTCGCCTGGGGGCCGGGGCGGGGTGGGCGTCGGTGGTGCCCGGTTGGTTGTACGAGCAGGTGCGGGTGACGACGCGGCCGTTGGGGAGGCGTTCGCGGGTGCGTTTCAGGTAGCCGTGGGCTTCCAGTTCGCGTAGTGCGGCGGCGATGCGGGCTTCGCTGTCCGGGAAGCGTTCGGTGAGGGGTTTGATCCCGATCTTCGTCCCGGCGGGGAGCGACTGGATGTGGGTGGCGAGGCCGATCGCGAGGAGGGAGAGCTCGCGGTGCTGGGCGAGGTGGTTGCCGACGACCGTGAAGTGGCTGGTGTGGCGGGAGTTGATGTGTACGACACCGGATGACGGCGTGGCGTCCCCGCGAACGGGAGACGGGGCGCGTGAGGGCGCGCTAACCTGCTGGGTATCCATCGGGAAGCGTTCTCTTCCTCGGTGGTCAGGCCCTCGATCGGGATTGCGAGTCCCGGCCGGGGGCCGACGCATGTTTGCGGTTGTCGCGGCGAGCATATGCCAGCCAACCGCTGTGAAATCCAGCTCAGTTGGCAAACCTCACCCGTGTGAGTGACGGGCCTCTGGTTGAGGCCGGGGGAGGGGTTTGGTTGGGAAGTTCCTTCTTCCCAAAGCCTTTAAAGCCTTTACGTCGGGGGCCGCCGCGTCGCGGTCGGCCGGGTCGCGGCGCACCGGGTCGCGGCTGTCGCGATCCGGTGCGGGACCAGGTGTGCCAGGCGGATCGGGCCGTGCTCAGCCCTGGCGCGCGTACGAGACGAAGGCGGACCAGGCGGCGGGGGCGACGTCGAGGTGGGGGCCCTGGACGTTCTTCGAGTCGCGGATGTGGATGGTGGTGGGGCAGGTGGCGATTTCGATGCAATTGCCGCCTTCGCCGGTGCTGTAACTGGACTTGTGCCAGTCGTAGGCGACCTCGATGCAGGCGCCGCCTTCGCCGTCGCTGTAGCTGCTCTTGAACCAGCGCAGTCGCTCGGTGTTCATCGCTCTCCCAGCATCTTCTCGATCAGCGTCAGGGACTCCCGATTGGTGAGAGCCTGCGATCGGATATTCCCATATCGCTCGCTGAAGACCCGGACTTCGTCGGGGTCCGTGATCAGGCGGGGATACCCGTACGTCTCCGTATACGCCACCTCTTGACGCCCCTTGGGGGTGAGCATGATGAAGGAGCTTCCCAGGCTGGGATGCTCCTCGGTGTCTGTCGGCATGATCTGGAGTGACACGGTGCGCATGCGCCCGACTTGCAACAGGCGCTCCAGCTGCCGTCTGTGTGCGGGTCGTCCGCCGAGGGGGCGCTGCAAAACGACCTCCTCCAGCACGTACGTCATCGTCGGAGCGGGCCAGCGCTCGAAAATCCTTTGGCGGTCCAGTCGGTCGGCCACCCGCTTCTCGATCGTCTCCTCGTCAAGCAGGGGACGACGTTGAGTGAAAAGTGCGCGCGCGTACTCCTCGGTCTGGAGCAGTCCCGGAACCGCTTGGTTGCTGTAGTCGTGCAGCGCAAGCGCATCCGCCTCCACCCGCGCATAGTCCCGGAACCAGTCCGGGTGCCGCGTCCGTGACCGCGACAACGCCTCCCGTACCTCGTCGACCGCCGTCCTCAGGACCCCGCCCGCGTCCAGCACCCGATCCGCGCGCCCCAGGAAGTCCGGCTGAGGTGTTCGTACACCGCGTTCCATCGCGGAGATCAGATCCTCGCCGCAGTGAGTTGCCGTGCCCAGGTCCTTCTGGCTCAGGCCGGCGCGCTCGCGCAGCACCTTGATCTGCTTGCCCAGCGCCCTGAACAGGTGCGCCGTCCCGTCCGACTCGGCCGGCCGCTCCGGTCGTTCTTCGCGTTCCGCGTTCGCCATCTGCCCCGCACCGCTCTCTGTCCGCCCGGTCACGGCCGACGCCCCGTACAGCCGACCGGGCGTGCCCGTACAGCTACTCGGCGTCGTGGTGTCACTCCTGGTCAGCGTACGAGGGACCGGACACGCTGAGTCACATGAACGCCGAAATCACCCATGTGAGCGCCGAGTTCGTCCAACGGTTCAGCGCCACCCGCCGCGGGGTACGGCTCGCCCGCCGGCTCGCTGTGCATCAACTCGACGAGTGGGGCGTGCCGTACGGGAGCGAGCTCTCCGACGATGCCGCCCTGGTCGTGGCCGAACTGGCGGCGAACGCGGTGCTGCACGGGCACGTGAAGGGGCGGGACTTCGAGCTGAGGCTTCTCGACCTGGCGGACACGCTCCGTATCGAGGTGTCGGACGCGCGGGGTGAGCAAGGGCCGGAGCAGCGCCGCCTCCGAGCCGGCGCGGAGTCCGGGTACGGCCTGCATCTGGTCGAGGCGCTGGCCACGTCCTGGGGAGTCACCGACCGGGACGTGGGCAAGACAGTCTGGGCCGAGTTGCTTGCCTGCCATCATTGAGACGGATACGCGGCAGCGCCGACGCCCACCACCCGGGGCCCTCCCGGTGGCAGGTCCGGCCGCTGCTGGTCAGCATGGACCCGTACCTGTCGACCAGGGAGACCTCATGTCCATCGCGGTACTCGGAGCGACCGGCGGCCAGGGCGGCGCGGTGGCCGCCGCCCTGCTGGAGGCGGGGCGTGCCGTGCGCGCCGTGGTGCGTGATCCCGGCAGCGGGCGGGCCAGGGCGCTGGCGGCGGCCGGAGCGGAGGTCGTCCCCGGCAATCTGTTCGACGCGGGCTCGCTCGCCGAGGCGTTCCTGGGCACGACGGCCGCGTTCGCCGTGACCACGCCGTTCCAGGACGGCCTGGACGCGGAGGTGGCCCAGGGCGCGGCGATCGTACGGGCCGCCGAGGACGTCGCACTGCCGCATCTGGTGCTGGCCTCCGTCGCCAGTGCGGACCGTGGCACCGGCATCCCGCACTTCGAGACCAAGGCCAGGACCGAGGAACTGCTCGCCGGCTCCGGACTTCCGGCAACGGTGGTGGCACCGACCTACTTCTACGACAACGCGCTGGGTGCGCTGGACGAGGTCGCCGCCGGCCTCCTCACCATGCCGCTTCCCGGTGACACCCCCCTTCAGCAGGTGGCACGGCAGGACCTGGGCCGTGTCGTGGCCGCGGTCGTGGCCGATCCGGACCGATGGATCGGGCAGCGGATCGAGGTGGCGGGCGACGATCCCACGCCGGTCCGGATGGCCGAGGAGATCGGACGGGCCGCGGGCGGCACGGTCGCGTTCCGGCAGACCCCGCTGGCGGACCTGCGTACCACCAACCCCGACATGTTCGCCATGTACAGCTTTCTGGCGGACACCGGTTACCAGGTGGACCTGGAGGCGTTGCGGACGCAGTTCCCCACCGTCCCCTGGACTCCGTACGGCGCATGGGCAGACGCCCAGAAGTGGCCGACGCCCCGCATCAGGACAGCGTGACACCTGGGCCTGTGATGGCACGTCGTACGTCGACCCCCGCCCGAACCGGGCTGTCCGCTTGAAACAGCCGGCCGCGGTCCGCGTGACATCCGTTGTCCAGTCGTCGTACGACGGGGTGCGCCGGGTCACTGATGTTCCGTAACCGGTTTGCCGATCGGACCGGGAGTGTGGCCGGTCGGCCGATGCGGTGTCGCGGGGGTGCGCCTAGCGTCGTGTTGACCAAGCCACCGCGCTTCGAGGGGAACGTCCGATGGACCAGCGAGGGACGACCGGAGTACACGCCGACGCCACGGCCGTGGTCGGAGCGACCACGGAGTTCGAGCCGGACGTCATGGACCTGCTCGTGGAGGCACTGCGCCGTGCGGTCAGGAGCGAGATGTCGGCCGTGGGGACGGACACCCTGCTGGGGGAGCTCGTGATGGGGGACACGGACGCCGGTGAGGCGATCGCTCCGGGGATGCGGAAGGCCGGTTCGCTCAGCGGCATGATCTCCGGTCGGGCGGGCCTCGGTTGGGTGAGCGACGACGAGGTGCACAGTGCGCCGGTCGGAGCCGGCGCCGATGAGGAAGCCCATCAGGAAGCCGATGAGGCAGAGGTCGATGCCGCCTGGCGTGAGGCACGGTGGCGCTTCGGCCTTGGTTCGCGCGGATCGGCCGCAAAGAGCGGCCGGGCGCTGCCCGGGATGACCGGGGCGGTGCGCGCGTGCCTGCTGCTCGCGCTCAGGTCGGCCCGCGCCGAGGGGACGATCTCGGTGCGCTGCCGGCACGTGGCCCGTGCCCTGTTGGACCTGCCGGACACCAGGGCACGGGAAGCCCTGCTGCTGCAGAGGCTGGATACGGCCGCCTCGGGAACCACGCTCGGCGGACTGGACGCGAGCGCCCCAGCGGAGACCGAGGGACCGGAATCCCGCGGCGTCACCCTTCTTCGTCGGGCCGGAACGCTGGGTAGGAGCGGTAACCGCCTGACACGCGCGCTGACTTCGTGGACCTCCGGGGCCTCCCAGAACGGCTCACCGGTTCTGTTCGCGGTGACCGTCGAGGCCGTGCGGCAAGCGGTACGGTGCGGGCGTGCCGCGGCGGAGCCGGTGGATCTCCTGCTGGGGATACTGGCCCTGGACCGGGCATTGTCCGTTGCCGGGCGCTCGCTTCCCGGGAGTCTGGCAGACGCCAACGCTGCTCCGGCCCTGATGCGCCGACACGGCGTACGGCAGATATCCCTGGTCTCTTCGGCTTCGGCAACCGAGTCCGTTCCGGTTCCCGACGGCTCCGAGGTGTGGCTGTCCGCCGCCGCCGACCGGACCATGGCGGTCGCGCGGCTGTCCGCCGCCGAGCACGGTTCGCCCACGGTCGGTACGGTCCACCTGCTGTCCGCGCTGCTCGACGAGTCGGCGACGGATACGGACGCCGGGGCCGGTGGCGCGGTCGTACGGCTGCTGGCTGCCGGCCGGGTGGACGTCGCCGCGTTGCGGGCAGAGCTGAGCCTCCGGCCGGGCGCATGACCCCCGGGGCCCGCCGTGCGGCGACCGCCACCGCCGCAGCTACCGTTCCTCCCGGGAGATCCACGGTGGCGGGGCAGGGGTGATCATGAGCCAGGTGCCCAAGGACACACGGCCGTTGCGCCTGTCCGTACGGCTGGGGCGCGCGCTGACCGGTGTGTCTCGGTGGGTGCGCCGCGAGGTGGCCGAGAGCTGGGCCGAGGCGCGTGCCGCCGTGCGCCGTACGGTCGGCGTCGAGGCGCTGGTCTGTGCCCTGGCGGCAGCCTTCTGCCTGATGCCGCTGCTGCTGGCGCCCCCGGAACGGCTGGCGGCGGCGGTGCTGGAGGGGGTGTGGGCGGTGCTGCTCGTCCCCGCTCGGCGCGGTCGGCCGGTCGCCGCCGTCCTGGGCGCCTCTTTGCTGCTCGTGGGCACCAACGTGTGGACGCTGGCGGTGGTGCCGCTGATCGTGCTGTCCGCTACCCGTCGTATCGCACCGCCGAGGCGTGCGTGGCAGGTAGCCGGGGTGGCCTGCGCCGCCGTCGGTGTCCTGACCGTCGCCTGTGCCCTCATCCGGTCCGATGACTTGCCGTCGGAACTGGCCGGCAACGCGGTCTCCGCGGTGCTGCTTCTGCTGCTTCCCACTCTGGCTGGGAGCCTGCTGGGGCGGCGGCGGCCCCTGGTCAGCCTGCTGCGGGAGCGCAACGCCTATCTGGAACAGGCCCGCACGCTGACCACTGCGGCGGCCCGGACGGAGGAACGGACCCGGATCGCGGGAGAGATGCACGATCTCCTGGGCCACCGGCTGAGCCTGATCTCCGTGTATGCCGGGGCGCTTGAACTCGCTGCCGCGCGGCAGGCACCTGCCCTCGTCGGACAGGCCGATCTGCTGCGCACGACGGCCGGTACGGCCATGGAGGAACTGCGCGAGATCCTCGGTGTCCTGCGGCACGTTGACATGACAGACCTGCCGGACCGGACCGGGGAGGAGAGGGGAACGCGTGAGGACATCACCGCTCTGGTGACGGAGTCCCGGCAGACAGGCAGCACCGTCGAGTTGGACTGGTCCGTTCCCGACACGGCCGAGGTGGGCCTTCGTGCGCGTCAGGCGATCCACCGGGTGGTTCGCGAAGGGCTGACGAACGTGCTGAAACACGCGTCCGGTGCGCCCACCAGGGTGGAGGTCAGGGGCACGGACAGGGGGATCGAGGTGTCCGTCACCAACGACGCACCGCGCGCGGCGGGTCACTCCCGCGGGGGAAGTCGCAGTGGGCTGGCCGGCTGTCAGGAGCGGATCTCGTTGCTCGGCGGCACGTTCGAGGCGGGCGCCTTGATGAACGGCGGTTTCCGCATGGCGGCTTGGCTGCCCACCCACGGGAACAGCCCCCTGGAATTCGCCGCGCTCCCAGGGGCTCTTGCCGAAATCCCTCCGGACACGGCCCGCCTTCCGTCCGGCAGCATCGGGCAGTCCGGCGGCATCGGACGGGCAGGAGCACGTGCCCCGCTGCCGGACGAGATCCTGACCTGGCCGCGAGTCCTGGGATCCGGCTGCGTGGCGCTGCTCGTGGTCCTGCCGACGGTGGGCTTCCTCGTCGTACTGCTGACGGCGGCAGCCCTAAGATGAGCTGATGATCCGAGTCCTGGTCGCCGACGACGAGGCGCTGATGCGTGCGGGAATCCGGCTGATCCTGGAGAACGCCGAGGACATCGAGGTGGTCGCCGAGGCGGGCGACGGTCGGGAAGCCGCCGCGGCATGCCGCGCCCAGGGCATCGATGTCGCCCTCCTCGACATTCAGATGCCGACCAGGGACGGAATCGCGGCCGCCGAGGACATTGCCCGTCTTTCGCCCCGCACCTGTGTCGTGATGCTGACGGCGTTCGGCGAGGAAGCGAGCGTGACGCGCGCCCTGCGGGCCGGCGCGAGCGGTTTCCTCCTCAAGGACACCGGTCCCGCCGAGCTGATCCGCGCCGTGCAACTCGCCGCGAGGGGGGAACCGGTACTGGCACCCCGGATCACCCGCCAGCTGCTGGAACGGCACGTACGGTCCGGCCGGGACACCGAGGTCGCTCTGCGCAGGACCGAAGAGCTGACCCCGGCCGAACGGGATGTCCTGCGGTTGCTCGGCACGGGCCTGTCCAACGCGGAGATCGCCGATCAGCTGTATCTGAGTGCCGGCACGGTCAAGGCGCACATCAGCCGGATCCTCACACGCACCGGTTGCGCCAACCGTGTACAGGCCGCCGTTCTCGCACACGACGCCGGGCTGCTCACCGATCGTTGAGCCGGCCGTCCGCAGTCCCGCAAAGCTCGTCGAGCAGGAGCAGCTCGGGCCGGGACGCCAACGTGGCGGTCGGCGCGAGACGTGAGCGTTCGCCGCCCGACAGCGTGCCGAGCGCCCTGCCGGCGCGCACGTCATCTGTCGGCCTCGCGCCATGCGGCCGGGCAGCCCCGCCTCCTTCCCGCGTCATGGTGACGCGTACGGGCCGGGCGCCCCCAGGGGCGCGCCTTCGGTCCCGCCGGTCCCACGGAGGCCCTGGTCCGGGGCGCGTGCCGCGCTCGTATGCTCGCTCCATGACCGATCCTCAGCGCGGACGTCCGACCACCAATTCCATGCGGCGTGCCCTCAAGCGGGCCCGCGACGGTGTCGCTCTCGATGTGACCGAGGCCGCCGTTCTGCTCCAGGCGCGAGGTGACGATCTGACGGATCTCGCAGCCTCGGCCGCCCGGGTGCGTGACGCCGGCCTCGAAGCCGCCGGCCGGCCCGGTGTCATCACGTACTCCCGCAAGGTCTTCATCCCGCTGACCCGGCTCTGCCGCGACAAGTGCCACTACTGCACCTTCGTCACCGTGCCCGGCAAGCTCCGGCGCGAGGGCCACGGGATGTTCCTGTCGCCCGACGAGGTGCTGGACATCGCCCGTAAGGGCGCGGCCATGGGCTGCAAGGAAGCGCTGTTCACGCTCGGCGACCGGCCCGAGGACCGCTGGCCCGAGGCGCGGGAGTGGCTGGAGGCCGAGGGGTACGACGACACCCTCGCGTACGTACGCGCCATGGCGATCCGCGTCCTGGAGGAGACCGGCCTCCTCCCGCACCTCAACCCGGGCGTGCTGACATGGACCGACCTCCAGCGGCTCAAGCCCGTCGCCCCCTCCATGGGCATGATGCTGGAGACGACGGCCACCCGCCTGTGGTCCGAACCGGGCGGCCCGCACCACGGCTCCCCGGACAAGGAACCGGCCGTACGCCTCCGCGTGCTCGAAGACGCGGGCCGCTCCAACGTCCCGTTCACGACCGGCATCCTGATCGGGATCGGCGAATCGTACGAGGAGCGCGCCGACTCCCTCTTCGAGCTGCGCAAGACCGCCCGCGCCTACCACGGCATCCAGGAAGTCATCGTCCAGAACTTCCGCGCCAAGCCGGACACCGCGATGCGCGGCATGCCGGACGCCGAGCTGGAGGAACTGGCCGCGGCCATCGCCGTCGCCCGGCACATCCTCGGCCCGTCCGCCCGCATCCAGGCCCCGCCGAACCTCGTCGACGCCGAGTACGCGCTGCTCATCGGCGCGGGCATCGACGACTGGGGCGGCGTCTCCCCGCTCACCCCCGACCATGTGAACCCCGAACGCCCCTGGCCCCACATCGACGAACTGGCTGCGAAGACCGCCGAGTCCGGCTTCGCGCTCCGCGAGCGACTCACCATCTACCCGGAGTTCATCCAGCGCGGCGAGCCCTGGCTCGACCCCCGCCTCCTCCCGCACGTCCGCGCCCTCGCCGACCCGGAGACGGGCCTCGCGAAGGAGGGTGCGATCCCCGTCGGCCTGCCCTGGCAGGAGCCCGACGAGGAGTTCGGCGCCACCGGCCGCACCGATCTGCACCGCACCATCGACACGGAGGGCCGCACCGGCGACCGTCGCGAGGACTTCGACGAGGTGTACGGGGACTGGGAGGCGCTGCGCGAGGCGGCGGCCCCCGGCATGATCCCGTCCCGCATCGACGCCGACGTACGCCAGGCGCTCGGCCAGGCCGCCGACGATCCGACGAAACTCACCGACGACCAGGCGCTCGCCCTGCTCCACGCGGACGGCCCGGCGCTCGACGAACTGTGCCGGATCGCGGACACCCTGCGCCGTGACGTGGTCGGTGACGACGTCACGTACATCGTCACCAGGAACATCAACTTCACCAACGTCTGCTACACCGGCTGCCGCTTCTGCGCCTTCGCCCAGCGGCGCACCGACGCCGACGCGTACACCCTCTCCCTGGACCAGGTCGCCGACCGGGCCGCGCAGGCGTGGGACGTCGGCGCGGTCGAGGTCTGCATGCAGGGCGGCATCCACCCGGACCTGCCGGGCACGGCGTACTTCGACATCGCGCGGGCGGTGAAGGAACGCGTACCCGGCATGCATGTGCACGCCTTCTCGCCCATGGAGGTCGTCAACGGGGCGACCCGTACCGGCATGTCCATCCGTGACTGGCTGATCGCCGCGAAGGAGTCCGGGCTCGGTTCGATCCCCGGTACGGCGGCCGAGATCCTGGACGACGAGGTCCGCTGGGTCCTCACCAAGGGCAAGCTGCCCACGGCGACCTGGCTGGAGGTCATCAGGACCGCCCACGAGGTGGGCCTGCGCTCGTCGTCGACGATGATGTACGGCCACGTCGACCAGCCCCGCCACTGGCTCGGCCACCTGAGGACCCTGGCAGACCTTCAGCAGGAGACCGGCGGCTTCACGGAGTTCGTCACCCTCCCCTTCATCCACACCAACGCCCCGGTCTACCTGGCAGGCATCGCCCGCCCCGGCCCGACCGACCGCGACAACCGGGCCGTCACCGCCATGGCCCGGCTCCTGCTCCACCCGCACATCACCAACATCCAGACCAGCTGGGTGAAGCTCGGCACACAGGGCGCGGCCGAGATGCTGCGCTCGGGCGCCAACGACCTGGGCGGCACGCTGATGGAGGAGACCATCTCCCGGATGGCGGGCTCCGGTTACGGCTCCTACCGGTCGATCCAGGACCTCGTCGCGATCGCGGAACTCGCGGGCCGCCCGGCGAAGCCGCGTACGACGCTGTACGGAGAGGTGCCGCAGGAGCGGGTCGCGACGGCCGCCGCGTCCGACGGACACCTTCCGGAGCTGCTTCCCGTGCTGCCTTAGCAGGGCGGGGGGCTCGTCAGCCGAACCGCTCGTGATCGGCCGGCACGGCGTCGATCACGAGCGGTTCGGGGGCGGCCCGCTTCCGGTCCGCGCCGACGCGGCCCTCCGGCGCGGACCGTCCGGCGCGGCCGTCCAGCGCCGGATTTCCTCGTCGTCATGGGCGGGCGACGCCCCCCGGCACCAGCTGTGCTCCCCGATGAGCGGACCCGCGGACCCGCGGACCCGCGGACCCACCGCACAGGTCAGGGATCAAGTCAGTCCAGGCGGCGCGGGGTTCCGAGGAGCCCGGCCTCGACGTCAGTCGGTTGCAGTTTGACCAACTTCCGGTGCTGAGTCGTACACCACAGCACCATGTCGTCGCCGAGTACGGGCAGCGCCTCCGCCTGTACCTGGGGCAGCCGCAGAATCCGGGCGAGGACCGCGGCCTCCTCCGGGGAGACCCGCTGGATCCCGACCAGTCCCGCGTTGCCGAGCAGCCTCGGCGCCGTCGGGCCCAGGAACGGCAGCAGCGTCAGCACGGACTGCCACGGTCCGGTCGCCAGCCGGCTGCGCGGCGGGCGCATACCGCAGTCCCTCACGACCAGGACGGGGCTGGTGACCGTCGCGCCCTGCGGTCCCACCTGCTTGACGTCGTGCACCGTCATGCATTGCTGCCCGCCGCCCGCGGCCTGCGCGAGTCCCGTCCACGCCTGCGGCCTGGCCGTCTCGACGGCGACGCGCGCACCGGTGCCGGCTGTGCGCAGCGCCAGTACCTGCGCCGTCCACAGACTGCCGATGACCACGACATCGAGCTGAGAGGGGCGGAAGAAGCCGAGTACCGCGGGCTTCCCCTTCGCGTCGACGCCCGCTACGACTCCGTCGTCACCGAGCGGCAGCGACAGCGCGGCGAGCTGTTCCACGGGCAGTACGTGCCGGCCGCGGCGTGGGCCGAGCAGTCCGAACCCGGCCCTGCCCCGTCCGGCCGCCGGTGGGGCGGGAGCAGCCGGACCGGTAGTGCCGGGGGGCGTCATACGGGGGGCGGTCAACGGGTACCTCCGAGGGGCAAGGTGGCCAGCACACCGGGCAGTTGTTCGCGGTCCAGCCGTACGAGGCCGACCTTCACTCCTCGTGCGGCGCGCTCCAACTGCCGTCGCACCGAGACCAGTTCATCACTCCCGCGGGCGGTGAGGCGGACGTATCCGCTGACGGCCGGTGTGTCACCGGTCCCGCGCGACACCGTCAGGCTGAATGTGCTGGCCAGCGCCGGCATCGACGTCAGGAGTGCCACCAGTTGTGCCGATGACGCAGCACCCGCGCCCAGGTGCGGCCAGCGGCCGACCCAGTAGGTCGTGTGCCAACGGTCGTCGCAGCGCCAGGCGCGGGTGGACTCCGTGGTGCGCCGCAGCGGCGCATCCGTCCGCACCGCCAGCGCGCTGGCCTGCGGATTCACCCCGGCCGAGGTCGCGAGGGCGGACGTCACCTGCGCCTCGGTCAGGACCGAAGCGTCGAACCCCGCCCCTGCCAGTCGGCTTGCCAGCTGATCCGTGGCCCGCAACAGCGCGCGCTGCGCTCCGTCGATGCCGCCGCCGCGCGCCCGCACCGCCTCCGGACACAGCTCCGGGTCGAGTTTCAGCGCGATCCATGTCAGCCGGATCGCGGGGGTACCGCCCTGGGCCTGGAGCGGCGCGTACGACCGTGCCGCCGCGGCCTGTTCAGGCAGGTGCGGTCCGGGCGCGGGCTGCGTGTGCTGCACGACCTGTACCGACTCCAGCCGGATGTCGTCCACCTCCAGGGCGTCGTGCAGCAACCCGAGTTCCAGCGGACGCGCGTCCCGGGCCATCCGCAGCGGTTCGTCCCGTGGCTGCACGAGCAGCAGGGCTGTCAGGAACGTTCCGTCACCCACCATCCCGATCGTGCGCTCGCGCTGCCGGTCGGTGTAGGTGTACGTCCGCAGCGCCGCCTCGCACTCGACGACCGGCGCCAGCGCGGGGTCCACCCCTTCCGCGGACCACGGCCGTCGCGCGGCCCTCAGCCGCCCGCGCAGGGCCATGACGGCGGTGAGCCACTCCATCACCGGCCGCCCCCGCCGCCGCAGAACCGCCAGCAGCACCAGCGCCGCCGCAACCAGGCCCATCGGCACCAACAGGATCCTGTTCGTCACCCACGCGATAAGCATCAGCGCGCCGGCGACCTCCATCAACACCACCTGGTGCAGCCGCACTCCACCGATCCGCCCCGGCTGCGGGTGCACACTCATCACTGCGGTCGTCGCGCTGCTCATCCCCCGGTATGTCCCTCCGTGTCACGGCACTAAGGCGTGTGCGAGTCGGACCGACGCGTTTCGCACACCGGCCCGCGACCGCCCACTGTCCCACGTCCGGCGATGAGGGGTTCGAAGGGGGGTTCTCGGCCCGCCCCGTCGGGCAGGGGCGTCGGCCGGCTCCTTGAAGCATGTACCCGCACGGCGGTGAACGAGCGGCGGCGGGCATAGTGGGGGCGGTTCGCGAGGCATCTACAACCACGGGGAGAAATAGGGCAGATGGCATCACGGCGGGACGAACTCAATGCCTACACCTTCGCGAAGAAGCGGCTGGTCGCCGCCTTTCTGCAACCGTCCGCAGCCGGTTCGGACGAGGGAGCGCCGCGCCCGCTGCGGGCCCTGCTGCCAGGAGTGGTGGTGGGCGCCCTGCTGGTGGCGGGCTTCGGGGCCTGGGGCATCTTCAAGCCCAAGGTTCCCGACGGCTGGGACGACCCCGGTGCCCACGTCATCGTCGGCAGTGAATCGACAACCCGATACGTCGTCCTGGAGACCAAAGGCGTCAAGCGCCTGCACCCGGTGCTGAACTTCTCCTCCGCGAAACTGCTCCTGGACCCGGACAAGTCCTCGGTGCTCCAGGTGGCGGAGTCCGAACTGGACAACGGAAAGCTGCAGCGCGGTCCGATGCTCGGCATACCGTACGCACCCGACCGGCTGCCCAGTGCGGACGAGGCGGGCCGGAACAAGCTCTGGGCGGTCTGCGAGCAGCCGGGCGCCGGCGCCGGTGACACCGTGCAGAAGGCGGTCTTCCTGCTCGCCGACCGAGAGGCGGACAAGGTGGGCGGCAAGCAGCAGCTCCACGGCGGCCAGGCCCTCTACGTCGAGGTGGACGGCGGGGGTGGCACGCGCTACCTGGTGGATGCGGACGGCACGCAGCACGTCATCGGGACCACCGGAGGCGACAAGCCCTCGGCCCGGGACGAGGTGCTGCGCCGCTCACTGTTCAGCGAGGGCGCACAGCCCCAGAAGGTCACCAAGGACTGGCTCGGCACCCTGCATGCCGGCAAGCCCATCGACTTCCCGCGGTTGCCCGGCAAGGTCGGTGACCCGGCCGGCGTCAGCGGCCTGGACCCCCGCCTGGACAAGGTGGGCACGGTGCTCAAAGCCGTGGCCGGTACCGGCATGCAGCAGTACGTCGTCCTGCCGGGGGCGGTTGCGCCCGTGTCCGACCTCGTCGCCAGGCTGCTCCTGACGAGCCCGGAGGCGGAGGTGCTGGGCCAGAAGGCGCAGGCCACCGAAGTCGGACCGCAGTCCTTCACCTCTTCCCCGGACGAGTTCTACGCGAAGTACGGCTGGCCGAAAAACGTCCCGACACAGGCCAACGACACGTCGGCCCGGACCGGAACCGTCTGCAACGTGCTGCACGGCGTCACCTCGGCGGGCGTGCCGAAGCTGACCACCTGGGCCGGCCCCGGGTATCCGGTCCGCTTCCAGGACGGGGCCACCAGCGCGTACGTCACGCCGGGCAGCGGTGTGCTGTACCGGCAGTTCAACGGAGCTTCCCCCACCACCGGTTCGCTCTTTCTGGTGACGGATACCGGGCTGCGCTACGCCGTGCAGACGAACAACGACAGCAGCGCGGATCCCTCCAAGATCGGGGCCGACGCGAAGCCCCCGACGGCGGAGGAGCAGGCTGCCGAGGTCAACCAGGCCCAGATCAAGCTCGGCTACAAGGATGTACGGCCGGTGCCGGTGCCGGACAACTGGTCGGCCCTCCTGCCCAAGGGGCCCCGGCTCGACGCCAACAGTGCCAAACAGCCACAGAGTTCCTGAGGACGGAGAGGAGGAAGCGCGTGATGATCACACGCAACGGATTCCGTTCTTCGGCCGTCGTGCTGCTCCTGATGTGCGCGGCGGGCGCCGGCCTGCCGGGGTTCGCGCAGGCTCCCGCGGCAGCACTGGACTCCGACCCGCAGACGGGTTCCGAGGGCAGCGGTGAGTGCACCTTTCCGATGGCGAAGCAGATTCAGGGCCGTCCCTGGGCACTCCAGCGGCTGGTCTTCGACCAGCTCTGGCAGGACACCAAGGGAAAGGGGGTCCGGGTCGCGGTGATCGACACCGGCGTCGACGACACCAATCTGCAGCTGAAGTCCGCTGTCGACCGGGCATCCGGGACCGATCTGCTTCCGCCGTCGAAGGACGGGGCTCAGGACCCGGCGGCATCCGGCGGTGAGGACGGCACAACCGATCTCGTCGGCCACGGCACCAAGGTCGCCGGCATCATCGCGGCCCGCCCGCGTCCGGGCACGGGGTTCGTCGGTCTCGCCCCGGAAGCGACGATCATCCCCATCCGGCAGAACGACGACAAGGGCACCGGCACTGCCGCGACGATGGCCGCGGCCATCCGCCACGCCATCGCGAAGGACGCCCGCGTCATCAACATCTCCCAGGACACCGTCAAGCCCCTGCGAGCCGACTCCGACCTGGCGCTTGCTGTGCGCGAGGCTCTGAGCAGGGACATCGTCGTGGTCGCGTCCGCGGGTAACGACGGTCTCGCCGGCAAGGTCAAGGCGACGTACCCGGCGGCCTATCCGGGCGTCCTGGCGGTGGCCGCGTCGGACCGCAACGACGAGCGGGCGCCGTTCTCCCAGACCGGAGCCTTCGTAGGGGTTGCGGCGCCGGGCGTCGACATGGTGTCCACCGTTCCGAAGGGCGGCCAGTGTGTCGACAACGGCACAAGCTTCTCGGCCCCCTACGTCGCCGGAGTCGCTGCCCTCCTGCGGGCGAAACACCCGCGCTGGACGCAGTCCCAGGTGGTCGCCCAGATCGAGCAGACCGCCGAACGCGCGGTCAAGGGACGGGATGACTTCATCGGGTGGGGAGTGGTCGATCCGGTGCGCGCTCTCAACGACGACGAACACCCGCCGAGCGCACCTACCCCGGATCGTGCGGTGTCGGACGGTCCCGTCGGACCGGAACCGATCGCCCTCCAGTTGGGGGAGACCCGGCAGGAGCGGATCACCCGGATCTCGATCTATGTGCTGGCCGCCACGGGCCTTCTCATCGCAGTGATCGCGGGCACCGCGATCGTGCTGCGGGACCGTCGTCGCCGGTAATTAGGTGAATGTCCAACAACTCAACTCAGGGCTAAGGCTGTTGGAATGAGTGACGGCCGCAGCTAAACTGATTTTTGATAACTTTGGTCCGATGTACGCGTGGTACCCGACAATCGGGCAGCCGCGACATCCGATTCATGGGGGAAGGTGCGTTATGGGAGACAAGCTCAAGCTTTCAGCCGATCAGATCGACAAGCTCATCGGCGAACTCGGCAATATGCATGACACGCTCGAAGGCAGGATCACCCACCTCAACGGGGTCATCGACGCCGTGGAAGGCCACTGGAAGGGTGTTGCGGCCAACGCGTACAACGGCCTCCAGACGCAGGTCAACCTCGACGTGCGCAACCTGAAGGAGCTCCTGGCCTTCACCAAGGACGCCGTTCAGATGAGCCGTGACGGCTTCGACGCGGAGGAAGTGGAGCAGCTCAACAGCTTCAAGGGCGTCGACGGCGTCGACGGCGGCAACCTGGGCAGCAACGGCGTCCTGGACCGGTTCCAGGTCTCTTCGTAACCCGTCCTCATCCCGCCTCGCATCAGGAGACCGCTCAATGGAGATTACGTACTCCGGCGTCGTCGAAGCCTCGAATCAGGTCAAGTCGACCGCCGACACCATCAAGACCCAGCTCGACGAGCTGAACACCAAGGTCAAGGCTGTCGTCGCCACGTGGGACGGTGAGACGCAGCAGGCGTTCTACGACCGGCACAGTGGCTGGGACCTCAAGGTGAACCACATGCACGAGACCTTGACGACCATTTCGAGGAAGCTCATGGAAGCCACCGAGGGCTACCGGGCGAACGACCTCGCCCAGGCCCGGCGCTTCTCGGGCTGACCCAGGCACAGATGAATCACGACGGAACCGGCACGCTGTGGGTGTGGGATGCGGTCAGCGCATCCCACACCCGTGCCTGCGGTTCCGTGGCACTTTAGGGGAGGTGCTTCCATGAGACCTGAACTTCCGGGCGATGGGTCGCGCACGCCGGATCTGGCGACGCCCAGCGAGTCTCTGCAGAACTTCAAGATCCGCGTGGACAATCTGCTCACGAAGCTCGACGCGTCACCGGCCGCGCACGGCCGCATCACTGAACAGAAGGTCACCACCGCCGCGTACGGCACCGGCTTCCCGGAGGCCATAGGGCTGTCCAGCGCCTACGACATGGTGCATGCGCGCTTGGCGCTGCTCTCCAAGACGCTCGGTGATCAGCTGGAAGCGATGGGCATCACCGTCGATCTGGCCGACCGCGGCTACGAGAACGTCGACCAGGAACACTCCGAGCGTCTGCACGCTATCCAGCAGCGCACCGAGATCTACTACAAGAAGCCGGGATCCGACAAGGACCCGGGAGCGCCTGCAGAGGGCAAGGACAAGACCGGCGGGGGTTCGTCCAGCGGATCAGACGGCTTGTAACACGTGAAGTGAACGGGGGACAGGAATAACCATGGCCGAGAAGCTGCCACCACTCAACGCCTGCTACAACACCAGCAATTTCGAGCACGCGTCGTACCAGGACATGCTCAACATGGTCAGTGGCGTCAACGCCACGGAGATCATGAGCCGCGGCACCGCTCTCGTCGACGCGCAGACCGAGATCGAGAAGATCGGCACCGAGCTCAAGGAGCACGTCGGCCGTACCACCGGCTGGAAGGGCGCGGGCGGTGATGCCTTCCGCGAGTGGGGCAACGACTTCGCCAAGGAGACCCTGAAGCTGGCCGACTACGCCGGCACCGCGGGCACCTCGCTGCAGACGGCCGGCCAGGCCCTCAGCGAGGTGGCCAAGGTGATTCAGGGCCACCCTGACGCCGTGCAGATGTGCTTCGCGGACGAGAAGAAGGAAAAGGCCCGGATCGCGGCCGTCGAGACGGCGCGGAACGAAGCCATTCCGCAGATGAACAAGCTCGCCTCGTACTACCTGATGGCCCAGCAGTCGATCTCCTCGCAGGAGGAGCCGAACTTCAGGCCGCTGCCGAGCGCGGCACTGCCGGAGAGTTCGTACGATAGCTGGAAGACGGGCTACGGCTCTCCTGGAAGTAACCCCGGCAGCACGGACTCGGTGACAGGTCCGCAGAGCAGTAACGTGTCGACGGGCGGCCACCACTACACCACCGTGAACCCCGGTGACGTCAGCCCGTCCTCCCCGGACGGCACACCTGTCGTCCACACGCCGCAGCACGTCACCGCGGTGCCCGGGGCCCCGGACAACACGGGGACGAACATCGACACGGTGACGATGCCGCAGACCCCGACGCCCACCACGGTCCCGCCCATCGGTGGGCTCCCGCCGCAGGGCCCGAGTGGCGGCGGGCACCAGACGCCTCTTCCGCCCGTGGTGATGCCCCCGCGTACGGGTCCATTCGGTCCCGGAGGCGGCCCAGGGCGTACTTCTCCCACCGGGCCGGGTGGCAAGAGTGACATCGGACGCGTCAGGCCTCCGACGATCAACCCCGACAGGGGCGGCGTGGAAAGCGTCCGGCCTCCGACGGGCACCCCCGGCAGGGGTGGCGTCGACCCTGTCCGGCCCCCCATGGGCACTCCCGGCCGGGGTGGCGTCGAAGGTGTCCGGCCTCCCATGACCACCCGGACCGACACCGGCATCCATGGCGGTACGCCGGCTCAGGGCGGCCGGGGCGGGGTCGGCCCGGCCCGGGGCACCTCGCGCGGGACGGTCATCGGTGGCGAGAAGCCGTCGACCGGCCGCGGAATGATGCAGGGCCACGCCGGTGGCGCCCCCGGGATCGCCGGGGGGCGGGCCGGGGCCACAGGCCCCGGTGGCAGCTCGCAGCGCCTGGTCAACGAGCCGGGTGGCACCGTGCGGGCGCCACGCGGAACGCAGTCGGGGGCGGGACGGGAATTCACCCCGGGCGGCACCGGGCTCGTCCGCGAATCGCCGCGATCAGGCGGAGCGATGGGCCCGATGGGTGGTGCAATGGGCGGGTCCCAGGGCACACGGCGACGTTCACAGCGACGTGACGGCGAGAGCCCGGATTATCTTGCCGAGGACGAAGAGACCTGGGGCACGGGGGACGACGGCGTGGTTCCCCCCGTGATCGACTAGAGCCGGTTCCGGAACAGCGACGCCGGACGGCGGACAGAGAACGAGTGGGTGGCATGAGGTCAACGGTCAGGCGTCACCGCAGGCGAGCGTCGGCGGTGGTGTCAGCGCTGGGTTCCCTGGTCCTCCTCGGTGGTGCCATCGCCCCGGCCGCGTCCGCGGACACCATGCGCGACCGCGAGTGGTACCTGGACCGGATGCAGGCCGCTGAGATGTGGAAAGTCAGCACCGGTAAAGGGATCACTGTCGCTGTTCTCGATACCGGTGTGATCCCCTCTGTCCCTGAACTGACGGGGAAAGTGCTCACCGGAAAGAACTTCGTCGAGCCGAAGCGGGGTGCGCACAAGGACAAGGGCGGGCATGGCACCGCCATGGCAATGCTCATCGCGGGGAACGGGGTGAACGGTTCGGGCGTGAAGGGTCTTGCGCCGAACGCGCACATCCTCCCGTTGACCGTTTTCGGCTCCTCCAAGGAATCGGGCACCAATAGCGTCCCGGCTCTGATCGCCGCCATCCGATATGCCGCCGACAGCGAAGCCAAAATCATCAACATGTCCTTGGGCTTCGAGGACTTCATGCTCGCCGGGGGTGAGAAGGCTCAGATCCAAGAGGCCGTGGATTACGCCGTGGGGCGTGGGAAGCTGCTTCTGGCGGCGACCGGCAACAGGGGCGACAAGGACAACAACGTCTCGTACCCGGCGGGAAGCCTTGGCGTCGCGGGCATCGGGGCCGTCGACAAGACGTCCTCAGTCACGAAGTACTCGGTGTCAGGACCTCAAGTGGCGCTCGCCGCACCGGGTGAGGAAATCCCGATCCTCTGTGGCGGCGGTCAGGCAGGCTACTGCAACAGCGGCGGCACCAGCCAGGCGACCGCCATCGCCTCCGCCTCCGCCGCCCTCATCTGGTCCAAGCATCCGTCCTGGACCGGCAACCAGGTCCTCCGTGTCCTGATGAACACCGCGGGCAAACCGACCAAGGGCGCGATCCCCAGCCGCTACATCGGCTACGGCACGGTCCGCCCCCGCGTGGCCGTCCTCGGCGACCCCGGAGACCCGGGCCCGGCCGACGTGAACCCTCTGGTTGCCGCCCGGTCCCCGAAGAAGTCCGCGTCGCCGTCCGCCCCAAGCGGATCCGGCAGCCCCTCGAACGCCTCGAAGCCGCCGGCCTCACCCGCTGCCTCGGCTCAGGCCGATGACGGCAAGGGCGTCGGCGCGATCGTCTGGATCGCCGTCGGAGTCGGCGTGGTCGTCGTGGTCGGCGCGGTGCTCCTGCTACGCCGGCGAGCTGCCGGTGTCCGGCGTTGAACGCGGGTCATCACGCACCGCCCCATTCGAAATCATCTGTACGCCATAGGTCAGGAGGAGGCATCGTGGACGACGAATTCATACGCGGCCTGCAGCAGTTCCAGCAGCACGCACTGAACCTGCAGAGCATGATGACCGACATGCAGAACCGGATGGTGCCCCAGGGTGCCGAAGGAACGGACACCCAGGGTGCCGTGACCGTACGACTGGCGGCGGACGGGCTCCCAGAGTTCATCAGGGCCGCATCGGACTGGCAGCGCAGGCAGCCGCCCGAGGCCATCGGGGCAGCCGTCAGCGAAGCTTACGGAGCGGCCGTGAGCGAGCAGATGACGGCATGGGGCCAGGCCCTCGAGGACGGCGACTGGCAGAGCAAGGCAGACCAACTGGACAGTCAGTTCGGTCAACCGGCCGCTTCTGCAGCGCAGCCCGACATTCCTGAGCGGGATCTGCGTTACGTCGTCTCTCGCCCCCTCGACGAGCTGGCCGAGGATGTTCTTTCGGCCTTCGACGCGTTGGAACGGATGGACGAGACGGCGTCAGGACCGGACGAGGTCAACGGAACGTCCGCGGGCCGCCATGTGACCCTCGTCGTGTCCAAGGGGGCTCTGCGCTCTTGCGAGGTAGATCGGCAATGGGTGGCCGGTCAGTCGTACATCGGGCTGAACCAGGCCTTCGAAGAGGCCCTCGGTGATGCCAGGGACAAGCTGAGCAGCATTGAGGCTGCAGCCGCGGACGGCCTTGCAGGCCTGCAGGTGGACAGTTTGGTGGACGAGGCTCTGGCCATACTCCGCGATCCGCAGCGTTTCATTGACTGAGTTTCGAAGGGCAGGTCGACATGGCAGATCTCAAGCACATCACCGATGCGCTGCGGACCGAAGCGGGAATGTGGGACGAACAGAGCGTTTCCTTGGGGGAGGTGGCCCGCACGACTGACGGGATGAGGCTGACAGGCCTCGAAGGCGGCATCTTCTTCCTGGTTGTCCCCCGCTACAACGAGGCCATCGATCACGTCTCGGCCCGATGCTTCGAGGGAGAAAGCCGCATGGCGGAGGTCGCGGATGCATTGATCAAGAACGCGAACGCCTACGACAATCACGAGGCGGAAACCACCAAATCCGTCGAAGACGCCTACTGATAAGAGGAATTCGCAATGGCATTCAATGTGGCTCAAACACAGGCGACAATAGAGAAGTTGAACTCCGGCGTCACGAAGATGTCGGCCAAGCTGGATCTCATCGGCCCGGCCGTCGAAAAGGCGGTGAACCATTGGTACGTTCCGGATTTCATCGCCAAGCCGTTGATCTGGGCTGCAAACAAGTTGATAGAGATCGGAAGCTGGATCCTGAACAAGGTCATCGAATGCCTCAAGGGCGCTGCCGCGCCAGTGCTGTTCTATTTGGATGCGCAGGAATGGCAAGGTCCGTCGATCCGGGGGAAGGTGTCGGGCGTTGCCGGAAACGTTGCGGGGGAAGCGCTCAAGGCGCCCCTCAGCTGGACGGGCGAAGGCGCCACAGCGTACGGCTTGGCCGTGAAGGGTCAGCCCATCGCAGCCACTCAGATCGAGACGACTTCCGATAAGCTTGCCACGGCATTGACGATTTGCGCGGCGGCCGGAGCGGCATTCTATTTGGCGCTGCTGGCCGTTCTGGTCAAGGCCATCCTTGTTATGATCGCGGCAGCCGCTGCCGCGGCCACCGGCGTAGGGGCGCCGGTGGGCTTTCTGGCTGCTGTAGGCGAAGCGCTGCAGGATTCTGGCATCATCATGGGACTTGTGGTAACGCTGGTGGGGGTGCTCACAGCGCAGGCTACTCAAATAGCCGTTGCCAAGGGTGAAGCAAACGACAACAGTGCCTTTCCCAAGGGAGGCAAGTGGCCGTCCGCAGTTGTTTGATGCAGGTGCGGCGCTGCCGAATTGATTCTGCTGGCTCGGCAGTGCTTGATGACGCCGGGAAGGCAGGACCTTCTGAATGACGGGTGATGGTTTCGCATGTACTGGATTCGACTACCGCTTTGGTGTGCCACGCCGGCCAGTTTTTACGTGATGTTCTTCACCCCCCATCTTCTTATGAAGTCCCCGTTGGTGATGCTCCTTTGTGTCGTGGGCATTCTCCTCCCGGGCTGGGGTGAGAGTTACTTGCTGTGGCGGCGCCGGAGAGACTGGTACGCACAGTTTGCGTCCATCGACGAACTGCGGTTGCTAGTGACGGACGAGGCGGAGCTCCGGCGGATTCGTGACGAAAAAGGGTTGCTGGTGGCTGCCCGCCGATTCAGGCGTCAGTTTCCTCGGTGCCCCTTGAGTGAAGCCCTGAAGATGATCCAGTCGCTGTGACCGCTCCACTCGCTCACCGCGGTCGTCAAGGTTGGAACAAGCGCGGATAAGGCCGTCATGGGCCCGGCGCTACGTGGCGCTGTCGGGGCGCGTTCTACGTCACGCCGGGCGTCATCCCGGCTGAGTACGTCGTGACCCTGAGCGGCGCGATCGCGGCGCCGGGTGCCGTTGCCTCCTCCTGGGCACCGTCCGACGCCCGACTTTCGCCCAGTGCATGACCGGGCGCGCGGAATTCTCGGATCAACAGGCAGGGTGGACTTCTTGTACGGATTGTGGGTCGCTCTCTGGGCCATCGGCCTGGTGGCCTTGGGGTGTTCGTTCTTCTTGATGAGATCGGATCTCCCCGAGGCGGTCCTGATGCTCTCCGTAGTCTTGTCCCTGGCCTGCCCGTTGGTGGCCGAGGGCCAGGTGGCACGACGGAAACAGAAAGCGCACCAAGCGGAGCAACGGGATTGGTACGCCCAGAGCTTCGGCTCGATCGACGTGCTGCGGAAGGCCGTTGACGAGCCGGGCCTGCGTCGCATCCGCGACGAGAAGGCGCCTGCCAACGCGGTACGGGAGGTCAAGCGTCAGCTCTATCCGCTTCCGTTGGACGTGGCAGTAACCCTGGTCACGGCATTGTGAGCCCGCGTGCCACAGACGGGTCCGGATCAGGGAGAGTGCGCTGCGATGCGGCGTGCCCTCCCTGAGTTCGTGTTGGTGCCAGGGAAGGCGGCATCCACGAAAACCAATCGCTGTGAGCGCTGTACCCGCTCACCACGGCAGTCAAGGCTAGGCGCTGTGCGGTGCTCTGGATGCCGATCGGCTTGGCCGCGGGGAGTTGTGAGACGTGCGCTCGCCGCATGAGGCTCAACGGAGGAAACATCATGTCCACACCCCCCAGTTCCACCGAAGGGCTATGGCTCCCTGCTGAGCGGGCGCGCCGCGGCGGGTTCTACCTCGGTTTGGTTCTCGCTGCGATGCTCTGCATGGTGCTTTTGGGAGCACTCGTGGTGTTTGTTACCTGCGTGCTGATCTTGGGTGAAGGTATTGAGTTTATGGGCAGTGTGGGCGTCGTCGGCCTGTGTACGGGACTACCGGTGATGGGAGGAGTAGTGAGTCTGCTGCTGCTGATCTACCTTGTGCCGCGATATTCGGCCCTGCGCATCGATTCAATGGGCATCAGCAAGGTGTGGCGTGGCCGCACGGAGACCGTGCGCTGGGCTGATATCGACAAGGTCCGGTTCAACAGCAGGCGAAGCTACCTGCTGCTGGTGCTGAAGGCAGGCGCACTCCCGGAGCTGCCGAACGCCGTTGAAGGGCCGAGAGCGGTTCTGATGCACTCGCTCGGAAACTCCCTCTGGCGCCGACGGAGGCCGACTCACGCTGACTTGATCATTGACGCGGTCGAGCGGTTTGGCCCGGGAAGGTACACCGTCGAGCCCTTGAGCCTGGGCAAGGGCGGCGCGACAGGGGCGGGCGCCTCGGCGTAGTCGGAGTATGCGCAGTTCGGGGATCGGCGTCCCGTCTCACCGAAGATTGAGTACCGGAGCGCCGTGCACAGACTCGCGTGCGCCGCGTGGACATGTACCCCGCCTACGCCGAGCCGCGCGGCCGGCCTCGCCTTTTGAGTCCACCTGAGGCGATGCGCAGGCCCGGGGCCATCAGGGCTGATGCCCCGGCCCGTCGGGCGACTGGAAACCGGGGGAGAGTCCGTGGCAGCTCACGTGTTGACATTGCGCCACCAGCCTGGACAGTTCATATGTGATGTTCAATCACGCTTCGCCAGCGGAGAGTTGTGCGACTTGCACTCGCCGCCTGAGACTCAATGAAGGAAACATCATGTCCACACCCTCTGGTGCCGCCGTCGAAGGGCTGTTGCTCCCTGCTGAGCGGGCGCGCCGCGGCGGGGCCTACCTCGGCATGGCCCTCGCAGTGATGCTCTGCCTGGCGATCCTCGAAGGCGTATCGGTATTTGTGGGCGGCGTGCTGATCGCGGGTGATGACATGGGAACTATGGGCTCGCCGGGCGTCGGCGGATATGTGGGACTGCCGGTGATCGCAGCAGTAGTGAGCCTGCCGCTGTTCGCGCTTGCGTGGCGACAACCGGCCCTGCGCATCGATCCAACGGGCATCAGCAAGGTGCGGCGTCGCGGAACGGAGACCGTGCCGTGGGCTGATATCGAGAAGGTTCAGTTCACGACGAAGCGGAGCGTCCTGGTGCTGGTGATGAAGGCAGGCTCCCGCCCGGGGAAGCCGAACGCCGTTGGCGGGCCGACGGTGGCTGTGCCCTACTACTCGCTCGGAAACTCCCTCTGGCGCCGACGGAGGCCGGCTCACCATGACTTGATCGTTAACGCGGTCGAGCGGTTTGCCCCGGGAAGGTACACCGTCGAGCCCTGGAACCTGGGCAAGGGCGGCGTGACAGGGGCGGGCGCCTCGGCGTAGTCGAAGTATGCGCAGTTCGGGCATCGGCGTCCCGTCTCACCGAAGATTGAGTACCGGAGCGCCGTGCACGGACTCGCGTGCGCCGCGTGGACATGTACCCCGCCGACGCCGAGCCGCGCGGCCAGCTGGACAAGTCCCCCCGCCGCCGGGAACGGTCGGACTGCATTGACATCCCTGCGGACGGCACGAGCGCGCTCCAGCACGAGCCGGATGGCTCGGGGCTGGACGGCGAGACCTTCGAGGGCGCCTGACCCGCTCAGGACGCACGCCTCCTTCGTGACGTACCACTGAGAGCGTAAGAGGGGGTCAGCCCGTGACCGGGCCGACCCCCTCCTCCGTTGTGCGGTGACCCGCTCAGTCCGCCTCCGTCGGCAGCCAGCCCGTCTGGATCAGGGAAGGCGCGCTGCGGCGGGAGACGAACAGGCCGCGGCCGGGAGGCAGCGGGCGGGCCTTCACGTCGCCGAGGAGCTCGCCCTCGCCGGGGTGACCGGACAGGACGACGCCCTGGGCGCCCAGCTCCTTGAAGCGCTGGATGAAGGGCTCGTACGAGGAGCGGCCGGCCCCCGCACTGCTGCGGGCGATGATGAAGTTCACCCCGGCGTCGCGGGCGTACGGCAGATTGTCGACCAGCATGGCCATGGGGTTGTTGGAGGACGTGGCGACCAGGTCGTAGTCGTCGACGATGATGAACGCCCGGGGCCCCCGCCACCAGCTGCGCGTGCGCAGCTGCTGCGGGGTCACATCCGGTCCGGGGATGCGGCTGCTGATGAGGGTGTTCATGTCGTTGAGGTACGTCTCGAACGCGTTGTGCGTCGTCGCGTATCCGACCAGGTACGGCTCGGGCACGCACTCCAGCAGGCTGCGCCGGTAGTCACCGACACAGATCAACGCCTCCTGCGGGGTGTACCGCTCGGTGATCTGCTTGATGAGCAGTCGCAGCAGTGCGGTCTTCCCGGACTCCGACTCACCGAAGACCGCGAACAGCGGGTCGGTGTCGAAGTCGACCAGGACCGGTGCGAGGTTCATCTCGTCGATGCCGATCGCGACGCCACCGTGCGACCGGTCGGGGCCGCTCGGCAGCTCGCGCGCGGACAGCTTCCTGGGCAGCATGCGGACCTGCGGGGCGTGCGGGCCGGGCCAGTTGTCGGACGAGGCCCGGACGAAGGCGCTGGTGGCCTCGGACAGGTCGTCGCCGGAGCCCGCGGAGTCGTCGATGCGCGGCAGGGCGCCCATGAAGTGGAGCTTCTCCGCCGTCAGGCCTCGGCCCGGTGTGCCGACGGGGACGTTCACCGCTACCTTGCGGTCCAGTTCGGAGTCGGTCGGGTCGCCGAGGCGCAGCTCCAGCCGGTTGAGCAACTGGTCCTTGAGCGCTGCCCGCATCTCCATGTACCGGGCAACGGTGGCGATCAGGTGTACGCCCAGTCCCAGGCCCCGGGCAGCGATGTCGGCGACGACGGGCTCCAGGAACTCGTAGTCCGTCTTGAAGGACTGCCAGCCGTCGATGACCAGGAAGACGTCGCCCCACGGCTCGCCCGGCAGCCGGCCGGCGGCGCGGAGCTGGCGGTATGTGGTGATCGAGTCGATGTTGTTGTCCCGGAAGAACTCCTCGCGCCGATTGAGGATTCCGGAGACCTCGGCGACCGTGCGGCGGATCTTCTCCGGGTCGAGCCGGGAGGCCACCCCACCGACGTGGGGCAGGCCTTCGACGGCGATCATGCCGCCGCCGCCGAAGTCCATTCCGTAGAACTGCACTTCGTGCGGCGTGTGCGTGAGGGCGAAGGAGCCGATGAGGGCACGCAACAGGGTGGACTTGCCGGAGCGGGGGCCGCCGACGATCAGCATGTGACCGGCGGCGCCGGAGAAGTCCCGCACCAGAGGGTCGCGCCGCTGCTCGAAGGGCTTGTCCACCAGACCGAACGGAACGACCAGGGCGCCGTTCTGCCCGTACTGCGGGGCGTGGAGTCCGCGCTCGGGCGTCACCGCCAGCGGGGGCAGCATCTGATCGAGGGAAGGTGCTTCGGTAAGCGGCGGCAGCCACACCTGATGGGCGAGGGGCCCCTGACCCTCCAAGCGGCGTGCGATGACATCGAGAACGGTGTCCGCCAGCGCATCGTCAGTTCTCTGTCCGGGCGCGAAGGAGACGTCCGGATCGGGCTCGGGGTAGTGGACCGCCACCGGAGTCGCGGTGAACAGCACGGGGCGGCGGTCGATGGGGAGTTCCCCGCCGCCGGTGACCGGGGCGACGCCCGGCCGGTAGGTACCCGACACGTAGGCGGCCTTGAAGCGGGTCATCCCCTCCGTGCCGAACTTCAGGAACCCGGAACCGGGGACCGAGGGCAGGTGGTACGCGTCGGGCACACCCAGGGCGGTACGGGACTCGGCGGCGGAGAACGTACGCAGGCCGATCCGGTAGGACAGGTAGGTGTCCAGGCCGCGCAGGCGGCCCTCCTCCAGGCGCTGCGAGGCCAGCAGCAGGTGCACGCCCAGGGACCGCCCGATGCGGCCGATCTGGATGAACATGTCGATGAAGTCGGGCTTCGCGGTGAGGAGCTCACTGAACTCGTCGATCACCAGGACCAGGGAAGCCAGGGGCTCCAGCGGGGCGCCCGCGGCGCGCGCCTTCTCGTAGTCGGTGAGGTTCGCGTAATTGCCCGACGCCCGAAGGAGCTCCTGACGGCGCTGCAGCTCACCCGTGATGGAGTCCCGCATACGGTCGACCAGGGTGAGGTCGTCCGACAGGTTGGTGATGACGGCGGCGACATGCGGAAGCTCGGACATCCCGGCGAACGTCGCGCCACCCTTGAAGTCGGCCAGGACGAAGTTCAGCGTCTCGGAGGAGTGGGTGACCGCCAGGCCCAGCACCAGGGTGCGCAGCAGCTCGGACTTGCCGGAACCGGTCGCTCCCACACACAGTCCGTGCGGGCCCATACCCTCCTGTGCGGCCTCCTTGAGGTCGAGCATGACGGGCGAGCCGTCCTCGCCGATGCCGATCGGTACGCGCAGCCGGTCGGCCGTCGAGCGGGGCCGCCAGACAGTATTGGTGTCGACCGCGGCCGGATCGCCGATTCCCAGCAGATCCGTGAAATCCAGGTTGGCGAGCAGAGGTTCGTCGTCCTCCGCGCCGCTTCCCATCCGCAACGGGGCGAGCTGACGGCCCAGGGCCTCCGCGGTTTCGACCGGCAGGAAGTCGGGCGTGCCGTGATAGGTGACCGCGGCCGACTCCAGCCGCAGCCGGCCCGGCCGTACGGCGATGTTCAGTCCGCCGCGGGGTTCGTCCAGCTCTTCCGGAACGATCTCCACGACGGTCACGCCCTGGAGCCCCTCCGGAGAGGCGAGCAGCGACTCCGCCGGCACGAAACTGCCGTCCAGCACGATGACGACGTGCGGCTGGTCGAGGAGCGGTGACCCCTCGCGATTGAACCTCGACCGGCCCGCCAGGGTGTTCTCGAGAAGTGCCTCGACTTCCATCAGGTTGTCGCCGAACAGCCGCTTCGTGCCGGCCCCGTCGGAAGACCCCGGAACCTGGGTGTGCGGAAGCCACTTCGTCCAGTCCCACTGGTCCGTGACATCCCGGGACGCCACGACCGCGACCATGAGGTCGTCGGGTGAGTGCAGCGCGACCAGTCCGGCCACCATCGCGCGGGCGGAATCGCGTACCGAACCCGGCTCGCCCGACACCACGACGTGGTAGAAGGCGCGAAGAGATACCGCCATGGGAAGCCGGTCGAGCGAACCATGAGTGGCCAGGAATTGGTGCATGGCACCGGCCGACAGCGGCTCCAGCTCATCCAGCGGCGCGGTGCTCGGAGCCACCAGCGGTGTCCACAACTGCTGCGGTCCCAGACCGATGCGGACCTGTCCGAAGTCCTTGTCGCCGATCCGCCGCTCCCAGAGCCGGCCGCCCTCGGCGACCAGCGACCACAGCTGGTCCGGATCCGGATGCAGATAGAACTGCGCGTCCCGCTGGGCCCGCGCGGTACGGCGCACCTTGCGCCGGGTCTGCGCCAGGTACTTCAGGTAGTCCCGGCGGCCCTCCGAGGCCTCGCCCTGGCTTCCCTTGCGGTGCCGCATCACCTGCGCGATCGCCATGGCCGCTGTCGACAGCAGCATCATGACGCCCATGATCTTCATGAAGGGCTGCGAGCCCGGCATGAAGAAGAACACCACCGATGAGCCCATGCCGAGCATCGGCAGCAACTGCATCGCCATGCCCTCCTGCTGCCCACGCGGCAGTTCAGGAGGCGACTCGAGTCGCACCTCCGCCGCGGATGTCTCAGGTGGCATGGCTCGGGGCAGGCGCTTGACGACGATCTGGGTCACCGGCGAATCAATCCCTCAGTGCGGCCCGGAGAGTTGCGGGCCGGCACCCCCGTGGCAGCGACCTACCTCCGCGCGCCAATAATCCTACGTGTAGGCCATGGGAGGGACCCCGATAGGGTGGCGCCCTTGGCCAGGAGCGCGGGTTACAGCGAACGAGGGGATCCATCAGGTGAGTTCGACCCTGACAACCGGTTTTTGCCGAGTAACGGTCGTGGCGCCGGACGGCCGTGTCGATGTCGCCCTCCCGGACGATGTCGCTGTCGCCGATCTCCTGCCGGAGATCCTGCGGCTGACCGGCCAGGCCACACCACCGGGGGTACCTCCCGGCTATCACCTGGCCCGCCGCGACGGCACCCTCCTGGACGCCACCCACCCGCTGGCCGTCCAGCGGGTCCTGGACGGTGACGTCCTGCGGCTTAGGCCCTTCGCGGAATCGCTCCCCCCGGCCGTCTTCGACGATGTCGCCGACGCGGTCGCGTCCGCCGTCCGCCGCGACCGCGCACTGTGGAGCGACCAGCTGTTGGGCGTCTCCGGTCGCTTCGGTGGCGCGCTCCTTCTCGTGCTCATGGGCTTTGTGCTCTGGTTCGCCGACCCGGTCCGGCATGACATGCATGGACTGCCGGGCATCGTTGCCGCCGCCGTCGGTACGCTGCTCGTCACGCTCGCCGGCGTCAGGGCGCGGAGCTACGGCGACCGGGCCTCCGCGATCGCGCTCGGCCTCGCGGCTCTGCCGCACCTGATGATCGCCGGGTCCGGCCTCCTCGCGCTCGACCCGGGCACCGGCATCGGGCGTCTCCAGTTCATGCTCGGCTGCGCCACGGTGCTCGTCGTCTCCGCCGGGCTCGTCGCCGCGATGCCGTCCGGCGACGCCCCCTTCGTCGCCGTTGTCTTCGCCTCGGCGGTCGGCACCCTCGCGACGTTCTGCTCGATCCTCACCGAAGCCCGCCCCAGCGAGACCGCCGCTGTCTGCGCGGTCGTCGCGATCGGCGCCATCGCCTTCCTCCCCGGGCTCTCCGCGCGGGTGGCCCACCTGCCGATCGGCTACGCCGCCCCCCGCCCCACGACGGACGCCGACCTCGACAACGAGCCGGGCGTCGGCGAGCCCGATCCTGTCGACGCCGAACGCATCGCGGCCCAGGCCCGGCGCGGGCACGAGCTGCTGCTGGGCCTTGTCGGAGGCTGCTGCGTCGTGGTGGTCGCGGCCGCCGCCGTCCTGGGCTTCTCCAGTGACGTCTGGGGCCAGACCCTCGCGCTGGTCGCGGGCCTGGCCATGCTGTTGCGAGCACGGCTCTTCCGTTACACCGCCCAAGTCGCCGCCGTTCTGGGCGCGGGCCTCGCCGCCCTGGGCCTGCTGGTGCTGGGGCTGTCGCTCAATCCGCCTACCGGCGCTGTCATCAAGCTCCTGACGGAACAGGACCGAGGGCCGCTCGACATCCGTACCCTGTGGCTCGCCACGGCCGTCACGGCCGGTGCCGCCCTGCTGATCGGCATCGCTCTGATCATTCCGAAGAGGGGACTGTCCCCCTTCTGGGGCCGACTCTCCGACCTGGCCGAGGTGGTTCTCCTCCTCGCGCTCGTCCCCCTCTGCCTGGCCGTCCTCGACGTGTACTCCTCGGCACGCAGCATGACCAGCGGTTAGATTCCGAGCTCGGAACACGTTCGGCGCGATGCGCTGAACCGCGATGCGCTGAACCCGGTGCCCGCTTTCATCCTTCGCGACCGGGCCGGCCCCCCCAACACGCACATCGAAGCGGTGAGGGCCAACGCGCGTTCGGCGACGACGTCCCGATGGCCCGTCAGACCGGTCAAAACGACCCTCATGACGTTTGTTCTCATTCAACTGAGGCTCGCAGCGAGCCTGCGCGCCGGCCACGACAAGCCGTGACCGGCGAGGGCACGCGCACCAGTGGGTTGGGGCCGCCCGGCCCGCCGATGTCAGCCGAGCCGGTCGTGATCGGTCAGCACGGCGTCGATCACGCCCAGTTCGCCGGGGGGGCCGCTCGCGGGCCGCCCGGCGAAGCCGCGCACCACACTGTCCAGCGATGTGCCGCAAGAGCGGGGTGCGGCGGACGCCGCGTCCGACGGACAACC
>NZ_JBVJWD010000005.1:197676-232128 GCF_055602785.1 Streptomyces sp. NPDC037301
CCTCCCACCCTCCCCCCGCCCCCCCCTCCCCCCCCCCCCCCCCCCCCCCCCCCCCCCCCCCCCCCCCCCCCCCCCCCCCCCCCCCCCCCCCCGAAGCCGCGTACGACGCTGTACGGCGATGTGCCGCAGGAGCGGGTTGCGGCGGCTGCCGCGTCCGACGGACACCTCCCGGAGCTGCTTCCCGTGTTGTCGGACTGAGCCGTATGCCCTCGGCCCGGCCGCGCCGCCGCTCGATGCAACAGATCATCGAGGACCGCAGACGAGCATCCTTCATCGGCCGGGCAGCCGAACTCGACGGCTTCCGGCGTAACTTCTGCCTTCTCTGAGTGCACCCCGGGGGGTAGCCCTACCCGGAAGTGGGCAGGTAGCGGGATCACTTCGGGCGGCCGCACCCGGAGATGCTGGACCCGGCACACACCACGGTTGCCCTCGATCCGGCAGGAGTTGTTTCGTGCACGAGCAGACATGGCAGAGGTTCCGTTCCCGCGGCGGGAAGCAGGGCGTTCGGCGCAAGGCCGTGTCGGCCGCGGTCGCGGTGATCGCCGGCGTCATGGCGGCGGGTGCGTTGGCGCCGCCGGCGGCCTCCGCAGCGACCGGGCCGGACACCGTCCAGCAGAGCCTGAGTGCACTGGTGCGCACCGACGGCATGCCCGCCGCGCTGGCGAGCGTCAAGGACCGCGAGGGCCGCACCCGTACCTACACCGCAGGGGTGGGCGACCTGGCCACCGGCTCGAAGGTGCCCAGGGACGGTCAGGTGCGGATCGGCAGCAACACCAAGACGTTCACCGCCGTGGTCATGCTGCAGCTGGTCGGTGAGGGGAAGGTCGGCCTCGACGCCGCGATCGACACCTATCTGCCGGGCCTCGTACGCGGGGACGGGACAGACGGACGCCGCGTCACCGTCCGCCAACTCCTCCAGCACACCAGCGGACTTCCCGAGTACACCGACGATCTGGACTTCACCACTCTTCAGCACCGGTACACCGAACCCCGGGACCTTCTCGATATCGCCCTCAAGCACAAAGCCGACTTCCCCCCGGGCGCGAAATGGGAGTACAGCAACACCAACTACCTGCTGGCGGGCCTGATCATCCAGAAGGTCACGGGCCGGCCCCTCGGCGAGGAAATCACCCGGCGCGTCATCGACCGCGTCGGACTGCGCCACACGTACTTCCCCGCGCCCGGTGACATGACCATCCGCGAGCCCCACCCCAAGGGCTACTTCAGGGGTTCGGCGGACGGGCCCCTGCGCGACTACACGGAAATGGACCCCTCCTGGGGCTGGGCGGCAGGCGCGATGGTCTCCACCAACACCGACCTCAACCGGTTCTACACCGCGCTCCTCGGGGGCCGCCTCCTCCCGGCGGCCCAGCTCGCCGAGATGCGCACCACCGTCCCCGCCGACTACCTCGGCACCGGCGCCCGCTACGGACTGGGTCTGGCGAGCAGGCCGCTGTCGTGCGGCGGTGTGTACTGGGGCCACGGCGGCGACATTCCGGGATACGAGACCCGCGGCGGTGCCACCGACGACGGCCGCGCCGCCGGCGTCGCGGTGACCACCATGCCGCCCGACGAGGCAGCCATGCGGCGGGTCGAGAAGACGGTGGACGCGGCCCTCTGCCGTTGAACGGTCCGGCGCCGGGAAGGCGGCGTGCACCTCCGCGTTCGGATCAGCCGGCGGTCAGGATGCGCCAGTCGCGCGAGCCGATGTCGGCGGGTGTGCCGTCGAGAATCCGGGCCGTGCGCGTCGTGGGTTCGAGGGTGACGGTCGCGAGGCTCGCCCAGCGTTGGCCGAGCGGTCTGTCCAGGTCGGGCAGGCAGGTCACCGGCGGTTCGCCGTCCCCCGTCACGAGGCAGCCAGCGAGGTCGTCGGGCGTGGTCGGCGGTTTTGTGCGCGTGAGACGTGCGCGGACGAAGTCGTAGCGCTCGCCCGAATCGGGCTGGTAGAGCCACGTCTTCTCGTCCGCGGCCGGGATCGGTGTCAGGAAGTGGTTCGTGCGCACGAGCGTGCCGTGTTCGGGCCGCATGGCGAACACACCGACCGGGCTCAGGCGCGGACGACG
The DNA here is from genome assembly GCF_055602785.1 of Streptomyces sp. NPDC037301. Classification (NCBI taxonomy): domain Bacteria; kingdom Bacillati; phylum Actinomycetota; class Actinomycetes; order Kitasatosporales; family Streptomycetaceae; genus Streptomyces; species Streptomyces sp. NPDC037301. The sequence goes on from NZ_JBVJWD010000005.1 coordinate 199,740, forward strand.
GCGGGCCGGAACCAGAGCCGAGGCTCAGTGAAAGCCCAGCATGCCGGGCGAGTCGATGCCGACCGTGAGGATGCCGGGGGGATAGTCGCCCTCGCGGCCCGTCAGGATGATCGACATGCCGCCGCTTTCCTGATGCGGAGTCGCGACGTACAGCGCGTGACAGATATCGGCACTGCCCCACCCGTCCCGGACCATCCCACCGACCGTGGCCGCCGCGGTCCGATCGAGCGGATCGACCAGGACGCCTGGGAGGGCGAGCACGCTGCGCGCGAGCCCCTCGTCGTCCGCCTCGGCGTGCATGAGGCAGAGGGCGGGGATGTGCAGCCAGTCGCCCGGTGTGGCGGCGACATTGCCGGCGAGGTGGTGCAGGGCGCGATGTCCCTGTGCAAGTGCCGACACCGCGCTCGTGTCGAGGATGATCACGCGGCGGTGTTCCGTCGGGCGTGCATTTTCTCGGCTGCCATCGCATACACGTTGGCCAGGACGTCCGGCCCGTGATCGAACTCCTCATCGGTCAGGGTGCAGCCCATGCGGTCACGCAGCACTTTGCGGGTAGTGGCGACACGCTCGGCGATCTGGGCCGCGGTGGGCTGTTGGGCGGCCAGCTGATCGACGAGCTGGCCCAGGCTCAGCCCGCGTTCCTTGGCCAACTGGGCGAGGTGGTCGCGCGTCTCTTTAGGCACCTGAATGGTCGTAGTAGCCATAGATTCACTATAGAGCCACTACGGCTCACGGGTGGCTGCCGCTCCAGGACTCGGAAATCAACGGAGAACACCGTTCAAAAGTGATCGCAGGATCTACTCCGTACATACGGTTCAGCCCCACAGCTCACCGTTCCCATTCGATTACAGTGCTGCGCAGTCGCACCGGGCGGGCCGACGGCGAAAGGGGCACGGTGACCACGGTGACCACAGGGACCACAGCCGTCTGGGGCCGTGCCGAGCAGCAGGACTTCCGCAGCCGGGTGCGCGGCGCTCTGCTGGGCGGGGCCATCGGCGACGCGCTCGGCGCGGGTGTCGACGGGCTCACGCTCGAAGAGATCCGGGCCGCCCACGGCGCCGAAGCCGTCACCGACTTCGTACCCGCGCACGGCGGACGCGGCACCGTCACCGCCGTCACCCAGCTCAGCCTGTTCACCGTCGACGGGCTGATCCGCGCCCAGGTCCGCCGCGACATCGGCGCCTGGCACCCGCCCACCGATGTGCACCGGGCCCATCTGCGGTGGGCAGCCACCCAGCACGACTGGGGGCCCGACGAGCGCCGCAAGGACAACGGCTGGCTCGCCCAGCAGGAGTGGCTCTACGCCCGCCGCGCCCCCACCCGGGAATGCCTCACCGGCCTCGGCGACACCACCATGGGCACGCTCGACAAGCCCAAGAACCCCACCGCCCGGGACTCGGCGGCCCTCACCCGGTCCGCCCCGTTCGGGCTGCTCGTCGGCTGGGAGCCCCAGCTCGTCCTCCAACTGGCCGTCGAATGTGCCGCCCAGACCCACGGCCACCCCACCGCCCTGCTCTCCGCGGGCGCCCTCGCCGTCATGATGCACGGGCTGGCCCGCGGCGAGACCCTGGACGGCTCCGTCCAGCACGCCCTGGCCCTGCTCGTCGAGCGCCCGGGGCACGAACCGGTCACCGAGGCGCTGAAGCGGGCCCTCGGCACCGTACGCCAGGGCATTCCGGGACCGGCCCTGATCGAGTCGCTGGGTGCCACGGACGCCGCCGAGGAGGTCCTCGCCGTCGCCGTGTACTGCGCCCTGGTCGGCGAGGACGTGCGGCAGGGGCTGCGGCTGGCCGTCAACCACGGTGGACCTTCCGCGGCCACCGGGGCCCTGTGCGGGGCGCTGCTCGGCGCGTTGCACGGCGAGACCGCGCTGCCGCCGGCCTGGCTCGCCGAACTGGAGGGCAGGGCCACCCTGCTGGAACTCGCCGACGACTTCGCGATGGAGATGACGCAGGGCCCCGCCCTGCACAGCCCGTCGGCCGCCGCACCGGGCTGGCTGAGCCGCTATCCGCGCGGCTGAGACCCGAGAACAGGAGCAGGAGGGAGGGACGGGGTACGGACACCGCCGCGTCCGTACCCCGCCCCTCGGCCCTTGTCCGTGCAGCCGTGTGTGTCAGTCCTTCACGCCCTCCGTAACGGCGGCATCCCCGGAACCGGCCTGCGCCTGCGCCGGAACCGTCGCTCCGGCGCCCGTGCCGTCACCGTCCGAGTTGATCTGCTCGATGATCGCGTCGCGCTCCGGGGTGTCCTCCGGCTTGATGAAGCCGATCACGATGTAGAGGACCAGCGAGATCGCCAGCGGCAGCGCCACCTGGTACTGCAGCGCGACATCCGTCTTCACCGAACCGTCGAAGTTGTAGTTGGTGAAGTAGAACGCCAGCAGACCCGCCGCCCAGCTGACGAGCGCCGCTGTCGGACCCGACTTACGGAACCTGCGCAGCAGGCCCAGCATGAACGGAATCGCGATCGGGCCCATCAGACCGGCGACCCACTTGATCACGACGGAGATGATGTCCTTGAACGTCGGCGAGTTGATCTGGGTGGCCAGCGCCATCGACAGACCGAGGAAGCCGAGCGTGGACACCCGGGCCGCCAGCAGACCCGTGCGGCTGCTCCAGGTGCGGGCCGCCTTCGACAGGACCGGGGCGATGTCCCGGGTGAAGACCGCCGCGATGGCGTTGGCGTCCGAGGAGCACATGGCCATCGTGTGCGAGAAGAAGCCGACGACGACCAGGCCCAGCAGTCCGTGCGGCAGCAGCTGCTCGGTCATCAGGGCGTAGCTGTCGGAGGCGTCCGGCTTCTGCGCGTGGACCAGCAGCGGGGCGCACCACATCGGGAAGAACAGGACCGTGGGCCAGACCAGCCACAGCACGGCGGAGAGCCGGGCCGAGCGCTTGGCCGAGGCGGCGGAGTCCGTGGCCATGTAGCGCTGGGCCTGGTTCCACATGCCGCCGTTGTACTCGAAGGTCTTGATGAAGAGGTACGCCAGCAGGAAGGTCACGGTGTACGGGCCGGCCGTCGGGTTCGTGTGGCCCTCGGGCAGTTTGTCCCAGACCGTCCACAGGGTGCTGACACCGTCGAGCTTGGCCATGGCGGTGACGAGCATCGCGACGCCGGCGAAGAGCTGGATGATGAACTGCCCCAGTTCCGTGAGCGCGTCGGCCCACAGGCCGCCGACCGTGCAGTAGACGGCGGTGATGCAGCCGGTGATGAAGATGCCCTGCGTGATCGAGATGCCCGTGAAGACGGAGAGAAGGGTGGCGATGGCCGCCCACTTGGCGCCGACGTCCACGATCTTCAGCAGCAGGCCGGACCAGGCGAGCGCCTGCTGGGTCTGGATGTTGTAGCGGTTCTTCAGGTATTCGAGCGGGGACGCGACATGCAGCCGCGAGCGCAGCCGGTTGAGCCGGGGTGCGAAGAGCTGGGCGCCGATGCCGATGCCGATGGCGATCGGCAGCGACCAGGTCACGAAGGACGTGACGCCGTACTGGTACGCGATACCGGCGTAACCGGTGAACATCACCGCGCTGTAGCCGGACATGTGGTGCGAGATGCCGGACAGCCACCACGGCATCTTGCCGCCGGCCGTGAAGAAGTCGCTGACGTTGTCCACACGCTTGTGGGACCAGAGTCCGATCGCGATCATCACGCCGAAGTAGCCGATGAGCACGACCCAGTCGAGACTGTTCATGTGCCCCCTCCTGGGGTCCGCCTTGTGAACGGGTACGCACTTCGTCGGTACGGCCGTTCAGCGGGGCCCCGTGCGGGAGCGGGGACTTCGGGGATTGAACCGCCTGCCCGGTCCCCCGGTCAAGGTGTTCGCGATCAGGGATGTGAACACGGATCAGCAAGTCGAACGATTTTGCTTGTTCTTGACTCACGTGAGCGTTGTCGCGAACGTGACGGCGGCCACACGATGAGCGGGCACTTCGTCAGGCTGTGCAGAGCGTCAGGAGTACCGAGGAGCGCAGAAAGACCGCACGGGATGCGGGTCCCGTGCGGCCGAGAAGGAGGAGAACCGGCCTTGTGAACCGGCCCTGTGAACCGCCCTACCGCATCAGCTCGCCGGCATTGACCAGCAGGGACTGCCCGGTGATCGCCCGCGCCCGGTCCGAGGCCAGGAACGCGGCGGCCTCGGCCACATCGCCGTCCGTGGCAAGGTCCGGAAGCGCCATGCGTTCGGTGAGCCTGTCCAGTACCTCGGCCTCGGGCACCCCCTCGGTGTGCGCCGTGAACCGCACGTACGCCTGCACCGGCGGTCCCCACATCCAGCCGGGCAGCACCGTGTTCACCCGGATCCGGTGCGGGCCGAACTCCCGCGCCATGGAGTACATCGCCGAGGTGAGCGCCCCCTTCGAGGCCGCGTACGCCGCCTGCCGCACCTGGGACGGTGCGGCCACCGAGGACTGCGTGCCGATGACGACCACCGAGCCGCCCCGCTCCTTGAGGCCGGGCAGGCAGGCGCGGGTCATCCGTAGCGTGCCGAGCAGATTGACGTCGATGACCGACTGCCAGGTGGCGAAGTCGGCGTCCTCGATCCCGCCGAAGTAGCTGTCCCAGGCGGCGACATGGACCACCGCGTCGATCCGTCCGAACCGCTCCAGCGCCAGTGCGGCGAGCGCCTCGCACTGCGCCTCGTCCGTGATGTCGGTGGCCAGATGGGCGGTGCGCAGGCCTTCCGGGTCGATCTCCGCGGCCGACTTGGCGAGATTGGCGGCGGTGCGCGCCCCGAGCACCGCGCTGCCGCCGTCCCGTACGACCGTCGCCGCGACCTGGTGCCCGAGCCCGGCGCCCACCCCGGACACGATGACGGTCTTCCCCGCGAGCAACATCGGTGGCCTCCCGGCTCTGGCAGTTCTGCTGACGGGGCGTCAGAGTAGGACGCCGCTGCGGAGTACGGAAGGGGAACGGCATGAGCGACGAGACACGGAGTGACACCTACGCCGAACTGGCCGCGCTGGGGCCGTACGGAGTCCATCCCGGCCATGCGCTGATCACCATGGTCGAACCGCACCCCGGCCATGAGTACGCGTACAACCGCTGGTACGAAGACGATCACTACTACGCAGGCGCGATGGCGATGCCCTGGATGTTCGCCGGGCGGCGCTGGGTGGCCACCCGGGAGCTCCAGGAGTTGCGCTACCCGGAGAAGTCCGCAGTCGCCCGGCCGGTCGGCGCCGGCTGCTATCTGTCCACGTACTGGGTGACGGGCGGGCGCTACGACGACCACATGAAGTGGACCGTCGGGATCAACAAGCGGCTGAACCGGGACGGCCGGGTATACCAGGACCGCACCCATGTGTTCACGTCGTTCCAGGATCATGAGGCGACGGTCTACCGAGACGGCGCCGCGGGGCCCCGGGACTTCCACGCACTCGACCACCCCTACCGCGGGCTGGTCCTTCAGGTGATCGACGCCGAAGGGACGCGGCAGCGGGCCGAGTTGCTGGAATGGCTGCGCTCGCGGCATCTGCCGAAGCGGCTGGGCGGCTCCCCGGCGGCGATGGTGACCGTCTTCCGCCCCACGCCGCTGCCGGGCGACCGGATGGCCTATGTGAAGCAGGTCGAGGGCGTCGACACCCGGCTGACCCTGCTGTGGTTCCTTCAGGAGGACCCGCGGGACTGCTGGGACGGGCATTTCACCGGGCTCGACGCGATGGTCGAGGAGTCCGGCCTGGGGCGGGTGGAGTTGGTGGCGCCGTTCATTCCGACCGTGCCCGGCACCGATCTCCACGTCGATCAGTTGCGCTGAGCGCCCCGGATCTCCGGGGCAGGCATTTCCCGGCCGGGTGTTTCCCGGTCAAGCATTCTCCGCGTCGGACATTCTCCGGGGGCATTCTCCGGGTCGGGCATCGAGCCCCCTCGGCCAGGACGGCGGACCAGTCGAGAGGGCTACCGGCAGCACCGGAATCGGTGCTGCGATGCGAACGGCGGAAAGTATCGGTCAGGCGTCGACGGCGCCCTTGCCGACGTCACGTACGAAGGCGTTCCACGCGGCGGGGACGAACGTGATCGAAGGGCCCTCGGGGGCCTTCGAGTCGCGTACGGCAATAGCCTGCGCGAGAAGGGACTTGACTTCGACGCAGGCGCCGTTGCCCCCGGAATACGAGGACTTCGTCCACTTGTCCGTAGCACCCTGACGAATGGTCATGTTCACTCCGGTTCAGAGAGTCGTGTGAAAAACACCAACAGCGTTCCGGTTGGCGTGATCGACGCTACTCGCCAAGTCTCGTGAGTGAAGGGGTCGTTCACTCGACCGGATGGTATAAACCACCAAGGTCTTCCATTGCGGGCGGGCGGCGGTGTACCTTACCGCCGCCCCTCCCGTAACATCGCTTCATTTCCCGCATACCGGACTTTGTGGGCTGTCCGGTTTTACGCGCCCGAGCGCCCGGCGTACTCCTTCGCGATGTCGCTGATGAAGTGCCGGGTCTGCTCCACATTCAGCGCTTGTGCCCGCAGGTGCTCGTACATGACGCTGTACCGCTGCACATCATTGGCTTTCTCCAGATACAGGTCGCTGGTGACGCCCTCGATATAGACGACACTGGAGTCCGCGGCGTCCGGGAATTCCAAAATGGCGTACTGGCCGTTGATGCCGGGGTGCGCGCCCATGTCGAACGGCAGCACCTGCACGGTCACATGCGGCAGCCGCGACAGCTCGACCAGCTGCTCCAACTGCTCGATCATCACCTGCTTGCCGCCGACCAGCCGGCGCAGCGCGGACTCGTCGATCACCGCCCACAGCCGCAGCGGATGCTCCGGGGAGGTGATCCGGTCCTGGCGGCGGGCCCGGACGCTGACGCGCTTGTCGATGTCGGCGGGCGGGGCCTCCGGCAACGCGCCGTGGATCAGCGACTCGGCGTAACTCCGGGTCTGCAACAGGCCCGGGACCACCTGGGGTTCGTACACCCGCAGCGATTCGGCATCGGTCTCCAGACCGATGTAGACGCTGTACGGGATGTCGCCGAAGGCGTGCCACCAGCCCTGCTGGCGCGAGTCCTTGGCCATCTGCATGAGCGAGTCGACGATCCGGTGATCCTCGACCTCGTACACCCCGCAGAGATCACGTACATCGCGCTGGCTGATGGAGCGGCGGCCGTTCTCCAGGCGGCTGATCTTCGACTGCGAGACCAGCAGCCGCTCCGCCACCTCCTCGGCCGTCATGCCCTTGAGTTCGCGCAGTCGGCGCAATTCCTGGCCCAACCGGCGTCGTCTGACGGTGGGATTGACGTTGGACGGCACGGAAACGGCACCTCCGGCTGTGTAGCTGTGCGTATCTACTGCTGAGCAGATTGCCACCCATGCCCCCGGCCGCGCTGGGAAATGGCGACACGCAGGCGCGCGGGGCAGCCATGATTCCGGCTGCCCCGCGCTTGGTGCGGCTCCCGAACCGGGTCTTGGGGACGACGGTGCGGCGGTATTCGGTTGGTGCTGCGGTGCTGCGGTGCTGCGGTGCTGCGGTGCTGCGGTGCTGCGGTGCTGCGGTGCGTGTGGCGACGGGGCGGTCCTAGTGGGCCGCGGTGTGCGCCATGCTGCCGCGGCGTGACTGCGACTGCACTTGCGGTTGCAACGGCACTCCGGCCGCCTGGTTACGGCGCGGCTGTGCGACCGCCCCGTTCTGGACGTCCATCACGGCATGCGCCACGAGTCCGCCCATCGGGTCGTGTCTGATCAGATCCCGGAGCCGGGAGCGCGATGAACGCCCCTCGTTCCCGGGATAAAGGTGCTTGCCGAGTCCGACCGCGTGGGCCAGCGCGGCGAGCGCCGCGGTCCGCGGGTCCGGCGGTACGCCGGTGCGGATCGCACTGTCCAGCCTGGATCTGATGTCCCGGCTGATTGCCGTGTCCGTCGCCTGGTAGCGAGTCGTCGGCAGCACCCCGCACATCTGGCCCGCCACGGCATGCACCATGCCGCATCGCTCCAGATGAGCGAGGTAGATCTGGCGCAGCCCCAGCCGGGGCCCACCAATCCAGTGGACCGCCCGAACCGGGCTGCCGCGTCGGCGCAGCAGTTCCAGTGCGGAGTCCAGAGTCGGATCTCCTGTCGGCCGTGGCATCACCACGGCGATACGATCCCCGTCAGGGGCTATCCGTCCTGCCAGAGCCAGCTCCACTAGCTGAGCTCCGGCGAGGCCGAGGTCGAGCGACTGCGGCTGCGCTGTGGTACCCGTGGCCGGGTCCAGAGCGAGCAGCAGAAGCTCCTCCGGAATTGTTCTGCGGCTCCTGCCCATCCATGCCTCCCCGCGTGGATGAATGACAGGGTGACCCCTCTCACATTGGTCTGTCGAGGGCGCCTGGGGGCTTTATGCGGGAACCAGTAGGTATGTCGTTCCCGTCTTGCAACTGGGCCGGTGGTTCACACAGGACACTGGTAGATGGTTCGGACAGCGCGGGGATGTCCCCGCGCCGCATGGAGGAGGCACCGGTGGCGAGCGAGTCCCCCGACAAGCAGAAGCAACAGAAGTCGTCGGGGACGGCTCGGAGCGAGAGTGATCCGCGGCTTGGCGTCTTCCGTGAACCGTCCGCCGGGGCCGAAGCCGGCGGCGGGACGGACACGGCGACGGCCGTTTTCCGCACGGGACCGGTCCCGTCGAGCGACGGCGAGGACGGCCAGGGCCCGGAGCAGCCGGAGGCCTCCGGGGCTCAGGAAGGCTCCTCGGGCGCTGAGGGCGCTGAGGCCGCCGATGAGGCGGGGGAGGCCACCGAGGGTCCGGAGGGGGCCTCTGAGTCCTCCGACGAGTCATCCGAGGCTGCCGAGTCGCCGAAGGACGTGGAGAGCGCGGAGAGCGTGGACGTCGCCGAGTCCTCGGAGGACGTGGACGTCGTCGAGCCCGCTGATGCCGCTGCGCCCGAGGAGGGTGACGCGCGGCTGCGTACGGCGGTCGCTGCATGGGTGACGAAGGACGACGACCGGAGCGACGAGGACCCGAAGGGCGACGACGCGAAGGCCGTCACGTCCGAGGACGAGACCGCGGCCGCAGCGGATGCGGGCACCGACGCGGATACCGACGCCGTGGCGGAGGGCGTTGCGCCCGAGCCGGTCACTCCGGCCGGCGGAGCCTCGGACAAGGCGACCGCGTCGAACGATGCCGATGCCGATGCCGCAGACGAGCCGTCCGATGACGCATCCGAGGACGCGGAAGGTTCCGAAGACGCCGAAGCTTCAGAAGCCGACGCCGAGGACACCGCTGGTGCGGACAGCGAGGCGGGCACGCCGGACAAGCCGGACACTGCCGAGGACAAGCGCGGAATCGATCAGCCGACCGCCGTCTTCAGGGCGCCCGCCGCGGCCAAGGTCGATCAGCCGACGACCGCGCTGAAGGTCATCCCGCCCACCTCGAAGCCGGATTCGGACGCGGAGCCGAAGCCCGAGTCCGCCGCCGAGCGGACCAGTAAGTTCGTACCGCTGCGCGGGGACGACGTACGACCGGCGCCGACGCCCCGCAAACCCGAGGCACCGGCAGCCGCCTCGACGCCCGGCAAGCCCGGCACGCCGCCCCCTGCTCCGGCGCTCTCCACCGCCGAGCGGACCACGCAGCAGCCGATGCCGCCCAAGCCGCCGCTCGACCTGCTGGCCGAGCTGACGAACACGCCTCCGCCGCCTCAGACGCCGGTCCGCACCGCTGTCCGCCGGGTCAAGATCTGGACCCCGCTGGTCCTGCTTCTGGTGATCGCCTTTGCGATCGCGCAGATGGTGCGCCCGCTCCCGGAGCCCGAGCTCCAGATGTCGGCGAAGCCGACGTACACCTTCAAGGGCAACAAGCCGTCGCTGCCGTGGCCCGACGAGGGCCAGGGCTACATGGCGGCCACCGGACTGGGCGAGGTGGACTCGTTCGGCGAGCAGAAGGCCGTGCCGATCGGCAGCGTGGCCAAGGCGATGACCGCATACATCGTGCTCAAGGACCACCCGTTGAAGAAGGGCGAGGAGGGTCCTTCCATCAAGATCGACGCCAAGGCGGAGTCGGACGGCAAGCTGGACTCGGAGGGCGAGTCGACACTCAACACCGTCAAGGCCGGGGACAAGCTCACGGAGCAGGAGGCACTCTCCGCGATAATGATCCCCTCCGCGAACAACATCGCCAGGCTGCTGGCGCGCTGGGACGCGGGTTCCGAAGAGGCGTTCGTCAAGAAGATGAACGACACCGCCAAGTCGCTCGGCATGACGAACACCACCTACACCGATCCGTCCGGCCTCAACGCAACCACGGTGAGCTCGGCCGAGGACCAGGTGAAGCTGGGCCAGAAGTTGGTGGAGATCCCGGCGCTGATGGACATCACCAAGCTGCCGTCGTGGACCGACCCGTCGGGCAAGTTCCATCGGAACTACAACACCCTCGTTCCGTACAACGGCGCGCTCGGCATCAAGACCGGCTCCACCACCAAGGCCGGTGGCAACCTTCTCTTCGCCGCGCACAAGATGGTCGGCGACACCGACCAGCTGATCGTCGGCGCCGTGCTGGGCCAGCACAAGCCCTCGATCATCGACACCGCCAACGCGGTGAGCAAGAAAGCCATGGTCGCCACCCAGGATCTGCTGACGAGCGCCAAGGTCGTGAAGAAGGGCGATGTCGTCGGCACCGTCTCCGACGGACTGGGCGGCAGCACCCCGGTGGTCGCGACCGAGGACGTGTCGGCGGTCGGCTGGCCCGGTCTCACGGTCAAGCTCGAACTGACCGACGACGGAAAGACGATCCCGCACTCGGCGGCAGCAGGCACCCACGTCGGAACGCTCACCGTGGGCGAGGGCACCAGCCAGGTGAAGGTGGCCGTCGCGCTGCAGAGCGATCTGGCGGAGCCGACGTTCGGGGACAAGCTGACCCGGATCAGCTGACCGGCCGGATGGCCGAAACCGCCCGGTAACGGGAAGAGGGTGCCGATCCCGGCACCCTCTTCCCGACTGCCTACGTGTTAGCGTCCCGGAGCAACTCAAGGACGCTTGGAAGGCGTCCTCGCAGGCGTACGGGATACGGGCCGGCGGATACGGGGAGACGGGGAGAGCCGTAGTGACCACCGCGGAGCCGAAGCCCGGCCATGAGGCGGCCGACAGCACGGGCATGAGGGGCAGCAGCGGCAACACGCGGACAGCCGCGCCCGACCCGGACGCCCCCGAGCCAGGCACCGCCCCGTCCCGGCGGACCCGCGCCGAGCGACTGCTTCGGCATCCGGTGACGATCGCGACGGCAGCCGCCGCGGTCACCCACGTGCTCTGGTTCTTCTTCTTCGCGAACAGCGGCGGCGACCTGGCCGCCCAGGACGCCTGGGCCGAATTCGTCGGCCGGCACCCCGGTACGGCGTACAACCTCGCCTGGTACGGGGGCATGCACCCCGTCTCGTACAGCGTCGTGTCGCCGTATCTGATGTCGGTGCTCGGCGTGCGTACGACGATGATGGTCGCCGGGACCGTGTCGGCGGCGCTGACCGCGCTGATCCTGGTCCGGGTCCGGGCCGTCCGTAATCCGCTCGCCTGCTCGCTCGCCGGGGTGTTCGCGTATTTGTGCAACGCGCTGTCAGGGCGGGTGACGTTCGGGCTCGGCATGATGTTCGCGGTGGGTGCGGTGGCCGCGGTGTTCTGCTGGCCGTACCTCCGGTGCGAGCACCGGCTCCACCGGAGCAGCTGTCGCTGCGCCCCCCGTAGGAGGTGGGCGAAGGCGGCCGTCGCCGCCCCGCTCGCCGGGCTCGCGACGGCGAGCAGCCCCGTGGCCGGACTGTTCCTGGGAGTGGTCGCCGCAGCGCTCTTCCTGAACAAGCGGCGCCCCGGGGCGTACGCGCTGGGCCTGGCCCCGGTCGCGGTCGTGGCCCTGTCCGCGTGGCTGTTCCCCTTCTCCGGTACGCAGCCGATGTCGATCGCGACCCTGTCGCTGCCGTTCCTCTTCGCGGTCCTCGTCTTCGTCCTCGTACCGCGCGACTGGAAGACGGTCCGTACCGCAGCCGGCGTGTACGGCGTCGGGACGCTGCTGACCTATGTGGTCGACTCGCAGATCGGCTCGAACGTTACGCGGATGGCGATGCTGTTCGCCGGTGTGGTGCTGCTCGCCGCGCTGCCGTACACGGAGCCGCGCTCCCGGCGCTGGTACGTGCTGGTTCTCGCGTTCGTCGGGCTGAACTTCTGGATCGGCTTCAAGGGCGTCGACGACATCGTCCGGACCGCCCCCGCGGCCTCTTGGACGCGTGAGCTGGCCCCGCTGGTCAATGAGCTGCACGAGGCCGGAGCGGAGCGCGGCAGGGTCGAGGTCGTGCCCGCGAGCAGCCACCGGGAGGCGTCCGCGCTCGCGCCGTACGTCAATCTGGCCCGCGGCTGGAACCGCCAGGCGGACATGGAGCGCAACCCGCTCTTCTACGACGACACCCTGAACAGCGCCAGCTACCACGAGTGGCTCGACCGCTGGGCGGTGCACTACGTGGTGCTGCCCAGGGGGACACCGGACTCCACCGGCGCGGTGCAGGAGGCGGAGCTGGTCGACCAGGGGCTGCCGTATCTGAAGCCGGTCTGGTCGGACGCCAACTGGCGGCTCTTCGAGGTCGACAGTCCGGTGCCGCTGGCCGATCCGCCGGCCACGGTGGACCGGGCAGGCGCGGATGAGCTGACCATCCATGTGAAGACGGCCGGTCGGATCCTGATCCGTATCCCGTACTCGCGCTGGCTCGCCCTGGTCGACGACAAGGGCAAGAGCGTGGAGCGGCCGCAGGAGACCGAGGAGTCCAAGCAGCGAGAGGACGAGAGCAGCCCGCGGACGTATCTCAACACCAACGGCTGTCTGAACAAGGTCGAGGAGGACGAGGACGGCGACGAGTGGACGGAACTGCTCGCGCCGCGGCCGGGCGTGTACCGGCTGGCCGCGCCCTACCAACTGTCACCCGGCACGCCGTGCCCGGAAGAGCTGCGCTGAATTCGGCCGCCGCCGCAGCGCGGTGGTGCGAGCCGATCGTGCGCGATCCCTCCCTCCGGGCGCGATGCCCTGGCATGGTGTGCTGCCATGAGGTGCCAACCTTTGCCGTGCAGCTGATCGACCGGGGGCGGGACTGGGGCGACGAGGAGACGGTGGGCGCGCATCACGCGGCGGTACAGCTGAAGGTCTCCTGCCGCTGATCCGGTTCGGGGGTTCGGGGGTCCGGCGGCTCGATGGCCGGGAAACGCCACCGCGGGGCCGACTCTGCGTCCATAGTTGATGTATGAGCCTGACCACAGACGGAGAGCCACCCGGCCCTGTGCGGTTCTACCTGGCATGCGACCGCAGCAACTGCCGGGCACGGGCCGTGTTCGACCTGGTCATCGCGGAGCCACCGCCGGACATCGAGACCGACCTGTTCGGCCATGTGCTGCACAGCGCGACCGTTGCCTCCCCGTACATCGAGCAGCTCGGATGGATATTCATCCAGCAGGAGGGCTACTGGTGCCCGAACTGCGCCTCACCGGGCCGCCGTCCGAGGTCGAAGGACGTCACGTCGTCCTGAACCAGGGAAGGGTCCGGAACGGTTCGGCCGGGACCGAAGCCTTCCGGATCTAGCGTCGGACCATGACGGAAACGAAGCACGCACCGGACGTACTCGACGCACCCGGCGCCCCCGATATCCACGACGCCCCCGACATCCTCGAAGACGCCCCGGCGACGGACGACCGCGACCCCGCGCAGATCCTGACGGCCATGGTCGACCACGTCCTGGCCCTCGCCGCGACCTGGACCGCCTGGGACGGCCGCCCCGTCCCCGCCGACGACCGGATCTACACCCCGCACAAGGCGATCCGCCGCGTCGCCGACCACATGATCGACCATCTCGCGGAGATGGAGGCCAGGCTCGCAGGAGAGGAGACACAGCCCGACCACTGGCACGCCTCGGCGACCACCACCGAGGCGGACCTCGCCCCGTTCACCGAGGCCGACCTCGACGAGGCGCGCAGCCGGCTTACCCGGCTGGCCAGGATCTGGGCGAACCGCCTGGACGCCCTGACGCCCGACCAGCTCGACAGGTCGCCCGGAACGGGGTGGGCCTTCCGTCAACTCGCCTTCCACCTCGAGGGATCGACGTACTACGCGGACTCCGTGGGAGACCTGGCGGCGGACGGGGCATCCGGCTCCAGGCCCGACCGAACCGCGAAGCCATAACGCCCGCCCCCGCGGCAACCACCCCGGCTGCCGCCTTCGCCGCCCTGCACCGTGAGGCCGCCGCGCCGTTCCTGATCCCCAACGCGTGGGACCACGCCTCGGCATCCGCCCTCGCAGCGCAGGGCTTCCCTGCCATCGGCACGACCAGCCTCGCAGTGGCTGCCGCGGCAGGCCTGCCCGACGGCGCGGGAGCGACCCGGGCGGAGACGTTGCTGCCGGCCCGGCGGCTCGGGCCGGGCCCGTATCTGCTCTCTGTGGACGCCGAGTCAGGGTTCGGCGACGACCCCGACGAGGTGGCCGAACTGGCCCGCGAGCCGGCGGAGGCCGGGGCGGTCGGCATCAACCTGGAGGACGGCCGCCGCGACGGCACCCTCGCTCCGGTGGCCCTGCACGCGGCGAAGAGCGCGGCGGTGAAGGCCGTCGTGCCCGACCTCTTCGTCAACGCCCGTACGGACACGTACTGTGCCTGGCCCCTTCCCGTGTGGCCAGGCCGATGTGTCCCCGTAGTACTGGATCCATGCCCGGGGGCGGGCACGGCCGCTGGGGGGACTGCTGGACCCCCGCTCTGCGCCTGCCGCTAGAGTGCGATGCTTGTTCGATTCGCCGTGGGGCGGAGGGGGAGTCGCTATGAGCGCACAACTGAGAGACACCGCCGGGGAGTTGGCGGAGATATTGTGGCGGGAACACACCGTGTACCGGGAGCGGTCCGGCGGTGTGGTCATCCGGGGCGAGCATGTCCGGCGGTGGATCAGCCTCGCTCCGGCGGGCGGCCGGGACGAGGTCCTCGTACGCGCGGGGCGCATCCTGGACGGCGGCACCACCGCTCCGGCGCGTTCGGAGGCCGTGGTGCCCCTCTCCGCCGGTACAGGCGTGCTCGCCGCGACCTGCCGTCGCCTGCTCGCCGAGGCGGCGGCCGATGTGGCGCCGGTCGCGCCAGGACGGGCAGTGCCCGGGCGGTCCAAGCGGTCCAATCAGTCCAAGCGGTCCAATCAGTCCGGGAAGGCCGCGCGGCCCAAAGGCAGTGGGAAGCACACCAGTTTCGGTTCATGGGTGATCCTCGCCTGCGTCGCCGGTGTGATCGCCCTGTACGTCTACAGCACTGCGATGCACGGCTGACTGGTGCCGCATCAGCCAACGTTGGCCCTCTTCCAGGTAGGTGCTCCGAGCCGACTGGCCGACCATCTCCCTGTGCCGGCAGCCATGTTCCCCACCTTCGTTTTCGGAACATGTGGGACTCTGTTGCCGGATTCGGCTGACGTGCCGCAAGCCCGACAGCGCCTGCGGCGAAGGCGCAGGTCGACTCGGTCGTCTCCATGAATCGGGCGACAGAGTTATGCGGTGGCCGAAGAGCGTCAGGTAGTGGCCACCAGTAGATCCTCTCCGCTTGACGGGCGAAGGCCGTCGGTCCGATCGGCGAAGTAGCTTTCGGCGTGATGCCCGGGATGCCCGAGCGGCGCCGCAGATTGACGAGAAGGCGGGCACGCCGGACGTACGTCCAGCGTGCCCTACGCCTTGGCGCCCTAGCGCACGCTGGTGAAGTTCTTCCAGCCAGTGCCGATCTTGACCCCGGAGCCGATGCCGCCGGTGCCGTTGCCGGCATAGCGGTACAGGTCACCGGTCGTGGTGCGGCCGAGGATGTCGTCCTTGCCGTCGGCGGTGAGGTCGCCGATGCCGACGAAGTCGGCCATGCCGCCCCAGCCGGAGCCGATCTTCGTGCCGGAGGAGATGGTGCCCTTGCCGGTGCCGTAGTAGCGGTAGAGGTCGCCGTTGGTGGTGCGGGCGACGAGGTCGGCGTGCTTGTCGCCGTTGAGGTCCCCCGCGCCGACGATGGTCAGGTTCTTCCAGCCGGTGCCGATCCGGCCGGTGCGGGTGAAGCCGCCCGCATTGGTGCCCGCGTACAGGTACAGGTCACCGGTCGCGGTCTGCCGGGCCACCAGGTCCGGGATGCCGTCGTCGGTGAGGTCGCCCGAGTAGGTCAGGCCGTCGAAGGCCGTCCAGCCGCTGCCGATCTTCGTGTGCGGGGCGTCCGGGGTGACGACCTTGCCGCGCTCGGGGGAGTAGCGGTACAGGAGGCCGTCCTTGTCGGTGACCAGGGTGTCGTTGGCGCCGTCGCCTTCGAGGTCGCCGAAGGGGACGAGGGTGGAGGTGGTGGGCCAGGTGCCGCCGTCGGCCTTCGCCGATACCGTGCCGGAGGCGTTGCCCTGGTAGACGAGCAGGGAGCCGTTGGTGTCGCGGGCGTAGAGGTCCGGGTAGCCGTCGTCGCCGACATAGTCGCGGCGCACGGCGGCACCGCCGGTCACCGGCACCGTCCCGAGGACGGAAAGGTCCGCCTGGACACCGTCGGCGGGCTTCGCGGTAAGGGCCCAGGTGTAGGCCCCGTTCGGGACGTACTTCCCGGCCGCGTCCTTGCCGTCCCACGACGGCGCGACCAGCCCCCGGGCCTCTCCGCCGGAGAGCGTCCGTACGGTCTCCCCGGTCGCCTTGTTCTTCAGCGTCAGCGCCCACGACCCCGCCGGCTTCGACAGCCACCAACGCGGCTTCCACGCACCGGCCTTGATGTCCATGGCGGGCGTGTCGGCGTCGATGACGGCGATTTGGGAGGCCGGAACGCCGGACGGGACGATCCGCACCCGGCGATCCGCGCCCGTGTAGGCGACGTGACCGCCGAAGCGGTCGACGGTCCACCCGGAACGCCGCCCGGTCCGGTCACCGAGCTCGGCGGCGGTGGCGACCACCCGCTGGGGCAGGTCGGCCTCCTTGTCGCTGACCGGAAGTCCGTTGTGCAGGTCGACGAGGGTGAGGCCGGCCGCGTCCGAGCGGCGGACCAGGTAGCCGTCGCCGAGGAGCGTCTCGTCGGACCCGAGCTTCAGGGAACGCTTGGCCTGCCGGTCGTAGACGCCGGCGCCCTTGAAGTCGTGCCAGTAGTTGCTGCACCGCCAGTACACCCAACGGCCCACGGCCTGGAGATCACTGGGGACACAGCCCGCGTCGAAGGACTCACCGACGGCACCCGTCGAGAGGTTCTTCGCTTCCACCCGGGTCTGCACGCCCGAGCTGGTGTCGTCCCACCGGCCGAGGGCGCTCCACAGCGTGTTGCCCCAGACGGAGGCCGCGACCGGCTCCCGGTTCAGGAGCACCCTCCCGGTGTCGGCGTCCTTGAAGTGGAGGACCGCCTGCTTACCGCCCCACGCCTGGTTCACCACACCGAACCGGCCCGAGAGGTCGACGAGTTGCGGGCTGCCGAGTCCGGAGGTCACCCTCGGGCCCCACGGGGCGGCGCCGTTTTGGTAGAGCATGGTGACGTCCTGCTCGGTCGCGGCCTTGCGGCCGTGATGCCCGTCGCCGCTCGCGAACATGGACACGCAGTAGGTGCCGTAGGTGGGGCTGCAGCCGTCGTCGTCCCGGCCGGACACGGTGCCGTCGACGGTCGAGTTCAGCTCCTCCGGACGGCCGGAGGTCTTCAGCCAGGTGCTCCGGTAGCCGCCGATGGTGGTGGCGGGGTTGTAGTGCTGCGAGTCGTCGGCCGTGGTGAGGATGCCGCTGCCCAGCGAGATGCCGGCCGGCTTGGCCTCCCGGTCCTCTATGTCCGCCAGACGCTTGCGGGTGACGGTGCCGTCCGCGGCGGGGGTGAAGAGGTAGTACCCCCAGTCGAGTGCGCCGTAGGTGGTGTTCTCCTCCGCGCCGGCCACCAGGAGCGAGCCGTCGGGCGTGCGGTGCACCGAGGGGGAGGCGACGGCCAGCAGGGACTTCCAGCTCCCCGTGGCGTCGCGCAGGACGAGATCGTTGCCCCGGTACTCGCTGTCGCCGGGGTTGGGCGGGGTAACGGTGACGAAGTCGTCACCGAAGGGCCGGACGACATCGTCGTACGAGGCCACGTCCCGCAGGTCGACGGTGGTCGGCTCCGCGTCCAGGTCGCTACGGCGGTACACCTGGGCGGCGTCGCCGGACGGGGCGCCGAGGTGGAAGACGGTGTCGCGGTCGAAGGAGACGCTCTCGCCCTGCGTGGAGAGCGCCTTCACGCTGCCGGTGGCGAGGTCGACGACCCACCACCCCTGGGACATCGTGGTGCCTTCCCACTTGATGCCGCGGACAGCGACGGACCGGGCGTCGCCCTCGCTGATGGAAAGGTTCCACCCCTCCGGCAGCCCTTCCAGTTTCCGGTCCCGCACCTCGCCGTCCTCCAGGTGCAGGAGGTGCAGGCCCGTAGCGGCGTTCTCGGCACCGGTCCGGGTGATGACGGTGTCGCCGTAGGTCGCGACGTATGTCTGGCCCTCCGGGATCGGGACCGTGGTCGCCGGTCCGCTGCCGGCCCGCTGCTGGAGCGTCACGTGGGGGGACGGGGAGTCCGTGTAGAGCGCGACGGTGTCGGAGCCATGCCCGAAGCCCGACGGGTGCTGGGCGAAGCGGAACTCGTCCACGTTGTAGGCGAGCGGCTCGGGCAGCCGGTGGTCGAGGATGGTCGTCACACCGGTGGCGTAGTCGATCCAGCGGAGGCGGTCGTCACCCTCCTGGGCGGTGAGGAATCCGGTCTCACCGGCGTTCAGGACGATGGTGGCGCGGGGCACGAAGCGTGCGCCCGGGCTGATGACGACGGGATCGGCGGACGCGCCGCGGGTCTCGGCGACGGCCGTCCCCGCAGCGGTGCCTATTCCGGCGGTCATGGTAAGCGTGACGGTGAGAGCGATACGGCCGAGCGCGCGCTGCTGGCGCGTTGCCCGTCTGTTCAGCGGACGAATCACGAAAGAGCCCCTCCCCAAGGTAAGCGACGCAGGGGGGCGCCCATGGAACCGCCGCTCGTCCCCGCGCGCGAGGGCGACGGTACCAGGAAGGATCACCACACGACATCCAGTTTCGAACCTGTTCAAAGACTGGCCGTAGTCCGTCCGCGTCGGGCCACTTGCCGGACCCGCGTCGGAGGTACCCGCCGGCGGCGCGGACTTGCCAAGGATGTCGAGGCAGGGTGCTCGTCGAACGCGCAGTGGACGAAGGTAAAGGCCCCGGACCGTGATCGGTCCGGGATCTTTCGCCTGGTGCCCCGGCAGGATTCGAACCTGCGACACCCGCTTTGGGAGTTTTCCCTGATCGAGGCTGCGACCTGCGCAAATGCCAGTCGCAGTACGTCTGGCCCCGGAAAACTCCCCTCCGTGGTTCTACGTGTTCGTGGGGTTTCCCGTCCTCATGTGTGCCGAATGTGTTCCCCAGGGATGCCTTCCTGGCAGGGTGCGGATCCCCTGAAGAGAAGATCTGGCCCGAGGGCGTACGGCTGACGCTTCGGGCTTCAGGGCCGGTAGACGCACTCCGCCATGGTCGCGTGCTTCTTCCAGCCCAGCGTCTCGTACAGCGCGCGCCCGGCGTCGGTCGCGCCGAGGACTCCGAGGCCGGCACCCTCGTTCAGGGCGTGGTCGGCGAGCGTGCGCATCACCAACTGCCCCAGCCCGCGCCGACGGTGGGCATCCTCGGTCCGTACTCGGTCCACGACTGCCGCATCCCCGAGCACCGCCATCTGCCCCTGGGCCGCCTGCTCGCCCGCCGCGTCCAGCACCCGCGCGAAGACGACGGCTCCGACGGTCTCCACCGTCACGGTGTATCCCTCTGGCTCGACCCGGTGGGCGGCCATGAGGTCGGTGACCATCAGGTGTCCGGTCTCCTCGTACGCCACCACCCACCCGGGGGGCAGCCACGGCTCGATCACCTCTGGCTCCACGGGCATCTTCATCCAGGTCCGCGGCACGGTCACCGAGGCGGAGGCGCTGCGGACCCGCAACTCATCGGCCTCGGGCAGGACATGGCGTCCCACTTCACCCGGGCTGTCGGCCACCGCGATGTAGAACCCCCAGGGCATCTCGACCGGCGGCGGCGTCCGCCGCGATACGGCCCAGCCCGCCACCCAGGTCTCGACCAACTCCGCAACCATCAAATCCTCCCGTGCCACCAGCAGTTGAGTAATAGTTACTCGCCGAGTGTGCACATTACATCTCCGTATGCAGTGGCGGCACCCTTCTGGTGAACGCCGCAGGTTGACACGTCAGCCGCGACCAAGATCGGCAGCACGGACGGCGCTGTTGCATGCAGGGAAACCGGAAGGGCCACGTACCACTTGTGGATCCGCAGGTCGGTGCTGGTGAAGCCGTCCCTCTAAAGGAGCCACACCCTTCCTGGCAAGACGTCAATTTGTTCATGCAGCGGGCTGGAGGCGGCGGCTGTTCCGGCGGCCCGGCGGCCCGACGGCCCGACGGGTCATACCCAGGTCTGACCTTGCAGTTCAGCTCTT
This sequence comes from Streptomyces sp. NPDC037301, assembly GCF_055602785.1. Lineage (NCBI taxonomy): Bacteria > Bacillati > Actinomycetota > Actinomycetes > Kitasatosporales > Streptomycetaceae > Streptomyces > Streptomyces sp. NPDC037301. The sequence continues at coordinate 220,115 of NZ_JBVJWD010000005.1, forward strand.
GGTCCGACGCCCCGCAGGGGCGGCGAAGGCATCGTCGTCAGCATGACGAACCCGACGAAATCCATGGCCACCCCAGCCGCGACGACCGGCGCCCGACTGCGTGGCGCGCTGCCTGTGGAGCGGCTGGAAGGCACCGGCTTCCCGGGACGTTGGGTGGGCGGCACTGCCATGGTGCTCGGCCCACTCCTGCATGCTGGCCGGTGCGTTGCTGCGGGCCCGCTTCCACTTCTTCTACCCCGGCCAGCTCGCCGCGTACGAGCGGCACCCCACCCTGATGGCCACCGCATACGGCCTCTTTGCCGCAGGCAGCCTGCTGCTCTGGCCCGCTGTGGCGGTGGTGGCCGCACGGATCGGGGCCCGGAGCGTCGGCTGGGGCTTGTGGCCGGGCTGGTGTTGCTGGTGGTCGGCGGGGCCTGGGGCGTGGGGTTCACCGTGCGTGGTCGCCGGGCCGAGGCCGGGCGGGAAGAGCGGCGCCGTTCGGAGCGCGCGTTGGACGAGGAGCGCCTGCGGATCGCCCGCGAGCTGCACGACATCGTCTCGCACAACCTCAGCCTGATCGCCGTCAAGGCGGGTGTCGCCGGGCATGTGGCGGAGGCCGACCCGCGGGAGGCGCGGGCCGCGCTCAAGGTCATCGAGGAGACAAGCCGTTCCGCGCTGGCCGAGATGAGGCGCACGCTCGGCGTGCTGCGCACCGCAGGCGCACCCCTGGGGCCCGTACCGGACCTCGACCGGAGCCCCGAGGCGCGCACCTCATGTGTGCTGCGAGTCGAAAGGCCCTGCCACCCATCGGGACGGCAGGGCCTCTGACCTGCTGCTTCTCTGTGCCCCTGGCAGGGTTCGAACCTGCGAAACCCGCTTTAGGAGTTCGATCAGCGCTCGACTCTGCCGTGGAGTCGCTTGGTGGCGCCAGCCGTGACAGCCCATGCAGGCACGCTGCCGTCCGGCGCTGTTGATGTCACTCATGGATGTCAGCCTGGGCATAGCGCTTGCTTCACCGTCGCTGTTGGCTCACCGCGGTCCGCACCCGCACCCGGGCGGCCGGCGCCAGCCCCGCCTCACCCGGTAACGTGGCGACCTTCGGCCGGCGGAAGCCGTACGGAGTCCCTCGAAGGCCGGGCACATCATGCATCTCGCCGACCATCCCGCACGCCGCCGCCTCAGCGCCGCCCTGGACAACCTCGCCGTCACCTTCCACGGCATGACCGCACATCCGGACGAGCACAACTGCGAATGCCACTGGGGCAGCCCGGAGGAGCTCTCCCTTCTGAAGACACCGGACGTGGAGCTGGAGCCGGATCTCCTGCGCCGGACCTGGCAGGCCATCGACTGGACCGATCACGCGGCCGTGCTGCGCCGCATCCTGCCGCAGTTCGCCACGGTGCTGGTCGCCGGTCGCGCGGAACCTCTGTTCGGACTGGAAGAGGCCGGGCACTCCTTCGCCCGCGGCCGCTGGCAGCAGTGGCCTGACGATCACGCCGGTCCGGTACGCGAGTTTCTGCATGCGTGGTGGGCGCAGAGCCTCACTGAGCCGGATGCGATCGTCCCGGCGCACCAGGTCTTCGTGATGTGTGCCGAGGCGTCCGGAACGCTCGGCCCCTGGCTCGCCGAATGGGAGAAGCAGACCGGGCACCTCAGCGACCGACATCTCGCCGAGGCAGCGGCGGAATGGGAGTACGAGCTCCTGGGAGACAGCCTGCCGTGGAGAGTGGGCTGGTACGAGCACGACGAGGAGGAGATGCGCGCCGCACTGGTCGCATGGCTCCTCGAGCACGCTGCGGTGCGGCTCCGCGAGTCGGGCGCATCGGCGGATCTGCAGCACCGGATACGGCTGCTCGGTCTCACCGGCGAGGACCGCTGGACGGATCCGCACTGGCCCGGCCACCGCTACTGACGACCAGCAGGCGCGACCTCGGGGCCGGACCGCGTAGTCAAGGGCCTGTGCGGATGCGCCACTTGGCTGCGAAGAGTACGGGCGTAGGGACTAGATCAGTAGCCGAAGAAGTGACGCGGCACCTTCCTGACCTGAGTGCGCTCCAGTCGCCGTCCTTCTGGCCTGCGGGTTAGCGGTCGGCGGCTGTCGTCGCCTGTCATCGTTGAGTCCCCTCGCACGGCCCAGAGACGGCCCCAGTCGGATGTATCAGGTTCACGGCCACCGTCTGGCTGTTCCCAGGGGGTTGTCTTGCGGAGTCCTGGCTTGCCGCTCAGGTCCACCTCAAGCGCTCGACGCGAAACCGCTACCGAGGTGTTCTGGACGTCCACGTGATTCCCAAGTGGGGCACCACGCCACTGGACCGCATCCGCTTCGAGGACATCGCCGAATGGCTGGCGGACCGCTGCGGGCCCGGAACTTCCGGCAGCGGTTCTTCGCCCCAACCGTCGCCAAGGCGAGCCTCGGCCACCTCAAGCTCACGCCACACAAGCTGCGTCACACGGCGGCCTCCCTCGCCATCGCCAGCGGCGCAGACGTCAACGTCGTCCAGACCATGCTCGGCCACAAGTCCGCGACGCTGACGCTGGACACGTACGGCCATCTCTTCCCTGACCGTCTCGACGAGGTTTCGAAGAAGATGCACAAGCGCCGGGCCAAGCAACTGGCCAGGGCGAAGGCAAAGCTGGAGAAGGCGGAGAGGAGGGCCCGCAAGGCCGCGGAAGCGGTGGCGGTCCTGGATGACATCGCAGCGCGGTGCCTGTGGCGTAGCCGCAGTCGAAGACGCAGCTCCGCTGTCTCAGCGGAGCAGCCTGTGCCCTGTCGGAATCCTGCTTCACGCCCCAGTGCCCGGTGCTGCTGGAGACCGCTGATGCCGCCGTTGATCAGACGATGCTGGTCAAACCCTCGATCGCCGTCCGCGCCCACTCCTGCGCTCCTACCGCCGTACCAGCCACTACTCCGGTCGCGACCGGGGCCAGCGCTCCCTTGAGCGTGGCAATTGCGCGGCGGAGCCTGCCTGGCTCAGGGGGTTCCGGCTGGGTGATCGTCGCGAGGACCTCTCTGGCCGCTGAATCGGCATCCTCACGGTCCTGATCGGCGAGCCCTGCCTGGGGCAGTTGCCGCAGCAGGTCGGTGACCAGCTTGGCGAGCTCCTCGAAGCCCGGGGTCACGGCACTGTTGATCTGCTGGTTCTGGGTGACCGTGTCGTTGTTCCAGGCGAACTGGGCGCCGGAGACCTCGGCGTTGAACACCGGACCGTCGTAGTTGTTGACGTTCTGTGGATCGTTCATGTGTGGGAACCGTCCCCGTTTGTCTGCTGCTGGATGGCGTTGATGTTGTTCCACGCCAGCTGAGCACCGTGGACCGCGGCGTTGAAGACCGGGCCTTCGTAGTTGTTGACGATCGTCGGCGGCGGCTCGACCGGCTCTGTGATCTGCTCGACGACCGGCAGCGACGTGCGGAGGGAAACCAAGTCGATACGGCCATTGTCCTGTACGGCCGCACCCTGTGTTCCGTTCACGGAGCAGTCCACCAGCCGGCCGCCGCACATGCCTTGGAAGCTCGCGCCCACGGCCGCGCAGTCAACGAACTTGCTGTTCACGACATCCAGATAGGCGGAGTCCTTCCCACCGAGGCCGAATCCCTCCGAGCCGGTCACGGTGAGGTTCCTCGCGACGAGCCTCGCCTTGCCGAACCCGATGGCCCCGCCGATGCTCACTGCTTTGACGTCACAGTCGTGCACGAGTAGCTGAGCGTCCTCGGCGACGCCGAAGCCCAGCGCCCCGCGCTCCGCTGATACGCCTTTCAACGTGACCCGGGATTGGCCCAGGACCTCCACGGCGGACATGTCGAAGTCGCGGAACACCGAGTCGGTAATGTCGGCGGTGGTGCCGCCGTTACCCCGGGTCTCCACGTGCGATGGGCAGCGCTCAACACGGACTTGCTCAAACACAGCCCTGGCTCCGTCCCAGACCCGCAGTGCGACGCTCGTCAGGTCCTCCATCTCGACCCGGGTGAAACGGCCTCTGGCGGCGTCTGTGACGGCTATGCCGACGTTGCCTCGTGAGATGCGGCAGCCGTGAACCTCAGGAGCGCCGCCCTTGGTCGAGAACACCGCGATGTTGCCCGCGTCGAAGACCTCGCAGTCCTCGAACCTGCCACGGCCCAAGGTGTGGACGTTGATGCCGGTGTCGCGACACTCGGTGAACGTGCAGCCGCGCACCACCGGGTCGGCACCACTCACAACTGCGATCCCGTGTTGCGCATCGGTGACGCGCGTGCCATTGACGGAACCTTTCGACTGCTCGATGAACGCGATTGCTTCCGCGTGCACAGCGTTGATCGCGCAGCCGGTCACGGTGAGCTCCGCCTGCGAGTCCGCCATGATGGCCGCTTTGCCGGTGCCAGTCAGCTCGCACCCGGTGACCTGGGCGCGCGCACCGCTGACCCGCACGCCGTGGATCATGCTGCCCCCGATCCAACTGTCCTGGACCGAGACGTGGGCGCCTTTGATCACCGCGACCGCATTGTCGGTGGCGTCGGTGAACCGGCACCGTTCGATGAGCCCGTTCGACCCGCTGAAGAGGGCTCTGCCATGCACGATCACGCTGTCCCGCAGCGTCACGGAGGTGTTCGGCTTCGCGTGCACGCTGACGCCGTTGTGCGCCCGGATTTCTGAGTGCTCAAGCGTGAGCGTTCCCGTATGGCAGCCTACGACGTCGGCGTCGCGGCCGATCAACACGAGGCCGTGCACACGAACCGACCCGAGGGCGTCGAGGACGGCACCGCGAGGCCGGCTCACCACCACGGAGCCTGGCTCACCGAGCGCGGCCAACTGGACCTCGCCCTGGGCGGTGAGCGCCTCCTCGTAGTGACCGGGCGCGATCTCAACCAGCGCCGCTCGGCCCCGTCCGGCCGCAGCAGCAAGAGCGGACGTGATGTCGGGGTAAGCGCGACGACCACCGTGCGGCGAGACGAAGTACCTCGCGACCATTCCCGCCCCCCACGCGCGGCCCACTGGAGCCGTCGATATTACCCGAGCAGTTGGCAGCGGCCAGGTTGCTCAGCGGCAGTCACGCCAGGTCCGGTCGATTGCCTTGTACTGCAGCCGGAGATCTTGAGGGTCGGTGATCGGTGGGATCGGCTGGTACTTGGCCCAGGCGCGTAGGCGGCGCGGGAGGGGATCGCCTCGGCGGCGGTAGTGGCTGACCAGGGCGCGGGTTTGGTGGAGTCGGCGCCAGAATTGGCAGGTCGGGGTGGTTTCGACGGGGTGGTGGGGGTTGAGGTGGGTGGCGGCCAGGCAGTGCCGGATGGTGTGGGCGGAGGGCCGCAGGAGCGGTCCGGGGATCAGCCGGTGGCCTCGCTCCCGGTCGTGGCCAGGGCTTTTCCCGGGGTGGACGACTCCGGGTCGCTGTCGCTCTGCGGCTCTGGTTCGGGGAAGGCGGCGCGTTGGACGGCGAGGAAGGCGCGGCGAAGCCGACCTCGTCGGGGATGCCGGCCGCCCGGCACCGCTCCCGGTCCTTGGCCCACTCCTCGGGCAGATAGAGGCGGCGGTCCAGGAAGGCGTGTCCGGCGGTAGTGGCGTAGGTGAGCATGACCATGGTCTGGCAGTTGCGCACGTCCCCGGTCAGGCCGCAGTGGTGGAAGGCCACCCCGACCGATTTGATGCCCTTCTTCTGAGCCTGGGTGTCGTCGATGACCAGCGACGCCTCCGGATCGCCGAGGTGTTCCACGATGTAGTCGCGGACCGCGTCCCGCAGTCGGCCGGCCTCCCACACCGAGCCGTTGAGCAGCCACTGCATGCGGTCCGCGGTCGCATGCCCGGCCCGCTCGGAGAGCGTCCAGCCGTTCTTCTTCGGCAGCTCCGCCAGCAGTCCCTCGATGAACTGCGCGAACACCACCCGTGGCTCCGGCCGGTTGAAAAGATGCCCCAACGAGCCGGTCAGCCTGGTCAGTTCGTCCCGCCACTCGGCTATCAGCTCAGCCGTCACATCCCGCATCATGCCCGGTCAACGATGCCCGGGACCTCGTCACAAGATCTCCGGCTGTAGTACGAGGACCAGGGGCTCTGCTTCAGCGTACTCAAGGCCGTTTAGATGGGCGGCGATCTTCCCGAGACCGCGATCCTGCCGTGGCCCAACATCCGAGCCCCGGCCGCCATCAGCAGACGCCGCTGCCGCTCATCCAGATGCGGGAACAACACCCCGAACCTCAAAGCGAGTTGATCCATTGCGTCCCGCGACACGCTCCTACCGGATCAACGAACCGCACAGCCGGAAGCAACACGTTGATTTTCTGCGAGCCCTTCGCCGAGGACCCGCTCCCACAGCAGCCCGTCCCGCCAGCTCCCGTCGAGAAAGATCGAGGAGTGCGCGACGCCGTACGGGCTGAACCCGTTGCGGCGCAGCACCCGCTGCGACGGCAGATTCTCCAGATTGGTGGACGCCTCGGCGCGGTGCAACCCGAGTTCGTCCGTCATCACCCGGAGTACAAGCCCGACGGCGTGCCCGGCGTGCCCTTGATTCTGGGCGACGCTGGCGATCCAGTATCCGACGGAGCCGCGGCGCAGGTGCGGCTGCGGCAGGATGCCTCCGACGGTGACCTGCCCGATCACCTGGTCGTCGGCGAGCACCACGCCCGGCCAGACCGCGCCGGCCCGGTATCCGGCCAGCAGGCTGTCGATCCGCTCCGCCTGGCCCTCCGGGGTGAAGAAGTCGGCCGGCTGGGCCGGTTCCCACGGCCGGAAAGCCTCGAAGTCCCGCACCCGATGCGCGGCGATCGGGGCGGCGTCGGTGGGCTCGATCAGGCGGATCCTGGTGCTGCTGCGCATGGCTGATCCTCGTCGCGGTGCGTCGGATGAGACGGCCAACCTATGCGAGGGTGCCCGCGCCGCCGCACCCTACGCCCGCCGGAGGATCGAGTCGATCGCGCAGCGCGTGTTCTCACCTCCGTCCGCACCCTCACCATCAGGCGACGACAGAACCACTCAAAGGCTCACGAACCGCCCTCTCGGAACGGGAGACCGTCCGCGTCACTCGGCGACAAGACTCAACTGGCAGCCGAAGATGAGTCGGTGGGGGCGTCGCACACTTCGAATGCTTCCCGCCTGAGCTCCAGGCCCGAAGTGTCCTTGCCCCATGTGTCCAGGGCTTCGACGGCCCGCTCCTGGTACTGCCACAGCGTGCTCACGAACAGCGTCTCCCGCAGCAGTGGGACGAAGGTCGCCCGGTGGCGGAGCAGATGGGGATCGTCCAGCAGAGGAATGCAGGTAGCGATGGCCGCATCGCGAACGTGAGGGTCGCTGTCGTCGACCCAAGCGGTGACCGCGTGGAAGAGCAGCGGGCGAATCCCAGTCGGTCTCGGTGAGCAGCGTCTCGGGGTTGGGCAGGTCGGTCTGGCTCAACTGTCCTCCCGCCATGTCCGGTCCATCGTCTCTGCGGCCGTGTCCTGGGCGAGCTGCTCGAACTCCTCGGGGACCTCCCGCTCGTCGAGCACGAACAGCCGGCCGCCGACCATCCTCGTGAGCGTCTTCCAGCCCAGACGGCTTCCCGCCTCGCGTGCTGCCCGTCGGACATCGTTGAGGTCGCCCAGTTCCGCCAGGCTCTCGGCCCCAAGAATCAGCTGCCCGTAGCAACCCTCGTACTCCGGCTTCAGGCTTGCCTGCAGGAGCCCCTCCAGGCGGTCGACGAGGTGCTCGTAACGACGCCGGGCCAGTTCGTCCTTCGCGGTCATCGGGCACAGCTCCCCACACCAAGAGCGCACGAGGATGTGTGCTGTACGTGTGCCGCAAGCCGGAAGCCCTCCCGCCCCCACGGGCGGAAGGGCTCCTGACCTGCTGCTTTGCTGTGCCCCCGGCAGGATTCGAACCTGCGACACCCGCTTTAGGAGTTTTCTCGGGGCGCGGCTTTGACCTGCGTAAACGTCGTCCTCAGGGCGTCTGGCCTGCGAAAACACTCCTCCACGTTTCTCGTGTGTTCTCAGCCGTTCCCAGCCTCATGTGTGCTGGATCCGTTCCGGCCGGCCACCGGGCTGGGACGGGTCCCCGGTGCGGAGCCTCATCGACGGAGGACGGGCGTATCCGCGAGAACTGCCGGCGCCACTCGGCTGGCAGGCGGACGGACGCCCCGCTCTCGTCGTAAAGATGGGGGCGGGCAGGCGGGAACCCGTAGCCTGGTACCAGCAGCAGACGGCATGATCAAGCGGAGGCGATGCGGATGACCACAGCCCCCAGCGGTGGGTCTCACTCGCCGCCGCCCCCGTCGTCGCACCCCCTGCGGACCATCCGTGACATCCGGGAGTCCCTGCCGGAGGACCAGCGCCAGCACTTCGACGCTGAGCTCGCCGACACGGAGATCGAGGCGCTGCCCGAGATGCTCCATCGCTGGGTGACACTGAGCAACGACGGCTTCGAGGAGTTCCTGCTCTCCCAGCCCTTCGACGGCCTGGAGTTCGGTGCCCGCTCCTACGACGAGCAGACGGACGCCGAGTGATCTATCTGTTCGACACCAATGTCGTCGCCGAGCTCACGACCCGGGCGAAGCCCGACCCCCGCGTCATGGCATGGTTCCGCTCCACGGCTAGACCCAACCGCTTCCTGAGCGTGATCACTGTCGCTGAGATTGAGGTCGGCGTGGCCGCCACCCCGGATCCCGTACGACAGGCCCGTTACGCCCGAGCCCTTGCCGCGGTGCGGCACGAATACGGCAACCGCATCGCGCCGATCGGCGAACGGGAGGCGGCTGCCTACCTCGCCATCCACAAGACGCTCAAGGCCACCGGCACCAGCATCGATCCGCCGGACGCACTGATCGCCGCCACCGCCCTGGCCAACGGCTGGACGGTCGCCACCCGCAACATCAAACACATGGCCCGAACCGGGGCTCTGGTCGTCAATCCGTGGGAACAGCAACTGTGAGTGGGCCGTAGCGGTCAGCGTTCCCGACTCACGGGCGACACCGCAGAAGGACAACGAGATCCTGCGCAAGGCTGCCGCCAAATTCCCCAGAAGACGACAGGCTGATCCGCTTTCGTTTCGTCGACAAGCACCGGAACGCCCACGGAGCGAGCGGGCGGGGAACAGAACTACCGGCTGACTCCGCCAGGAGAAGAAGACGACACCCGGTTGTCCCGGCGCCGGGTCAGCTCGTGCCGTATATGTGCTGTGAGCGCAGAGGCCCTGCCGCCCGCTAGGACGACAGGGCCTCTGGCCTGCTGCTCTGCTGTGCCCCCGGCAGGATTCGAACCTGCGACACCCGCTTTAGGAGTTCAGCCGCACCATCTGCTCGCCTGGTCGCCAGCCTAATAGCGCGGTGCAGCGCGTCTTCCGAGATGCAATCAAGACCGCTCCGGTCTGCTGGTGTTGCCGTCAGAGGCTGCCGTCATCGCGTCTCGTAGTGGGGCTGCGTGACGACAGGACAAGGTTCCTGAGTGCGACGGCAGCCGAGTCGGGTCTGCGGCGCGGCAGGGGGCGCCGCCGACCGCAGCTCGAGCGGGGGCGGTCGCACCCCTTGATGCGCCTGGCTCGCACAGACTCCTATGAAGCGCCGGCAACGTCGGATTGCAATAAAGCACGGTACCCCGAAGACATTTCCGTACTACGATGAAGTGGTCGGGGAAGATTATTGCACTGTAGAGAGTGTCAGAAGTGACGGATATTTCGCATTCCGCGTTAAAGTTATGGCGATCGATGGCGAGGTTTCAGCCAACCAATCAAGTTAATCGCATCGAGTTTTCGCCATCCTCGGCTTTCTCTGGGCAGGTAATTGAGCTCACTCCTCTAACCGTCCTTTGCGGCCTGCATGGGGCAGGGAAGAGTTCATTGCTTGGGTACATTGCCGAATGTCTTCACAGAGAGACCATGCATCCAGACTACCCACCCTTCTATAGGGGGAGCAGGTACTCCAGTCGACGAACGGAGATGCGCCCCTCCCTTAGTGGTGAGTGTCGCGTTTCACTCTCTCGGCCAGGTGGTCTTGTCGAATACGTCGTTGATTTCACGCAGCCTGCCGAAAGGGGGGCGGCGTCGGAGGTAGTGGAATCAGGTGGTCAGATTGTGCCGGATGTGATTAATCCTCATCTAGTGTCGGTCGAAATTAATACCTTCTTTCAGGACTTCTATCTGTCGGACCTGGAGGGTGAGGAAGCTGCCGGGATCCCGGAGGTTCAGAAGAAAGCTGACCTTGATGCGCTCCGGGATATTTTGGGCGTGACGTATCAAGAAGTCATCTATATTCCCGTTGATGTGGGCCACGGATTCGATTTTCCGTACGTGAAGGCGAAGAAGGAGGGTGAATGGATCGACTCTCACCAGATGAGCCATGGAGAGTTGTGTGTCCATTACATCCGCTGGGTTTTGAAGCACCCGACGAACGGGGTCGTCCTTCTAGATGAGCCAGAAGCAAACATTGCACCGAGGGGCCATGCCGCCTTGTTGGATGAGATTGCTAGGCTAGCCCGGGTATCTAAATCTCAAGTCGTGCTTTCCACGCACTCTGCGGCATTCTTGAGCCGCGTCCCCCTTGCATGGGTGCGGATGTGCGTACGCCCATCTATGGTGCCCTTGATTATTGAACCTTCTCGCCCATCTGACCTACGAGACACTTTGGGGATCGAAAATCCCCTCAAACTTCTTATCCTCGTAGAGGATGATGTCGCCCAACATCTTCTGAACATGATTCTGGCGGTTCACTCGTTTCCCCTTTTGAGCGAATCGGAAATCGTTGCGGCGGGCTCGTGGAGTGACGTGCTGACGGCGACGAAAGCTGTGTTCAAGTCCAGCAGGATTTCTGCATTGGCTGTGCTGGATGGAGATCAGAGGAGTGAGGCGCCCGAAGATCTGCCAGTCTTCTTCCTTCCCGGGAACGAACCGCCAGAGAAGGTGCTTTTCAAATATGCTGCCACTCGGCCAGATCAAATGGCAGACAAGCTCGGTTGCTCGCTTGCGTCTATGAACGTTTATATCGCAGGGATGCTAGGTCTGGAGCATCACAAATGGCTTACATTCCTTTCTCGGAGAACCGGCCAGGACTGGCACTATTGTTTGCGTGTTGTGTTCGATGTCTGGCATGCGGACCCGAGGAATAGCGAGGCATGCGAGGACCTGACCAGGGGAATCGAAGCTGCCGCCCTCAGCTTGCTCTAGCTGCCTCGCGCACACTCTGTCGGCCGCCATGGGCTCCCCAGCCCTCCGCATGCCACACGCCGCGCCCCGGGCCTGGCCCCGCCAGCTGGGGCGAAAGACAGAGAGGGCCGGCGCGCCCGCACCCTGCGCGGTCTTGAGGGAATAGAGATACTTCAGCCGGTGCTCGCACGGCGACGGCTTTCAAGACCGAGAAGCCCTCTGTACGCATCTGCCATCTGACCTGCGGGTTGTTCCCGCAGGTCCGCATCGAGGCGCCGCGCTTGGCCGCAGGTTGGCCACGAGGCCCCGGAACAGCCCCCTTCCTGGGGCTTCACTCTCACCCGCCCGTGACCGTCGTCCGGCGCCTCTCAGGCTGGGCACTGGGCAGGATTCACAGCATGGGCGCTGAGGTTGTGGAGCTAGCCCCCGCGTCCCCGAATCTGCTGTTCGACCAGCGTCCCAGCAGTCCCCGGCATGCAGGCGGCGCGGTCGCCAGCCCGCTCCGCCCCCCGCTCGATCAGCCACGTGGGCGTCGGGCAGGGACGCCGACGCGCGGCGAGGGCCCCGGCTCCTCAGCGGTGCCCAGTGCCCGCTTGGCGCGGCCGGGCTCCGACCGGGGGCGGAGGCTAGCTCCCTGTCGCGTCGGGTGAGCAAATCGCGATGGCGGCACCTCCGGTGGTGAGAGCGCCGGTGTTCTGGTATTCGATTAGCCAGGTGTCGCCGGGCGTGTTGACGGTGGTCCGTTCAGACCGGATGGGAAAGACCCTCCCGGCCAGGAAGAAACCGCCGCTAATCGCGGTCTCGCCGGCCGGACACGTGGCAGAGGCCGCCCCGAAACCGCCCGGTGGTGTCGTTGTGCCGTTGCTGAATACCTTGTGGGTGCTGATAGGGCCGCTGCCGCCCGTCGGACCGGTGGCGCCTGTTGCTCCGGTCGTACCTGCCGAGCCGGTTGCTCCGGTCAGCCCG
>NZ_JBVJWD010000005.1:232227-255504 GCF_055602785.1 Streptomyces sp. NPDC037301
GGTTGCTCCTGTCGGGCCCGTCGGACCGGTGGCGCCTGTTGTTCCGGTCGTACCTGCCGAGCCGGTTGCTCCGGTCAGCCCGGTTGCTCCTGTCGGGCCCGTCGGACCGGTGGCGCCTGTTGTTCCGGTCGTACCTGCCGAGCCGGTTGCTCCGGTCAGCCCGGTTGCTCCTGTCGGACCCGTCGGGCCGGTCGCACCAGGGTCACCCTGCTCGCCCGTCGGACCCGGGTCGCCCTGCGGGCCAGTCGGACCTGTCGGCCCTGGGTCGCCGGGCGTACCCGGGTCACCCTGCGGCCCCATGGGCCCTGTCGGACCTGTTGCTCCCTTGCATGCGTCCCTGCCGGACTTCGGCTTCTTCTTGTGCTTTCCGTCCTCGCACCTGTCGCCTGTGGCGTCGATTTGGTTCGACGCGCTCACGCGTTCATCCATGTTCTGAGCCATGGCCGCGGCCGGACTGGCCACCCCGGCCGCCAGGACCAGCGCGAGCGAGGCGAGCGTGCCGCTGGCCCGCCACTTGCCTCGACCGGGCAAAGGTCCCAGCCGGGCTCCCGTCCTGTGGTCAGGACTCATGTATGTGCTCCTTGCCTTTGGGGAATTTCAAGTCGATCCCAAGGGCGAGCCTGTCCCGTGGGCAGCCGACCGATCGTCACGCCCGGTCGACACGCGGCGGTTTCAGTAAATCGGAGCAATCCCTACGCGTCCGCGCTGTTTGATCGAGGCCAAGGCCAAGGGCGAGTAACCGACGAGGCGGCGACGGCCGGGCAGGTCAGTACTGTGAGAGACGCCCCTACTCATAAGCGGGAGGCAACACCCCATGCGTGGTCTCGGAGATCACCTCAGCATCGGCGTACGAATCGCGTTCTGCCGGAAGCCCCGCGGATACACGCAAGAGGCACGCCCCAACGTCGATGCATCCGCGCCTGGGCGTGCTCTCGTCGATGGGCTTGGTCCACGCCACCGCCATGGCGCAGTCGCCGCGGTGAATCTGCATGATGCGGTGAACGGCGATGAACGCCGACGTCCGGAGGTGAACTGAGATGGAAACTGAGACGGAGGGGGCGGGCCGCCGGTGGAAGTCGGGTCCGGCTGGACGGACGACGGCAAGTCGTACGAGGAACGGGGGCTCAAGCGGCGAGCCCGACGCAGCACCCGTTCCGTGCCCATTCCCCCGGTTCTCGTGGCTCTGCTGCGGCTCCACCTCAACCAGTACGGCGTCAGCGATGACGGGCGATTGTTCCGCGCAGTGCGCGGCGGGCGGATCGGCTCGAACGAGTACACCGAGGTCTGGCAGGCCGCCCGACAGGTGGCGCTGTCGGCCGACGAAGTCGAAACGCCGCTGGCCGATGTTCCCTACTCGTTCCGGCACGCTGGAGTGTCCCTGTGGATCAAGGCAGGCGTTGATCCCGTGGAAGTTGCCCGCCGCGCGGGGCACACGCCGGCCGTCCTCTGGAAGTTCTACGCCAAGATCCTGCGCGATCACCAGCAGGCGTCGAACCGACTGATCGATGACGCACTGGCGGAGCCAGGCCAGTAGGCCAGCCCAAGAGGGTTGGCCGCAGGTTGGCCACACGCGCTGGTCAGACCCGGTACACACCCGATCCGGGGTGAGACAGGGTGAACACAGAAGGGGTGTCTCTCAGTGAGAGACACCCCTTCTGACCAGCACCTACGCTGACCTGGGCGGTGGGTGTGGGATTTGAACCCACGGTGACATCGCTGCCACGACGGTTTTCAAGAGCGCTGCGGATGAAGCGAATTCACCGCCTCTGACCTGCGAATACGCTTCAAGGCGGGCCTGTACGAAGGCGCCTGGCCCACACATGGCCCATGGCGCCCTTAATGCGTCGGCACGAGGCGACTCGTGAACCCCTCAGAACACAGGCGCTCGTAGGCCGCGGTTACGGAGTCCGGCACCTCCTGCCTGATCATGAATCCTTGCTCCGGATAGATCAGCAGCCGCTGCTGTGCCCCCACAAGCATGTCCAGCACGAGACGTGGGTCCTTGATGGAGTCGATGTACTCCGAAAGCGTCATGGGTGCTGACGCGCTGACGATCTCGACTTCCGGCCAGAGCCTGCGGGCTGTCGCGTAGGCTCGCCGCTCCTCGTACGGCTTGCTCACGAGCAGGACAGACGACACGTCGATGCCGCGCTCTGTAAGCAGTTCGCGGGAGAAGTTGATGTTCTGACCGGTGTTGCGCGCGTTGGGCTCAACAAGGATCGCCGATGCGGGAACACCCAGTGCCAGCGCCCGTTCCCGATAGTGCTCGGCTTCCCCTCGGGGCATCCGGTCGCGTGTCGTCCGGCTGGTCGACTACGCGGGCGCGGTCCTGTGGAACAACCACGCCGGGCACCTGTGGCGTTACGTCACGATCTACCTGCCGCGGGAACTCGCAGCCCGCGCCGGAATCACTCAGCGCGAACTGAAGGAACAGCTCCGCGTCTCCTACGGCAAGGTCGCCGAGTACCAAAAGCGCGGGGCCATCCACTTCCACGCCGTGATCCGCTTCGACGGACCCGACGGCCCCGATTCCCCGCCCCCGGCCTGGGCCACCCTCGACCTGCTCACCGACGCCTTACGCGCTGCCGCCGCCCGCGCCGCAATCACCCTGCCCGCCGTAGGGGACCACCCTGCCCGCGTCCTGCGCTGGGGCACCCAGCTCGATGTCCAGCCCATCAGCGCCTTCGGTAATGGCGAAGACCTCACCGAACAGGCCGTCGCCTCCTACGTCGCCAAATACGCCACCAAAGCCGCCGAGACCACCGGCACCGTCGACCGGCGCATCGGCGAACTCGCCGAACTCGACAAGCTGCCCGATCTGCCCGACCACACCCGCCGCCTCATCCGCGCCTGCTGGGACCTCGACCCGGCCTATCCCGACCGGCGCCTGTGGCAGTGGGCTCACATGCTCGGCTTCCGCGGCCACTTCTCCACCAAGTCCCGCCGTTACTCCACCACCCTTGGTGCCCTGCGACAGGTCGTGCCGACTACCGAGCCGACCAGCAACGCGCCGCCCTGGGCCTGCCCAACCCTGACGACCATCCCGAAGCAACCACGCTCGTCGTCGCCCACTGGGTCTACGCCGGGCACGGCCATACCCCCGGCGAATCATGGCTCGCCGCCAATATCCGCCGCGACATCCAGCACAACCGCGAAACCGTCCGCGAACACCGCGCCGAACTCGAAGCACTCGACACCATGGGGGAATGGTGAGCATGGAACGTCTGCTCAGCGTTGACCAGGTGGCCGAACTCCTCGGCACCACCGTCCGGTTCCCCCGGCGACTGATCGAGGAACGCCGGATCACCTTCGTCAAGGTCGGCCGCCACGTCCGCATCCCTGAGACCGCCGTAGCGGCCTTCATCACAGCCAACACCGTGGAGCCGGTGACGATCCGACGGGCCGGACTGCGGAGGGCTGCCTGATGGCCAACAAGAAAGGCTACCGCCGGCGCTTTGGGTCGGTTCGGCAACTGCGGTCCGGCCGCTGGCAGGCTCGATACCGAGACCCTGCGACAAGACAGCTCCGCGGTGCCGAGCAGACCTACGCGACCAAAACCGACGCGGAAGTCGCGCTGACGCATATCGAGGCGGACATCTCACGCGGCCAGTGGGAGGACCCGGACAAGGGAGCTGTCCCCTTCACCGAGTACGCCGATGCCTGGCTGCGGGACCGCAAGCTGGCCGACCGCAGCAGGGAACGGAACGAGGCAGTGATCCGGCTGCACATCACGCCGACGTTCGGTTCGGGATCTCTGGCCGACATCACCACGTCCCGCGTCCGGGCCTGGCGTGGCCAGCTGCTCGCGGCCGGGGTCGGAGAGCCGACCGTCGTCAAGGCGTATCAGATCCTCCGCGCCATCATGAACACGGCCGTCGATGACGAGCTGATCCGCCGTAACCCGTGCCGGGTCAAGGGCGCCGACCGCTACGACGTGCCCGAGCGGCCGGTGTTGACCGTGGCGGAGGTATACGCCGCTGCCGATGCCATCGCTCCCCGATACCGGCTGCTCGTCCTGCTCGCAGCCTTCACCACGCTGCGCTTCGGTGAGCTGGCCTCCCTGCGCCGCCGCGACATCGACACCACGGGGCGCGTGGTCCTGGTGCAGCGTGCCCAAGCAGAGATGCAGAACGGCAGGCTCTTCGACAAGGCTCCGAAGTCGGCGGCCGGCGTCCGCCCCGTCGCCTTCCCGGATGAGATCCTGGCCGACGTCATCGAGCACCTGGAGCGCTACGCGGGTGCCGGTCGCGACGGCCACGTCTTCCTCGGCCCCCAGGGCGGACAGCTGCGGCGCAGCAACTTCCGGGACGACTGGATCAAGGCGCGCAAGGATGCGGGCATCGCTGCCGATGTCCACTTCCACGATCTGCGGCACACGGGAAACACCTTGGTCGCGGCCGGGGCGAGCACGCGTGAGCTGATGACACGCATGGGGCACAGCACCGCGCGGGCGGCGTTGATCTATCAGCACATGACCGCTGACCGGGACCGCGCCATTGCTGATCGACTGGGAGCCATGATCCGTCAGCGTCAGGGGGACGCGGACTCTTAGTGGACTTTGTGGCACGTGAGTGGCACGGCCGCGATCACGGCTAAGGGCCAGTTCAGAGGGATTAGCCCCCTGAACTGGCCCTGAGCGTTGTGCCCCCGGCAGGATTCGAACCTGCGACACCCGCTTTAGGAGAGCGGTGCTCTATCCCCTGAGCTACGAAGGCGGGGATCTGTCGGAAAACGTGTCTGGAATCCGGCCCGGGTGGGCGGTGGACTTCAGATGGACTGCCGACAGGGTTGTGGTGGTCCAGCCGGTGAGGGCCGGGCCGCCGCGAACAGTGTAGCGGGTGGGTGCGGCCTGTACCGGGGGGTGGGGATTCGACTCCTGGCCTTTCGGGGGGCCTCTTCCTGTCGCGAAGAATGTCCGGTTACTGCAAAGCGATAGTCAATGGAAGGTAAAGTAGATAGGGGTGTGCCAGCAGGTTGGGTCGACGTTCTCGGCGGAATCGCCGTGAGTCCAGCACGCACCTGTGTGGCCGGACGCGTCGTCAACTGAGGTGCCGCAAGCGGCTTACGGATGGGGTGCGCATTGCTGTTGGAACTGTGGAAGCGGCACGGCCTGATCTTCGGTGCCGGGGCGCTGTGCATCCTGGTGAACAATCAGGGCCTGGGCCCTCTCTGGTACACCGGCGTCGCGCTGCTCGCCGTCGGTGGGCTCATGCGCTGGATCCTGGCGCGCAGCCAGGGTCCGCCCCGGGGGCCGGTGCCGGTGCCGGTACAGGTGCCCGTAGCCGGTCGCTGGATGGTGCTCAATGGTCCCGGCACGAAGGTCCCCAGCCATGTGCACAGCCACGCGCAGACATACGCCGTCGACCTGAAGTACGACCCGTCCCAGGGCGAAGCGGACTCACCGGCGGCGCCGCCATTCCGCCGGCTCTGGCCGTTCGGGCGGCGTCCCCGGCTCTATCCCGCCTTCGGCATGCCGGTGCTGGCACCGGGCGATGGGGTCGTCGTGGCGACCGCGAGCAGGCAGCGCGACCATCTGTCCCGGACGTCCCTGCCCGGCTTCGCCTACCTCTTCGTGGAGGGATTCGTTCGCAGTCTGGGGTGGCCCTGCCACCTCCTGGGGAACTACATCCTGCTGGACCTGGGGAACGGTGTGTACGCGGGCTGTGCCCATCTGCGGCGTGGCTCCCTCCGGGTGGCTGTGGGCGACCGGGTGACGGGCGGTCAGGAGATCGCCGAGTGCGGAAACTCCGGAAACTCCTCCGAGCCGCACCTGCACTTCCAGCTCATGGACGGTCCCGATGTCATGACCGCGCACGGCCTGCCGTTCGAATGGCGCTACCGCGACGACGACGGGATGGAGCGGACCGGAGTGCCCGAGGACTTCGCCCATGTCGTTCGGGTGCCGTCTCATGGTGCACTCACGCCTCGTCCGGATGATTCCGTTTGAACCTCGTCGGACGGGTTCTCGGTCAGGGGGAGACGGGGGCCGGACGGTTGTCTTGACGAGGGGCGGGGGCGGGCATACCGTCGCGAATGTACTGAGCAAGCGCTTAGAGAGGTCGTTCGTGCCGCACACCGACCCGACCCCCGCCACCCCCGACCCGGACGCCCGGGCATCGACCACTGCCGCGGAGGCCGCCGCCGCGGAGGCCGTCGTTCGTATCGAAGCCGCGCTCACCGGTCCGGGAGCCCCGTTCGCCGTGGTGCGGGTGGAGGACGGGGTGCACGCGGGCTCGCTCGTGTACGCGGACGGGCCCAGGACGCTCCGTGAGTTCGTGGAGGCCACCTGGGCCTTCGGGGACCGGCCGTTCCTGATCGCGGGGGAGCGCGGCTACTCCTACGCAGAGTTCTTCGCCGCCGCGTCCGCGCTGGCGTGCCGGATGACCGGGGCGTACGGGCTCCGCCGGGGTGACCGGGCCGTCGTCGCGATGCGTAACCACCCGGAGTGGCAGATCGCCTTCTGGGCCGCGCAGCTGGCCGGTCTGGTTGCCGTACCGCTCAATGCCTGGTGGACCGAGGACGAGTTCACGTACGCGCTGGACGACTCCGAGCCGAGGGTGCTCCTGGTGGACGGCGAGCGTCTGCCCAGGGTCGCCGGGTGGGCGGCGAAGAGCGGGGCGCGCGTGGTCGTCTTCCACGAGGAGGGGGCGGTTCCGGACGGCGTCGAGCGGTACGAGGACCTGCCCGCGCCCGATCCGCTCGCCGCGCCCCCCGAGGTGGAGATCCGGCCCGAGGACGACGCGACGATCATCTACACCTCCGGCACCACCGGCCGGCCCAAAGGCGCGGTCGCCACGCATCTCGCCCAGGTGGGGGCCGCACTCAACCCGCGGTACCACGCGGCCGCCTCCATGCTCGGGCGCGGGATCATCCCGGGGCAGGGGCCCGCCCCGGTGTCGCTGCTGACGTTCCCGTTCTTCCATGTCGCCGCGTTCACCGGTTTCTACGCGGCCATGGCGGCGGGCGGCACGCTCGTCCTGATGCGGAGGTGGGATGCCGAGGAGGCGCTGCGGCTGATCCATGAGCACCGCGTCACGCACTACGCGGGCGTCCCGGCGACCGCGCTCCAGTTGCTCGCCGCGGCCGAGCACGCGGGCGACGGCCTGGAGAGCCTCCAGATGCTGAACACCGGCGGGGCCGCCGCCCCGCCCGACCTCGTCGCGCAGCTGACCGCCCGCCACGGCGACCGGATCGAGCCCCGCAACGGCTACGGCCTGACCGAGACCAGCGGTGGTGTCCTGGCGAACTTCGGCGCCGAATACCGGCTCCATCCCGGCAGCGTCGGCCGTCCGACGCCCACCACCGAGGTGCGGATCGCCGGTCCTGCGGGCGAGGCTCTGCCCGAGGGCGAGGTCGGTGAGCTGTGGCTGCGCGGCCAGTCCCTGGTCCGCGGCTACTGGCGGGACGAGGCGGCGACCGCGCAGGCGTTCACCGACGGCTGGTTCCGGACCGGTGATCTCGCGGTGGTGCGCGCGGGGCGGGTCAGCGTCGTCGACCGGATCAAGGACATGGTGATCCGCGGCGGTGAGAACGTGTACTGCGTGGAGGTCGAGGCGGCGCTGCACGACCACCCGGACGTCGAGGACGCGGCGGTGCTGGGGGTGGCGCACCCGGTCCTGGGCGAGGAGGTCGCCGCCGTCGTCCGGCTGCGGGCCGGTGCCACGGTTACGGTCGAGGAGTTGCGGGCGCACGTCGGGCGGAGTCTGGCCGCGTTCAAGGTCCCGGCCCATGTGCTCGTACGCGATGAACCGCTGCCCCGGAATCCGACCGGGAAGATCCTCAAGCGGGAGTTGCGCGGGCCTGTCGAGGCGGAAGTGCGGCGGGCGGCCGGGGGCGAGTGATCACGGGCGGTCGGGCGAGTGATCGCGGGCGGTCGGACGAATGGACGCCGTTGGGCGGGAGAGAGTGATCACAGGCGGTCGGGGCGAGTGATCATTGTGGTCAGGGGCGGGTGATCCGGACGCGGTAGTCCCCCTTGTCGTCTTTGTCGATCACGGATATGCGTATCCCACTGGCCCGGTCGGCGAAGGTCTCGCCCGGCTCGTAGGGGGCGTCGGAGAGGTCGGAGTGCACATTGGGCAGTCGGGTGCAGCCGTTGCTGTTCTTGGTGCTGTCCGCCACGGACACCGGTCCCTGACCGGTGTCGACGTCCGAGCTCACCTTGTAGATCAGCACGCCGGGCCGGCAGACCGCCTGGTCGTTGCCCGCTCGGGTCCGTACCTCCACCGCGTAGCCGGACTCACTGCTCAGCGGTATGAACGCCAGCTTCGTGCCGCCCTTGGTGGCCAGCGGTTCCAGGACGTGGTCGCTGGTGCCGGGCTTGGAGGCGCAGCTGATCTGCTTGCTGTCCAGCCAGCCGAGCTTCCACTTGTGCCAGCCCAGCAGATCGTTGTTGACCCCCCAGTCCTCGGACATGATGTCCCAGTGCCCTACCGAGCCGCCGCCCTCCAGGGTGTAGAGGTCGGGAAGGCCGAAGATATGGCCGTTCTCGTGCGGCAGGACGCGGTATCCGGTCTGTGCGTACGACCCGGAGCCGTCGTCCTGGCGGCTGTAGATGAAGGACGCGTTGGTGAGCGGGACACCGTCCGCGTGCGGGGCGTCGTCATTGCCGGAGAACGTCACGGACAGGACGGTGTCCAGGGCGGAGGGGCCGGCGTTCGGGGTGACCAGGATGTTGACCAGGTCGTACGTACTGAAGTCGACCTTCGGGTCGGCTGCGGCGACTATGTCCTCGGCGAGGCGGTGGTAGCCCGGCTCGTACGGTGATCCGCGGTCTATCCCGTACTCGGAGAACGGCAGTGGCATCCTCAGCCAGGACTTCACGGGAGCGTCGGGGATGTAGGTGAGTCGCCCGTACGAACCGGTCCGGAACCACTTGGTGGTCTGCGGAAAGAATTCGGCGTATCGGTCCATCGCCGGCTCGGGGCCCGGCGCGTCCGGGAAGTCGATCATCAGGTTGAGGGCGTGAATTCTGCCCGTGGAGCGGGCGTAGCCCGCCGGAGTCGGTATGCCTTCCGACATCTGTACGCCCATGGTCACCGGTATCCGGCACGGGGCGATCCCCGCCGCACGGGCCGCGGTCACCGGGCCGGCCGAGGCCCCGCTGGGTATCGGGAGATTGCTGCTGGCCGTGGTCGTTGCGGCAATGACCAGGGCTGTTGCCGAGCCGAGAGCGATCGGGTGGCGGTGCCTGCGTATCCGGTGGCGGGTCTTCTGCATATAGGCGCCTCGGGGTCCGCGGCAGCCGGCCGACCCCGACTGCCCTCTGCGGATCAGCCTGTGACGGGTGGTGCGGCACCGCTCGTTGGGTGCGCCGATCGGTTGGTTTTCCCGTTCCGGGGGTGTGGCTCAGGTCACATTGTGGTGGGAAATAACCGGGGATCCTTTCCCCGTTTGAACCTGTGTCCACGCGAAAGCGGGGAGGCGGTCCCCGGTTACGGGAAGGGGGCGCCATGAAGAACGAAGAGCGTCGCAGTGCCAACAGCGTCGTCATGAGGGCCGGAAGAGCCGGAAGGTAGGGGCAGCCGTCGTGGATACCGTCACCCGCACCGCAACGGGAGCAGTGCAGCCCCGGACGACCCGTCCGCGGGCCGACGCACTGCGCAACCGGGAGCGGATCGTGACGGCCGCGCGCGAGATGTTCGTCGAGTTCGGGCCGGATGTGCCGCTCGACGAGGTCGCCCGCCGCGCCGGCGTCGGCAACGCCACGCTCTACCGGAACTTCCCCGACCGGGCCGCGCTGACGCACGAGGTCGTGCTCTCGGTCACCTCCCGCACCACCGACCGTGCGGAGGAGGCGACGGCCGAAGAGGCCGATCCCTTCGCCGCGCTCAGCCGCTTTGTGCACGCGGCGGCCGAGGAACGGATCGGGGCGCTGTGTCCGATGCTGTCCGGCGGCTTCGACAGGGACCATCCCGAATTGCTCGCCGAGCGTCGGCGCCTCGAGGAGGCCGTCGAAGGGCTCGTGGCGCGCGCCATGTCCGCGGGGCGCCTGCGTACCGACATCGCCGTCGGTGACGTGCTGGTCGCCCTCTCCCAGCTCACCCGGCCACTGCCCGGCACCGGCTGCCTGGACATCGACCGGTTCACCCACCGCCATCTACAGCTGTTCCTGGACGGGCTGGAGGCTCCGGCCCGGTCCCGACTGCCCGGAACGGCTGCGACCTTGGAGGATCTGCGGCGCCGGCCATGACGCCCGCACCGGGCCCCTGAGCCGGGTGCCCGTTGGCGCGCCCGCCACGCCTTGACCATCCCTTCCCTTTCGCCGCGCTCCCTTTCGCCGACGGTCGTCTCGCCGACCGTCCTCGACCGACTGCCCGTTCACCGACCTCTCGGTTCACGACTTCGCGCGCCCGCGCGCGTCCTTAGGTGGATACCTCCATGTCAAAAACAGCCGATATACGACTCCCGGACCCCAGTCGCTGGAAAGCGCTGGCGTTCATCGCCCTTGCGCAGCTGATGGTCGTGCTCGATGCCACGATCGTGAACATCGCGCTGCCGCACGCCCAGACGGCCCTGGGTATTTCCGATGCCAACAAGCAGTGGGTCATCACGGCCTACGCCCTCGCCTTCGGTGGCCTCCTGCTCTTCGGGGGCCGGATCGCCGACCTCTGGGGTCGTAAGCGGACCTTTGTCGTCGGCCTGATCGGCTTCGCACTGGCCTCCGCACTCGGTGGTGCGGCGCAGAACCAGGGCATGCTCTTCGGTTCGCGCGCGCTCCAGGGTGTCTTCGGCGCGCTGCTCGCCCCCGCGGCCCTGTCCCTGCTCGCCGTGATGTTCACCGATGCCAAGGAGCGCGCCAAGGCGTTCGGCATCTACGGTGCGATCGCCGGTGGCGGTGGCGCCGTCGGCCTGATCCTCGGCGGCTTCCTCACCCAGGCGCTGAACTGGCGCTGGACGTTCTTCGTCAACATCCCGTTCGCGATCGTCGCAGCCGCGGGCGCGTACTTCGTGATCCGTGAGCCGGCCGGCAGCCGTAACCGATCGTCGCTCGACATTCCGGGCGTCGTTCTGTCCGCGCTGGGTCTGGTCTCTCTGGTGTACGGATTCACCCGCGCCGAGTCCGCCGGCTGGTCGGACGCGCTGACCATCGGCATGTTCGTCGCGTCCGGTGTGCTGCTCCTGGCATTCGTCCTGACCGAGGCCCGGGTCAAGTCGCCGCTGCTGCCGCTGCGCGTCGTGCTGGACCGCAACCGCGGTGGCGTCTACCTCTCGCTGGGTCTGGCCATCATCGCGATGTTCGGGCTGTTCCTCTTCCTGACGTACTACCTGCAGGTCGTGAAGGGCTACTCGCCGATCAGGACGGGCTTCGCCTTCCTCCCGATGATCGCGGGCATGATCACCGGCTCGACGCAGATCGGTGCCCGGCTGATGACCCGGGTTCCGGCGCGCAAGCTCATGGGCCCCGGCTTCCTGACCGCTGCCGTCGGCATGCTGCTGCTGACGCAGCTGGAGATCGGCTCCTCCTACACCACGCTCATCCTGCCCGCACAGCTCCTGCTGGGGCTCGGCATGGGTACGGCGTTCATGCCGGCCATGTCGCTGGCCACGCACGGTGTCGAGCTGAGGGACTCGGGTGTCGCCTCCGCGATGGTCAACACCTCGCAGCAGGTGGGCGGCGCGATCGGTACGGCGCTGCTGAACACCATCGCCGCGTCGGCCGCGACGGCGTACGCCACCTCGCACGCCGCACTCGGCGCCACCGACCCGGAGCTGCTGAAGCTCCAGTCGATGGTGCACGGCTTCACCGGTGCAATCTGGTGGGCCGTCGGCATCCTGGTGGTGGCCTCCGCGATCGCGGTGACCTTCATCAACGCCGGGCGTCCCTCGGTGACCGCGGCGACCGGAACCTCCGGTTCGGGTGACGCCCACGGTGTCGAGGACGAGTTCAAGGTCCCGGTCGTCGCCCACTGAGGACTGAACACAGACGCGGGTCGCGTAACGCGTGACGTGAAGTGATGTGAACACGGCTCTGCCCCGGTTCCGCTCGACGGAACCGGGGCAGAGCCGTGTTCGACGACTGCTCAGCGCAGCCAGGGCAGGTCCGCGTCCGTGCCTTCCGGCTGCAGTCCGGTGGCGACGACCTGCATGATCTCGCCGAGCGAGCGCATCTGCTCGGGTGTGAGCCGGTCGAACATCGCCTGGCGTACGGCGCTGACATGGCCCGGCGCGGACCGCCGGAGCATCTCGTAGCCCTCGTCGGTGAGGACCGCGTTCTGGCCGCGCTTGTCGGACGGGCAGTCCTCGCGGCGTACCCAGCCGCTCCTCTCCAGCCGCGCGACGGCATGCGAGAGCCGGGAGCGGGTGATCTTGGCGTCCTTGGCGAGCTCGGTCATCCGCTTCCGGCGGCGGGGCGCCTGGGAGAGCTGGACGAGCAGTCCGTAATAGATGTGCGGCATGCCGGCATCGCGCTGCAGCTGGCGGTCGAGGTGGTCCTCCATGAGCGTGGTGGCGTGCAGATACGCACGCCAGACGCTCTGCTCTTCGTCGGAGAGCCAGCGGGGCTCGCCGGGGGATGCCGTGGTCATGTACTCCACTGTACGACCTTTTCTTGAAAGTTTAACTAGATAGAGCTAAGGTCTCGGGAGGTAGGAGCTTGAAGATTAAAGAACCATTCCTTTTCAAAGAGACCTGTAAAAGACTTACCTCGATCAGCAGCGGATGGGGAGTGCCATGACTGTCACCGCGGAGCGCATGCCCGCCCTCTATCTCTCCCACGGCGCACCGCCGCTGGCCGACGACCCGGTCTGGCCCGGCGAACTGGCCGCCTGGTCCGCGCAGTTGCCCCGCCCCCGCGCGATCCTGATGGTCTCCGCGCACTGGGAGGAGGCCCCGCTCGCCCTCGGTGCGACGGAGACCGTCCCGCTCGTCTACGACTTCTGGGGCTTCCCCGAGCGCTACTACCAGGTGCGGTACGCCGCCCCGGGCGCCCCGGCGCTGGCGGAGAACGTACGCAAACTGCTGCGCGGAGCCGGTACGCCGGTCCAGGACATCCCGGACCGCGGGCTCGACCACGGGGCGTACGTCCCGCTGGTCGAGATGTTCCCCGGTGCCGACATCCCCGTACTCCAGATCTCCATGCCGACGCTGGACCCGCAGAAGCTGATGGGCATCGGGCGCAAGCTCGCACCGCTGCGCGACGAGGGTGTCCTGATCGTCGGCAGCGGCTTCTTCACCCACAACCTGGCCGCCCTGCGGCATGCGGGCGGCGGCACCCCCGGCTGGTCGGCGGAGTTCGACGACTGGGGGAACCGGGCGCTCCAGGCGCAGGACATCGACGCGCTTGTGGACTTCGAGCACAAGTCCCCGGCCGGCCGGCTGGCCCACCCGCGGACCGAGCACTTCGCGCCGCTCTTCGTGACGCTCGGCGCCTCGGAGGGCGAGCTGGACCGGGGCCGCAGCGTCATCGACGGTTTCTGGATGGGACTCGCGAAGCGGTCGGTGCAGTTCGGCTGAGCTCTGTCCAAGGTCCTGTCACAGGGTCGGCGGGTTCAGCTCGATCGAGCGGAGTGCGGCGGCGAGGGCCGTCGCATCGCCGATGTCCAGTGCGGTGTCCGTGAACTTGATGGTGTGATCGTCGCCGTGCGCCGCCGCCCGTGCGAAGAGCTCCTCGGCGGACGCTGTCGCCGGTGTGTACGGGGCCGGCTCGGCCGGGCCGTACGCGGCGGTGACCGCGGCGCTCGCCGCCCAGGCGGCCTCCAGGCTCGGCACCCACAGCGCGCGGGGGAGCGCGGGCAGCGTGCGCAGCACGGCATTGGGTGCGGTCGCGGCATGCACCAGCATGATCGGTTCGCCGTGCCCGTGCGTGGCATAGCGGTGGGTCGCGGCCCGCACCAGTTCCTCCAGCCGGGCCCGCGCCTCGTCCGGGTCGTCGGTGAACCGCTGCGGCCACACCGGGAGCGCGGTGAGCTGTGCCAGCCGCTCCCGGATGCCGCCGCTCTGCTCGGGCACCGGCGGTACGGCGTCCAGCGCGGCCGCGGCGCTCGGTGCGGGCGCCGACGGTGTCAGCGTGGCAAGCCGCTGGTGGCGGGCGGCCCAGTAGCCGAGGCCGTGGGCGAGCTCGGTGATCCGGGGCGCGCTCGCCTCGCCGGCGAGCAGGGTGCGTACGGAGTGGCCGACCCGGATCACGGGGTGGGTGGCGCCCGCCGCGATGCCGGGCAGCAGTCGTGGCCACCACTCGGTCAGGACGTCCCGCCAGGGGCGCTCGGCCGTCTCCCGCTCGAAGTACACAGTCCAGTCCGCGATCCGGCGCGGGTCGCCCAGGGCCTCGCGCCAGTTCTCCGTGGTCACCCGGGACGCGGTGTCCGGCATGTCCTCCAGCTTGTGGCTGTAGTGGTCGAGCCACCGGTGGACAGCCGGTGCCTGACCGTGCCGGACCAGCGCCTCGACGGCCATCGGGCCGTGATTGCTCAGCCAGCCGTTCCGTTCGGGGCCCGCGGTGTGGAGACGTTCCAGCGCCTCGTCGAGCGTGCCTGTGGTGTCGTCGGTGGCACCGGTGGCACCGGTGGTCGTGTCGGGTGTGCCGTCCCTGCTGGTTGTGCCGGGCCTGCTCGTCGTGTCGTCCATACGGCAGCACGCTAGGCGCGGCGCCCGCGGTGCGTAACGGGCCGTGGACCTAGGCCGCGACCGGGCCGGGCCCTAGGACTGTGGCCCCAGCCGCTTCTCGTACCAGGCCACGTCCCAGTACGTGCCGAACTTCCGGCCCACCTCGGCGTACGTACCGACATGGCGGAAACCGAAGCGCTCGTGCAGCCGGGCCGAGGCGTCGTTGGGCTGGGTGATGCCCGCGTACGCGCGATGCAGGTCCTCGCCGGCGAGCGCCTCGAACAGCGATGAGTAGAGGAGCGTGCCGATGCCCCGGCCGGTGGCCCACGGGGCGCAGTACACGCTCACCTCGACCGAGGTCGCGTACGCCGCCTTGGGGCGGAAAGCGCTGCTGGTGGCGTACCCCAGGATCGAGGCGGGGCCGACAATGCGGACATCCCGAGCAACCAGAAGACGGTGCGGGCCGTCTTCAGGATGGGAACGAAGCCACGGCAGCCGCTGTTCGGGTGTAAAGGGGGCCGTATCGAATGTGAGCGCGGTCTCACGTACGTAATGGTTGTAGATGTCCGTGAGCGCCATCAAATCGCCTTCGATGCCCGGCCTGACCTGCACTTCTGTCTGGATGCTCGGCATGTGCACTCCCTTCGCGGCGGCACAGGGTACTGCATGATCGCGAAAATGAATGCCAGGCATGGGAATTCTGTCCGGATTCCAGTCGTTGTTTCCATCGGATGCAGGGCACCCGAGAGGGTGTCGCGACCTACTCAGCAAGGGAGCACGCATGGCAACCCGTGCCGTCGCCCGTCGTTCGTCCGCCACCGGCGGGACCAGCCGGGCAAGCAGTGTTCGCGCCTCGAGCGGAGAGATCGCCGATCGCGACCTGGTCGGCATGTACCTGGACGAGATCGCGCGTACGCCGCTGCTCGATGCCGCAAAGGAGGTCGAGCTGTCGCAAACCGTCGAGGCGGGTGTTTACGCGCGGCAGATTCTCGACGGTGCGGTGGAGAGCGAAGCCGGTGGAGCCACGCGCGAGGAGCTGGAGGCGCTGGTCGCCGAGGGCGAGCGCGCCAAGGACATATTCATCCGTTCCAACCTCCGGCTCGTCGTTGCCGTCGCCCGCCGCTATCCGCGGGCCGGTCTGCCCCTGCTCGACCTGATCCAGGAGGGCAATGCGGGTCTGGTGCGCGCGGTCGAGAAGTTCGACTACGCCAAGGGCTTCAAGTTCTCCACGTATGCGACGTGGTGGATCCGTCAGGCCATCACCCGGTCCATAGCCGACCAGTCCCGTACGATCCGGCTCCCCGTCCACCTGGTGGAGGAGCTCGGCCGGATCCGACGGGTGCAGCGCGAGTTCAACCGTGAGCACGGGCGCGAGCCGGAGCACACGGAGATAGCCGCCGAGCTGGACTCCACGCCGGAGCGCGTGGGCGACGTCCTGGACTGGGCCCGTGACCCGGTCAGCCTCAACATGTCCGTGGACGACGAGGGCGAGACGCAGTTCGGTGACCTGCTGGAGGACACCTCCGCGGTGTCGCCCGAGCAGTCGGTGATGACGCTGCTGCGCAGCGAGGAGCTGGAGGACCTGATCGGCAAGCTCGACAACCGCACCGCATCGATCATCCGTATGCGGTACGGCATCGAGGACGGCCGCGAGCGGACCCTCACCGAGGTGGGCAAGCAGCACGGGCTGACCCGTGAGCGGATCCGCCAGATCGAGAAGCACGCGCTGCTCGAACTGAAGCGAATGGCCCACGACACGGGTTTTGACGCTGCGGCGTGAGCCCTCGTCCGGTAACCTCCGAAATAGGTCGCTTCGTGTGACCCCCTGAACTGAGTCCCGGCGCCCACCCCCCCCTGGCGCCGGGGCTCATTCTTTTTGCGCGTTCGGTGGAGGCAGGCCTTTTGCGCGTTCGGTGTCGGCCGGGTCGGTCGTCGTTCGGGCGGGGCGACGTGTCAGTGTGCTGTCGCTCGGGTCAGTCGGGCGCCCAGATGGCTCAGGTACTCCACCAGCTGTGGTGGCTCGTGCGCGGTGAACTCGCAGTCCACCAGCGCCAGTCGGAGCGCCACCCACTCCAGTGAGTCCGACAGGGCCGCCCGCAGCCGGCAGCTGTTCTCGCTGGTCCGCTCCAATGGGCCGATCGAGGCCGGCAGCCGCGCGGACACGAAGTCCGCCGGGGCCGCGAAGCTCACATCGACCGCCAGCTCCGGCTGCCGCCGGGCGATGGAGCTGCTGAGGAACTCCGCCGCATCACCCGTCGGAAGCTCGCGCGGTGTGAACCGGGCCCCGGTCGCGAACGGCTCGCTGACCCGGTCGACCCGGAACGTACGCCAGTCCTCGCGCCCCAGGTCGTACGCGACGAGATACCAGCGCCACCCCGTGCTCACCAGTCGGTACGGCTCGGCCTGCCGCTTCGTCTCGGCGCCGTCGCCCGCACGGTAGGCGAACCGCAGTCGCTCCTGCCCGGTGACCGCCGCCGCCATCACCGTCAGTGTGTGCGGATCGATCGTCGAGCCGTCGCCGCGGGTCAGCGGCATCGTCGCGTTCTGCAGGGTCGAGACCCGGTGCCGCAACCGCGACGGCAGTACCTGCTCCAGCTTCGCCAGAGCCCGTACGGACGCCTCGTCGACCCCCTCGATGGCATGGCCGGCACCCGCCCGCAGGCCCACCGCGATGGCCACCGCCTCCTCGTCGTCGAGGAGCAGCGGCGGCATGGCGGTGCCCGCGACGAGGCGGTAGCCGCCGACCGATCCGCGCGAGGCCTCGACCGGATAACCGAGCTCACGGAGCCGGTCGATGTCGCGGCGGATGGTGCGCGGGCTGACGTCGAGCCGTTCGGCTAGCTCGCTGCCCGGCCACTCGCGGGGCGTCTGGAGGAGCGACAGCAGATTCAGCAGTCGTGCCGGGGTGTCGGTCATGGGCTCAGCCTCGTGCCGGGGTGTCGGTCATCTCATCAGCATGCCCATCCATTGGGTCATAACCTGACCTAATGGCTGTCTAGCTTCTTCATATGACTTCTTCCGCATCTCTGCCGTCCACGGCATCCGGGCCCACGGTGTCCTCGGACCCGTCGGACCGGCGACGCTGGCTCGCGCTCGCCATCGTGATGACCGCGGCCTTCATGGACCTGGTCGACGTCACGATCGTCAACATCGCCATCCCGAGCATCCGGCGGGACACCGGCGCCTCGTTCAGCTCGATCCAGTGGATCACCGCCGGATACGCACTGGCCTTCGCGGCCGGGCTGATCACCGGCGGCCGGCTGGGCGACATCTACGGCCGCAAGCGGCTGTTCCTCATCGGCATCGGCGGCTTCACACTGGCCTCCGCGCTCTGCGGCTTCGCCGCGAACCCGGAGATGCTGGTCGCCTCCCGCATCCTCCAGGGCGGCACCGCCGCGCTGATGGTTCCGCAGGTGCTGTCGATCGTGCACGCCACCTTCCCGGCGCACGAGCGCGGAAAGGTCTTCGGCCTCTTCGGCGCGATAGTCGGTCTCGGCGCCGTCTCGGGACCGCTGCTGGGCGCGCTGCTCACCGAGTGGAACATCGCCGGTCTCGAGTGGCGTCCGATCTTCCTGATCAACCTGCCGGTCGGCATCGCGGGCCTGATCCTGGGGCGGAAGTTCATCACCGAGTCCAAGGCCCCCAAGGCGCTCCGGCTCGACCTCGTCGGTGTCGCCCTGGTGACGCTGGGGCTGCTGATGCTGATCTACCCGCTCACCCGCGGGCGCGAGCTGGGCTGGCCGGTCTGGGGCTATGTGTCGATGGCCGGCAGCCTCCTGGTGTTCCTGGTCCTGGTGGTGTTCGAGCGGGAAAAGGCGCGCAAGGACGGTTCGCCGCTGGTCGAGCTGTCGCTGTTCCGGGTCAAGAGCTTCGCGGCGGGCATCGCAGTGCAGCTGACCTTCGGCATCGGCCTCGGCATCTTCTTCCTGGTCTGGACGCTCTACATGCAGATGGGTCTCGGCTGGAGCGCGCTGCGGGCCGGTACGACCGGTATCCCGTTCTCGGTCGCCGTCTCGTTCGCCGCCGGGATCTCCGTACAGAAGCTGGTGCCCCGCTTCGGCCGCAAGGTCCTCCAGGCGGGCGCACTGCTGATGGTCGCCGGCCTGCTGCTCTACATCTGGGAGTCCGACCGGTACGGCATGGGCATCACGTCCTGGCAGATGGCCCTGCCGCTGGTGGTCATGGGCACCGGCATGGGCCTGATCGTGGCCCCGCTGACGGACGCGGTGCTGTCCGAGGTGCCGAAGGAGCACTCGGGTTCGGCCTCCGGGCTGATCAACACCGTGCAGCAGATGGGCAATGCGCTCGGGCTCGGACTGGTCTCGGTCGTCTTCTTCGGCTCGATCGGTGACCGGCTGGCGCCGCAGGAGGTGGGCCCGGCGTTCGCGGAGGCGTTCCAGCACTCGCTCTGGTGGGTGGCAGGGGTGCTCGCAGTGATCTTCCTGGTGATGTTCGCGTTGCCCGCGCGGCCGCGGCAGCACGTGGAGGGCGGCGACGAGGGCATGGACACCGTTGCCGAGCCCGAGGTCGAGCTCGGCAAGGAGCCCGCGCTGACGCCGTGATGACCTGAAGCACGACGATGCCCGCACCCCTCGGGGGTGCGGGCACCTGCGTGTGCGGGGGAGGGCGTGGGTCCACGCCCTCCCCCACGGTCAGCAGATGCGTGTGCGGCTCTCCATGGCTCCGCGTGCGGCGTCCTCGTCGCCGTACACCTCGCACATGTGGCGGCCGTCCGGCGTGGCCGTGTGCTCGACCTCCCACAGGCTCGTCTCGCTGCCGTCGAGAAGCAGGAAGGCGTGCTCGTAGAGCGTGAATCCGGCGTCCCGCCCGTCCACCCGGCACTGTCGGCCGAAGACCTGGGTGATGTGGTGGGCGAAGGCGGCGCGCAGCAGCCGGGCGGTCTCCTCGCCGGGGCCGTCGCTGTTCTCCGCGCGGCGCAGGACGCGGCGGGCGTGGTCGGCGGAATTGTCCGGGGCGTACATCCGGGGCAGCGGGACCGGGGGAGCCGTCATCAGAACCGTGAGTATCTCCAGGTCGGCATGCGGCCCGTCGTCCCCGAACACCGGGACCTCACCGAAGCCGCCGGTCAGCCGGGCAGCGGCGATGTGGATATCGGCCTCGTCGTCGTACAGCTCGTGGTGCCGGAGGTCGGGCTCCGTCCCCGGCCGCGGGCCCCTCGTGCTCCGCGGACCTCCGTGCACCAGCTCCCACAGGGTGAAGGGGGTGCCGTCGGACAGCAGATACGTATGCCGGTAGGTCTCGCGGTGAAGTGCGGAACTGTGGTGCGAGGAGTGCAGGGAACTGCTGTGGGCGAGTGCGGTACCGAGTCTCTCGACCGTACTGTCGGGCAGGTCGAAAGAGTTGAGTGCCCGTCGCAGGAGTCGCTCGAGGTGCTGCTCGGTTGTCTCGTACGGATCGCTCAAGGTGCTGTCTCCAGGCCGTCGCCGCGTGTTACTTGGTGCGTGCTTAACGTAGTCCCTGGGTCTGACATCGTGACCGGGGTTCAGGAAAACGTATGACACACGCAGATGGTTCCTGGCGGTTCGTCCGAACTTCCTCACCCGGGAGGCGAGTCGGGGTCCGGGTGGCTGTGCGGCGACTGCCGTGAGGGGTGCCCGCGTGCGCCGTAGAGATCGCTGTACGCGGGATAGCTGCCGCCGCCGGGGCGGTCGTTGATGCTCCGAGCTGCGCGGACGGCCTTCACGATGGCACGGGTCAGGGCGTCCGCACCGGCCGCCAGCAGTTCGTTGAGCGCGATCGGGTTCTGCGGATCCAGTGGCCGGGCGCCGGTGGCCAGCGCGAAAACGGTGTCCCCGTCGGTCAGCAGATGTACGGGGCGGACGGCGCGCGCCAGTCCGTCGTGCGCCGTACCCGCGAGCTTCTGCGCCTGGGCCCGGGTGAGATCGGCGTCCGTGGCGACGACGGCGAGCGTGGTGTTGAGCGGGGGTCGCGCGTTCGCCTCCCGCGCCTCGGCCAGGCGCTGCTGCGCCGCCCGGTGGACCTCGGGTGCGGGGTACACCGGCGGTTCCGCGGCGCCGTACTCCCCGTACAGCACTCCGGTATGCGGATCGACGACCGAACCTGCCGCGTTCACCACGACGAGCGCGCCCACCGTGATTCCGGACGCCAGCCGCACGCTCGCCGTGCCCACCCCGCCCTTGAGCTGCCCGGCGACCGCGCCCGTACCGGCGCCGGCACCTCCCTCGACGACAGGCGCCCCCGGCTCCGTACCCGCCGCGTCCTCCACCGCCGCGCGGCCGGTCGAGGCATCCGGACGGGCCCGCCAGTCACCGCCCCGCCCCAGGTCGAAGATGCATGCGGCGGGGACCACCGGCACCACTTGCGCCGGATCGGGGCCGACCCGCACCCCGCGCCCCTGTTCCTCCAGCCAGGCCATCACGCCGGACGCCGCATCCAGGCCGTACGCGCTGCCGCCCGTCAGGACGACGGCATCCACGCGCTGCACCAGATTGCGTGGATCGAGCGCGTCCGTCTCCCGAGTGCCGGGGCCGCCGCCGCGTACGTCGACGGCCGCGATCGCACCGCCCTCGGGGGCGAGAACCACGGTGGTGCCGCTCAGTGCGCCCGCGCCCGCCACCTGCGCATGGCCGACGCGCAGCCCGGTGACATCGGTCAGCGCGTCGAGCGGCCCTGGCGATATGGGCGATGTGCGCTGCGCTACGGAGTGCTCTGCCGGCTCCCGTGGTTCTTCCGTCATTGCGCGCTCCTCACTGGATCCACCACTTACGACTTGCCACTCGCGACTCATCGCGCACCGCCCATGTGCTCATCCCGTCAAGCGGGCCGTCGGGACAGTGCCATCCCCACGGCCACCGTCACCGCCGCCACCAGGCCGGCCGCGAGCACCGCCCACCCTCCGGCGAACGTACAGGCCAGGATGGCCAGCGCGGCCACAGGAAGCGACAGTTGCTCCGCGAGATCGCGTTTGAAGTGGCGGGTGTGCAGCGCCCACACCGTCAGCAGGAAGAGTGCGGAGGGCACGGTCACCGCGGCGGCGGCCACTGTGTCCGAGACATGGGCCTTGCCCACGGCCTCCTCCACCGCGACCTCGATGCCCGAGCCGATCGCGGCCGCGGAGCCGAAGATCAGATAGTGCCCGTATCCCCAGACGAACGCTTCCCTGCTGCCGCGGAGGTAGTCATGGATCGGCACGGCGAAATAGATCCACCAGGCGGAGAAGACGATCAGCAGCCCGCCCGCGGCGATCGGCAGCAGCTCACCGAGCGCTTGGTGTTCGTCCATCGCCTCCTGGACCGCGACCGTGGCCGCCGCGATCGTCTCGCCCAGCACGATGATCGTGAACAGGCCGTACCGCTCACCGATATGGTGCGGATGCCAGCTCGTCGGGCGGTCGCGCTCGGCGATCGCCGGAACGGACATCTCGGCGAGCACGAGCACGACGAAGACTGCGGCACGCGCTCCGCCCGTGTTGTCGGTCAGCAGCAGCATGCCGATCCAGCCCAGCTGCACCACGGTGATCCCGACGGCGTACCGCAGCGCGACGCGCCGCTCGGCGCCCCGGGTGCAGTACGCGGCGCGCAGCCACTGGCTGGTGAGGGCGAGCCGCATCACGACGTAGCCGACGACGCCGACTGTCCAGTCGCCCGCGTCGAAGGCGCGCGGCACCCCGGCGGCGAAGATGAGCACACCGGTGATCTGGACGAACGTGACCACGCGGTACAGCGGGTCGTCGGTGTCGTAGGCCGAGGCGAACCAGGTGAAGTTGACCCAGGCCCACCAGATCGCGAAGAAGACAGCCGCGTAGCTGACGATTCCGGTGGCGGCGTGGCCCTCGGCGACGGCATGCAGCAGCCGCCCGCCGGCCTGCGCCACGGCGACGACGAAGCAGAGGTCGAAGAAGAGTTCCAGCGGGGTCGAAGCGCGATGTCTCTCGGCGCGGCTGCGGGCAGTCATTCCGGGCATGGGGTCCAGCACACCAGACGAGGATCGGCGGCGCCCAGGGGGGCGCGCCCTGGGCGCGGGTCGGGAAATTCTTGTGAAAGCATTCACAAGCGAACGAGGGGCCAAAGTCCTCGGAGAAACCACAGGTCAGCACAGCTGTGCCGGACCAGGTCCGTTATCTGACGGGACCTTGGGCCCTCCAACAGGGACCATTGCGGGCCCGGGACTGCGGAAATCGGGAGTGCAATGGACGCAGCGGCGATGAGGCGCACGGACGATCTCGGAAGGTGCGGGCCATGACGGCGACTGCGGCAGAGGCGACGACGGACAACGGGGCCTGGGACGGCTTCAGGGGCGGGCTGTGGCGCGACGCGATCGACGTCCGTGACTTCGTCCAGCAGAACTACACCCCGTACGAGGGCGACGGCCCCTTCCTCGCCGGCCCCACTGCCCGGACCACCGCGGTCTGGGAGAAGCTCCTTTCGATGTTCCCGGAGGAGATCGCCCGCGGCATCCACGACGTGGACGTGAAGACTCCGTCCCGGATCGATGTCTTCGAGCCGGGTTACATCGACGCCGACCGCGATCTGATCGTCGGGCTCCAGACCGACGCCCCGCTCAAGCGCGCCATCATGCCGAACGGGGGCCGGCGGATGGTCGAGGGTGCTCTGAGCGCGTACGGCTACGAGGCCGACCCCGAGGTCAGGGAGATCTACACCCGTCTCCGCAAGACCCACAACGAGGGCGTCTTCGACGCGTACACACCCGAGATCCGGGCCTGCCGCTCCTCCGGCATCATCACCGGACTGC
>NZ_JBVJWD010000005.1:255601-355129 GCF_055602785.1 Streptomyces sp. NPDC037301
TGCCGGACTGCCGGACTGCCGGACTGCCGGACTGCCGGACTGCCGGACTGCCGGACTGCCGGACTGCCGGACTGCCGGACTGCCGGACTGCCGGACTGCCGGACGCCCACGGCCGCATCATCTATCACGGAGGAGCGGGCACAGGAGTTCATCGACGACTTCGTCATCAAGCTCCGTATCGTCCGCTTCCTGCGCACCCCGGAGTGCAACGAGCTGTACTCCGGCGACCCGACCTGGGTCACCTGGTCGATGGCCGGCATCGGTGAGGGCGGCCGCCCGCTCGTCTCCCGTACGACCTTCCGGGCCCTGCAGACCCTCTACAACCTGGGCCCGGCCCCCGAGCCGAACCTCACGGTCTTCTGGTCGCAGCGACTCCCCGCCGGATTCAAGGAGTTCGCCTCGAAGGTCGCCATCGACACCTCGGCGCTCCAGTTCGAGTCGGACGAGCTGATGCGCCCGGAGTACGGCGACGACACGGCGATCGCCTGTTGGGTGCGGCTGAACCGCGAGCAGTAGATCGACGTCATCAACCGTACCTTCCACGGCTCGCTCCGATCCTCCCCGATCGTTCCGAGTCCCCTGAACCGCGCGGCGTCGGGAGCCCATCCCCCGTAGGGCCCCGGCGCCGCGCGCTCCCTACCCGTCGCGCCCGGCCACCGAACGCCCCGTCCGCACAGGAGGCCCTGCCATGGCCACACACATCGACAACATCGGCACCTCCGTCACTCCGGCGGGTGCGGCCACCCGTCGGCCGGTCTCCGGAGCGGTCCACTCCTGGGACCTGTCGACGGGCGTCGACGGCCCCGGCACCCGCTTCGTCACCTTCCTGGCCGGCTGTCCGCTGACTTGCCTCTACTGCCACAACGCCGACACCCTGCGGATGCGCAGCGGCACCCGGATGTCGGCGGACGACCTCGTCGCCGAAGCGGGCAAGTACACGACGTTCATCCGGGCTGCGGGTGGCGGCGCCACCATCAGCGGCGGCGAACCACTGCTGCAGCCGGTCTTCGCCGGTGAGCTCTTCCACCACTTCAAGCACGGGCTGGGGCTGCACACCGCCCTGGACACCTCCGGCTTCCTGGGTGCCCGCGCCACCGACGCCCTGCTGCGCGACGTCGATCTGGTCCTGCTCGACATCAAGTCCTGGGACCGAGCCACATACCGCAAGGTCACCGGCCGACCGCTGGAGCCGACCCTGGACTTCGCCCGCCGCCTCGCCGACCTCGGCAAAGAGGTGCACGTCCGCTTCGTACTGGTGCCGGGACTGACCGACGACCCGGCCAACGTCGACGGTGTCGCCTCCTTCGCCGCCTCCCTCGGCAATGTCTCCCGTGTCGATGTCCTCCCTTTCCATAAGCTCGGCGAGGCGAAGTGGCAGGCGCTGGGCAAGCCCTTCACCCTGCACGACACCCCGTCACCCACCCCCGAGCAGGCCGCCTCGGCCCGCGAGATCTTCACGTCCCACGGACTGCGGGCGGTCTGACGCACTGAGAGCCGTCCGACGCACTGCGAGCCGTGCGACGGGCTTCGAACCGGTCGGGCGAACGGGCTCACCCCGCCGAGCCGTAAAACAGGCCCAACCGCCCCGTACGACCCCACAGCGACGGGGTGACCGAGCCACCAGACTCACTCATGCACACTGGCTAGGAACGGTGCCGGCTTCCTCTGTGTCTCGTTCCTCGTCGTCCTCGGGCTGTGGGCGCTCGACCCGAAGGATCGCTGACCACGGCCGTACCCTTGAGATATGAGCACCGCCCCCGCCCCCGGCCCGCGCGATTCGAAGCCAACCCAGCCGGAACAGAGGAAACCCAAACCGGCTCTGGTCTTCGACGATCCGCTGGACCAGCAGTCCGCGGACGATACGGACCGGGGCTGGGGCGAGCGGGCCCCGGCCGGCGGCAGCGCCGCCGATCTGGCGCGCTTTCTCGACGAGAAGCCGCCCCACCACATCTGAGCCCCCGCTCCGTGGTGGTCCGACGATGCTGCTGCCGGTCTTCCTGCAGCTCCTCCCGCTACTGGTCGTGACCTCGGCCGGGGTCCTGCCCGCGGAGCAAACTCCTCCGCAACTTACGTCAGTAAGCGATGGAACCACCCGATCTGCGCCTTTGGTCAAGTGACGTGACAGCTCATCAGTACGAATCAGCACAGGGTCACCGCCAGCCTGGCCGAGATCCCCGCACCGGCCAGCGATGCGGCCGTGCCCCGGGGGACTGACAGCACGATCAGCGCACCGTCCTCCGCGGGGCCTTCGGCCGAGGTCTGCGGTACATCTGCCACCCGTGCGCCCTTCGCCAGCACCCGGGCATCGGCTCCGGCCCCCTCGGCGGCGATCACGTCGACGCGGTCCCCCGGTCGTAACAGCCGCACCGTTCCGGCATCCGCGATCCGGACCGGCGCGGACACCAAGGGGACCGGCCGCGCCCGCTCCGGCGCCGACCCGGCCGTACCCCCCGCCCCTGCCCCATGCGCCGCATCGCCGCCCGCGCCGCTCCCGCCCAGCCCCGTCGCGGCCAGCGCGGCAGCCGTCAGGGCCAGCCCAGCGGCCAGCGTGCGACGCCGGCGCCACAGAGCCTGCCGCAGCCGGTGCCCACCACCTCCGCGCACCCGCAACGGCTCGAACGCGGGCACACCACAGGGCGGGGGAGCCGACGCCGGAGGCCCCGGAGCCATGGCCGGAGCGGATCGTTCAGAGGGCACACACGGGGACGACGGGGACGACGGGGACGACGGGGACGACAGGGACGACGGGGACGACGGGGACGACGGGGACGACGGGGACGACGGGAACATGGCCAACACCACCTGCCGTGAGGAGTTTCGGGCGAACACCCCTCACGATCCACCGTCCACGAGTTCCCCGCCGAAGCCTGTGGACGGCCCCGCCGTTGTGGACAACCCCGTCACCCACCCACGCCGCGACCGTCACCCACCCCCCATTTGCCGGTCGGTCTAAGGAAGCTCGATCCCCGTCTCGAGCCCGTCCAGCGCATGCGAGCACGGGCAGTCGCGGTCCGCCTCCGCAGGCAGCGCGGCCACCACGTCGAAGAGCACCGCGCGCAGCCGGTCCACGTTGGCCGCGAACACCTTCAGCACCTCCCCGTGCGAGACGCCCTCCCCGGCCTCCGCGCCCGCGTCGAGGTCCGTCACCAGAGTCATCGTCGTGTAGCAGAGGCCCAGTTCACGGGCGAGGACCGCCTCCGGGTGCCCGGTCATCCCGACCACCGACCAGCCCATCGCCGCATGCCAGCGCGATTCGGCCCGGGTCGAGAAGCGCGGCCCCTCGACCACCACCAGCGTCCCGCCGTCCACCGGCTCCCAGCTCTTCGCGCGAGCCGCCGCCAGCGCGGCCCTGCGCCCATCGGGGCAGTACGGATCGGCGAAGCCCAGATGCAGGACGTTCGGCTCCGCGCCATCGGCCCGGATCTCTCCGTCGTAGTACGTCTGCGTCCGGGCCTTGGTGCGGTCCACCAGCTGGTCGGGCACGAGCAGGGTGCCCGGTCCGTACTCCGGACGCAGGCCTCCCACCGCGCACGGGCCGAGTACCTGACGTACGCCGACGGAACGCAGCGCCC
This sequence comes from Streptomyces sp. NPDC037301, assembly GCF_055602785.1. NCBI lineage: Bacteria > Bacillati > Actinomycetota > Actinomycetes > Kitasatosporales > Streptomycetaceae > Streptomyces > Streptomyces sp. NPDC037301. Next base: position 259,174 of record NZ_JBVJWD010000005.1, read on the forward strand.
ACAGGTTGGCCCGGTAGTTGATGCGGTGCGGCGGCAGATGGTGGCCGCGTCCGTGGCGGGGCAGGAAGGCGACCCGGCGGCCGCCGACCTCGCCGAGGAACAGGGAGTCGCTCGGCTGTCCGTACGGGGTGACCACACGCACCTCTGTGACGTCCTCCAGGAAGGAGTACAAGCCCGAGCCGCCGATGACACCGATCTCTGCGTTCGCCATGCGATCACACTAGCGGCGCGGGAAAACGCCGAGGACCCCGCCGAATGGATCGGTGGGGTCCTCGGGGAAGTGCGGTTCGGCTCAGGCGGCCGACGTGCCACTCGTCGAGGACGACGAGGAGGACGAAGAAGACGCGGTGGACGAGGAGGAAGCGGACGACTTCGTGTCCGAGCCCGAACCCGACCCCGTCGACGACGAATCGGACGAAGCGGAACCGGACGCCTTCGCCGAGGCCGACGCCGGCGTGCTGCTCGACGAGGAGCCACGGCTGTCGTTCCGGTAGAAACCGGAACCCTTGAAGACAATGCCGACCGCCGAGAACACCTTCTTCAGGCGTCCTTCACAGCTCGGGCACACGGTCAGGGCATCATCGGTGAACTTCTGCACCGCCTCGAGGCCCTCGCCACATTCGGTGCACTGGTACTGATAGGTCGGCACTTGCTCCTCCTGGCACTCTCACTCAATGAGTGCTAACGACGCTCCATACTGACGTATTCCGCTGGATCAGTCCACCGTGACCGGCTCCCGGTGACCGACACCACGTGCCACGGTCCGTCCCGAAGCGGCGGGTGCGAGCCTGGAGCGCAGTGACACCAGGGTGACCAGCGCCAGTACGGTCCCCACCAGCGGCACCACGAAACCGGTGCTCGCGCCATGGGCGTCGGCGAGCCGCCCGGCGACCGTCACCGCGGCCGCCTGGCCGAGGGCGACCGAGCCCGTCAGCCAGGTGAACGCCTCGGTCCGGGCGGACCCCGGCACCAGATCCTCGACCAGCGTGTAGCCGCTGATCAGGGCCGGGGCGATAGAGAGTCCGACCAGCAGTCCGAGCCCGGCCAGCAGGGGCACGGAGTGCACGGCCCACAGTCCGGACGCGGTCAGGGTCAGCGCCGCGTACCCGACGATCAGACGCCGCCGCGGCCCGCTCTTCCAGGCGATGGCGCCGCAGGCGATCCCGGCCAGCATGTTGCCGGCCGCGAAGACCCCGTACAGCAGACCGTTCGCCCCGGGCCGGCCGATCTCCTCGGCGAAGGCGGTCAGCGAGACCTGCATGCCGCCGAAGACCGCGCCGATGCCCAGGAAGGCCACCGCGAGCACCCGTACACCCGGGACGGACAGGGCGGACGCATGCCGCTGGGAGGTGCCGGACCCGGTGCTGCGCACCGCGGGCTGCGTGCGGCGCTGCGCGGCGAAGAGCAGTCCGCCGACCAGGGTCAGCCCGGCCTCCGTGATCAGACCGGCCGCCGGGTGCACTCCCGTGCACAGTGCGGTGGCGAGCACCGGGCCGATGACGAAGGTGAACTCGTCCGTCACCGATTCGAAGGCGGCCGCGGTGGACATCAGCGGTGAGGCCTTGCGGCCCGGTGCCGCGCCCAGTACGGCCGCCCAGCGCGCCCGTACCATCGGCCCGATCTGCGGAACGGACGCACCGGTCGGCACGGCCGCCACGAACAGGGCCCACAGGGGCGCGTCCGCCAGCGCCAGTGCCGTCAGCGCCGATACGGACGCCGTGTGCACCAGGACGCCGGGCAGCAGCACGGCGCGCTGGCCGAAACGGTCGGCGAGCTTGCCGGTCTGCGGTGCGAACAGGGCCATGGAGACACCGGTCACGGCGGCGACGGAGCCCGCGCTGCCGTAAGAGCCGGTGGTGTGCTGAACCAGTAGCACGATGCCGATCGTCAGCATCGCGAAGGGCTGCCGTGCGGCGAAGCCCGGCAGGAGAAACGTCCACGCACCGGGGGTGCGCAGCAACTGCCCGTAACCGGGGCGGTCGGAGACCGTGGACGCCACGGTCCATGCCTTTCTGCCGCCTGGTGGCCGAGCTCCCGCAGGTCCGGGCCGGCACAGGTGGTGCGGGCTCGTGCGGGTGCTGCCGAGAGCTGTCCTCTTCGCGCGGAACTGCGGTAGATGCCGGGCGCTCAGCAGAGGCAGAGGACGCCACGACCGCCATACGGTCGCGCCAGCTCTGCATCAGGCAGAGTTGGTCGTTCGGGTTGGTCGATCGGGTTGACCGACCCCACTACGGGGGACGATCAGGTTTCCTTCATGATACAGGCGGACGTCCTTGCACACCTCTGATTGTGCGCAAGGCGTCCACCCCCGCCTCGGATCGGCAGCATGCAGCCCCCGCGGCCCTCTCAGCGGTGCGCTTTCGGCCCGTCGGCCTTCCCCGGTTTCTTCACAGCCTTCAGCGCGTGCGCCACATCATGTGCCACATGAGGCCCGGCGAGGCTCTTGCCACCGCGGCCGCTCGTCCCCAGCCAGCCCGCGAGCTTGCCGCCCTCGCCGACCGCGTGCAGCCGTTCCTCCGCCGCGTCGCGCACCGGGTCGGTGGTGACCACCAGCAGTTCGTCGCCGCGTCGCAGCACGGTCGACGGCGCCGGTACGAAGCTCTTCTCGTCCCGTACGACCAGGGTGACCGCGGCCCCGGCGGGCAGCCGCAGCTCCCCGACCTCCACGCCGTGCATCTTCGACTTCCCGGGGATCGCCACCGACAGCAGATGGCCGCGCAGCCGCTCCAGCGGCGCCGACTCGATACCCAGGTCGGCGGCCTCGGCCGGATCGTCGGCGATCTTCAGGGCCTTCGCCATCCAGGGCAGGGTCGGTCCCTGGATGAGGGTGTACACGACGACGAGCACGAAGACGATGTTGAAGACCCGGGTGGAGCCCTCGACTCCGGACACCATCGGAATGGTCGCCAGGATGATGGGTACGGCGCCGCGCAGTCCCGCCCAGGACATGAACACCTTCTCCTGCCAGGGCAGCCGGAACGGCGCCAGCGAGATGAAGACCTCCAGCGGACGCGCCACCACGGTCAGTACCAGTCCCACGATGACCGCAGGCCAGAAGTCGTCGTACAGATCGTGCGGGGTGACCAGGAGTCCGAGCAGCACGAACATGCCGATCTGGGCCAGCCAGCCGAGCCCGTCGGCGAAGCCGCGGGTGGCGGGCCAGTGCGGCAGTTTGGCGTTGCCGAGGATCATCGCGGCCAGATAGACGGCGAGGAAGCCACTGCCGTGGGCCAGGGCGCCCGCCGCGTACGCGGACACCGCGATCGCCATCACGGCGATCGGATACAGACCGGACGCGGGCAGTGCCACATGACGCAGTCCGAACGAGCCGAGCCAGCCGACGGCGAGACCGACCGCCGCACCGATCGCGAGCTCCAGGGCTATCTCGCCGACCAGTACGTACCAGCTCTCCACCGGTCCGCTGGTCGAGAAGGCCACCACGAGGATCACGACGGGCGCGTCGTTGAAGCCGGACTCGGCCTCCAGTACCCCGGTGACCCGGGCGGGCAGCGGCACCTTGCGCAGCACGGAGAAGACGGCGGCGGCGTCCGTCGACGAGACGACCGCGCCGGTGATCAGCGACTGCCGCCAGTCCAGGCCGACCAGGTAGTGCGCCCCGGCAGCGGTTACGCCGACGCTCACCGCGACGCCGACGATCGAGAGCATCGCGGCAGCCGGCAGTGCGGGTTTGATCTCTTTCCACTTCGTGCCCAGGCCACCCTCGGCGAGGATCACGACAAGTGCGGCATAGCCGATCACCTGGGTCAGTTCCGCATTGTTGAACTTGACGTCGAAGATGCCGTCCTGCCCTATGGCGATCCCGATGCCGAGGTACAGGAGCAGGCTGGGGAGCCCGCTGCGGGACGAGATGCGTACCGCCACTACGGCGACGAGCAGGACGAGTGAGCAGACGAGCAGGAGTTCGTTGAGCGTGTGGACAGTCAGTGGCCGTTCCTTCCCTGCGTACGCCTGCCGAATTCGACTCTCGGCATCGGCCGTTGGCGGCCGGTACTTCGTTACCTTACCTAATCTTTAACGTTTTCTTGACGCGTTCGATCGTTCGTACGATCGCTGTGCAATTCGAACCATGCCGATGCCGCGTCAGAGCCGCCCGGGCGCTGCGCCTATGGTTGCTCCTGCACTCCCAGGACCACCTGCCCCTCGAAGGACAGCGATGCCCGCCAACACAACCGCCTCTTCCGGCACCACTGGTTCCGCCGGTGGGAAGACCGGCAGGAAGAAGGGGCGACGTGCCCGCCTGATCGTGATCGTTCTGGTGCTGGCGCTTGTCGCGGGTATCGGTTACGGCGCGTTCTGGTCCGTATCGACCGTGCGGGCCTCGTACCCGCAGACGACCGGTTCCATCAAGCTCGACGGCCTCGACGGCAACGTCGACGTCAAGCGCGACAGCTACGGAATCCCGCAGCTGTACGCGGACTCCGATGCCGATCTCTTCCGCGCCCAGGGCTTCGTGCAGGCGCAGGACCGCTTCTGGGAGATGGACGTCCGCCGCCACATGACGGCGGGCAGGCTCTCCGAGATGTTCGGCTCCGGACAGGTCGAGACGGACTCCTTCCTGCGCACGCTCGGCTGGCGCAAGGTCGCACAGGAGGAGTACGACAACGTTCTGTCCGCGGACACCAAGAAGAACCTCCAGGCGTACGCGGACGGCGTGAACGCCTACCTCAAGGGGCGCGACGGCAAGGACATCTCCGTCGAGTACGCCGCCCTCGGCTTCACCAACGACTACAAGCCGGCCGAGTGGACCCCGGTCGACTCGGTCGCCTGGCTCAAGGCGATGGCCTGGGACCTGCGCGGCAACATGCAGGAAGAGATCGACCGCTCGCTGATGACCAGCAGGCTCGACGCGAAGCAGATCGAGGACCTCTACCCGCCCTATCCGTACGACAAGCACAAGCCGATCGTCGGCGGGGGTGCGATCTCCTCGGCCACCGGGAAGTTCGACCCGGAGGCGACCCCGTCCGGCAACATCGGCTCGGACACCGTGGCGGACGCCACCGAGGGCGTGAACACTCAGCTCTCCTCGCTCTCCGACACGCTCGACCAGATCCCGGCGCTGCTCGGCCCGAACGGCAACGGCATCGGGTCCAACTCCTGGGTGGTCTCCGGCAAATACACGACGACCGGCAAGCCGCTGCTCGCCAACGACCCGCACCTGGCGCCGCAGCTGCCCTCGCTCTGGTACCAGATGGGGCTGCACTGCCGCGAGATCACGAAGACCTGCCAGTACGACACCGCCGGCTACACCTTCGCCGGGATGCCCGGCGTGATAATCGGCCACAACCAGGACATCGCCTGGGGCTTCACCAACCTCGGCGCGGACGTCACCGACCTCTTCCTGGAGAAGGTCTCCACCGACGGCTATCTCTACGACGGCAAGGTCAAGCCGTTCACCGTCCGCGAGGAGACCATCAAGGTCGCGGGCGGCAAGAGCCGGGAGATCACCGTCCGCGAGACCAACAACGGTCCGCTGGTCTCCGACCGGAGCAGCGAGCTGGAGAAGGTCGGCCAGAAGGCCCCCGTCACCAACGCGGCTCCGGACCGGGCCGACGGTTACGCGGTCGCTCTGAAGTGGACCGCTCTGGAACCCGGCAAGTCCATGGACGCGGTCTTCGAGCTCAACCGGGCCAAGGACTTCCCGTCCTTCCGCAAGGCGGCCGAGAACTTCGAGGTTCCCTCGCAGAACCTGATCTACGCCGACACCAAGGGCCACATCGGCTACCAGGCGCCCGGAAAGATCCCGGTTCGCGCCAATGGATACGACGGGTCGGTTCCGGCACCTGGTTGGGACCCGAGGTCCCAGTGGAAGGGGTACATCCCATTCCGTGAGCTGCCGTATGAGGAGGATCCCCAGCAGGGCTACATCGTCACCGCCAACCAGCCCGTCATCGACGAGGAGAAGTACCCCCACCTGCTCACCAAGGACTGGGGCTACGGCACCCGCAGCCAGCGGATCACCGACCTCATCGAGTCGAAGATCAAGGGCGGCGGGAAGATCTCGACCGAAGACATGCAGAAGATGCAGATGGACAACACCAGCGAGATCGCCGCGCTGCTGGTGCCCGAGCTGATGAAGATCAATGTCTCGGACAAGAGCGTCCGCGAGGCACAGAAGCTCCTGGAGGGCTGGGACTACACCCAGGAGGCCGACTCGGCCGCGGCCGCGTACTTCAACGCTGTCTGGCGCAACATCCTGAAGCTGGCCTTCGGCGACAAGCTGCCCAAGGAGCTGCGGGTCGAGGGCGAGTGCCTCAATGTGCCCCGGGCCGACACCTCCGGCCCGGTCGACGAGCAGCACAAGCTGGTGCGCGAGTGCGGCCGGCGCGACGCGGACACGGCACAGCCGGACGGCGGTGACCGCTGGTACCAGGTGGTCGCCAACCTGATGGACGACCAGAACAGCGACTGGTGGAAGTCGCCGAAGACCGGCCGGGACGAGGCGACCGGGAACCGGGACGAACTCTTCGCCCGTGCCATGGAGGACGCCCGCTGGGAGCTGACCGCCAAGCTCGGCAAGGACATCAGCACCTGGAGCTGGGGCCGGCTGCACCAGCTGACCCTGAAGAACCAGACCCTCGGCACCGAGGGCCCCGGTCTGCTCCAGCGGGTCCTCAACCGCGGCCCGTGGAACATCGGCGGCGGCGAGGCCGCGGTGAACGCCTCCGGCTGGAACGCGGCGGGTGGCTACGAGGTCGTCTGGGTTCCGTCGATGCGGATGGTCGTCAACGTGGGGGACTGGGACAAGTCCCGCTGGATCAACCTCACCGGCGCTTCCGGGCACGCGTTCAGCGCGCACTACACCGATCAGACCGACAAGTGGGTCAACGGTGAACTGCTCGACTGGTCCTTCGGGACGAACGCCGTCGCCAAGTCGACGACCGACACCCTGACCCTCAAACCGTAGGGCCCATCCGGCGGGTCACGGCCGGTGTCACCACCACGTCGACGGGGTGGTCGTGCGGTTCCTCAGGGACCTGCGCGACCACCTCGTTGTCGTACAGCAGGACGACCAGCGCCGGATGCGCCCCCGCCGCGGCGAGCCGGGCCAGCACCCGGTCGTAACTGCCGCCGCCACGACCGAGCCGCATGCCGCGCGCGTCCACCGCGAGGCCCGGCAGCAGGACCGCGTCGGCGTCCAGGACCGCGTCGGGACCGAGGCGCTCCCCGTCCGGCTCCAGCAGCCCGCGGCCGGCCCGGACCAGACGGCCGGCTCCTTCGTACGGCGCCCAGTCCAGATCGTTGTCCGCGAGGAGCACCGGCAGCAGTACCCGTACCCCCCGCTCACGCAGCGCGTCCAGCAGAGCGCGGGTGCCCGGCTCGCTCCCCACCGAGACGTACGCGGCGACGGTTCGGGCCCCGGACAACTCCGGAAGACTCAATGCGCCCCGGGACAGAACCAGCGCGGCGTTTTCCACGTCCTCCCGAGACAGGAGGCGTCGCACGGCCAGCAGTTCACGTCTGAGAAGCGCCTTTTGGGGCATATTGCTATTCATTGGGCACCTTGAATCTCTTGTATGCGCATATAGGCGTACAAAGTTAACTGGAGCCTCATCTTCCGCCCATGCGCACCGGTTATGGTTCTGCGCATGACTCAGTCGCACCCCAGGATCAGCAAGGCTGTCATTCCGGCCGCAGGCCTCGGTACCCGTTTCCTGCCGGCCACCAAAGCCACTCCCAAGGAGATGCTGCCTGTCGTCGACAAGCCTGCGATCCAGTACGTCGTCGAGGAAGCGGTGGCCGCCGGTCTCTCCGACGTCCTGATGATTACCGGCCGCAACAAGCGCCCCCTCGAGGACCACTTCGACCGCAATTACGAACTGGAGTCCGCGCTCACCCGCAAGGGAGATGCCGAACGGCTCCAGAAGGTCCAGGAGTCGAGCGACCTGGCCACCATGCACTACGTCCGGCAGGGCGACCCGCGCGGCCTCGGCCACGCCGTGCTGTGCGCCGCACCGCACGTCGGCGACCAGCCGTTCGCGGTCCTCCTCGGCGACGACCTGATCGACCCGCGCGACCCGCTGCTGGCCCGCATGGTCGACATCCAGGAGCGCGAGGGCGGCAGTGTCATCGCGCTGATGGAGGTCGCGCCGGAGCAGATCCACATGTACGGCTGCGCGGCCGTCGAGCCCACCGCCCAGGGCGATGTGGTGCGCGTCACCGGCCTGGTCGAGAAGCCCGACACGGCCGAGGCGCCCAGCAACCTCGCCGTCATCGGCCGCTATGTCCTGGACCCGGCCGTCTTCGACATACTGCGTAAGACCGAGCCGGGCCGCGGCGGCGAGATCCAGCTCACCGACGCCCTTCAACTCCTCGCCGAGGACGAGAAGATCGGCGGCCCCGTGCACGGCGTCGTCTTCAAGGGGCGCCGCTATGACACCGGTGACCGGGGCGATTACCTCCGTGCCATTGTCAGACTCGCGTGCGAACGTGAAGACCTGGGCCCGGACTTCCGGACCTGGCTCCGCAGTTACGTCACCGAGGAGATGTAGCACTTTGAGCAGCACGATCTGGTCGGTGGACGAGCACCTGGAAGACATTCTCGGAGCAGTGCGACCGCTCGAACCCATCGAGCTGCAACTGCACGACGCACAGGGCTGCGTCCTCGTCGAGGACGTCATCGTGCAGATCGCCCTGCCGCCCTTCGACAACAGCTCGATGGACGGGTACGCGGTCCGTGTGGCCGATGTCGAGGGCGCCGACGAGGAGTTCCCTGCGGTGCTCACCGTCATCGGTGACATCGCGGCGGGCAGCGACGGGCTGCCCGGCGACCGGAGCGTCGGCCCGGGCGAGGCCGCCCGCATCATGACCGGCGCCCCGCTGCCGGCCGGCGCCGAAGCCGTGATCCCGGTCGAGTGGACCGACGGCGGTACGGGCGGCGGCGCCGCCGACACCATGCGTGCCCATCGCGACGCCCCCGAGGGTGCGGGCGGCGAGGTCCGCGTGCACCGTCCCGTCGAGGCCCGCGCCCATGTCAGGGCCCGCGGCAGCGACGTCAAGCCGGGCGATCTGGCCCTGCGCGCCGGATCGGTGATCGGCCCGGCGCAGATCGGGCTGCTCGCCGCGATCGGACGCTCGACGGTGAAGGTACGGCCCCGGCCGCGCGTCGTCGTCATCTCGACCGGCAGCGAACTGGTGCAGCCCGGCGAGGAGCTGACCGGCGGCCGGATCTACGACTCGAACAGCTTCGCGCTCACGGCCGCCGCCCGGGACGCCGGAGCGATCGCCTACCGTGTCGGCGCCGTCACCGACGACGCCGACACGCTCCGCGCCACGATCGAGGATCAGCTGATCCGCGCCGACATCGTCGTCACCACCGGAGGCGTCAGCGTCGGCGCGTACGACGTCGTCAAGGAAGCCCTTTCGTCGGTGGGCGACGAGGACGAGCCCGGCAGCGGCATCCACTTCCGCAAGCTCGCCATGCAGCCCGGCAAGCCGCAGGGCTTCGGTTCGATCGGCCCCGAACACACGCCGCTGCTGGCGCTCCCGGGCAACCCCGTCTCGTCGTACGTCTCCTTCGAGCTGTTCGTACGCCCCGCGATCCGCGCCCTGATGGGACTTCAGGACGTGAACCGCCCCACCGTCCGGGCCAAGCTGAACACCGGCAAGGCACTCACCTCGCCGTCCGGCAGGCGCCAGTTCCTGCGCGGTACGTACGACGCGGAGGCCGGCACCGTCACCCCCGTCGGCGGCTCCGGATCGCATCTGATCGCCGCTCTCGCCCAGGCGGATGCGCTGATCGTGCTGCCCGAGGACGTCACCTCCGCCGAGCCCGGAGTGGACACCGAGGTGATCCTGCTCCGCTGATCCCCGGGCGGTGGCGGTACGGTATCTGCCGCTGTGCCTTCCCGGGGACACCCCCGGGCCCCCGGCCCGCACCCCGGTGCGGGCCGAGCGGGCAACCGGCGCCCTACCGCGAGGCGGAGTTAGTTGAGTACGCAGAACAGGCTGACGCACATCGACGAGGCGGGCGCGGCCCGTATGGTCGACGTCTCGGAGAAGGACGTCACCGCGCGGGTGGCCCGCGCGAGCGGCCGGGTCCTCGTCTCGCCGCGCGTCGTCGAACTGCTCCGCGGCGAAGGAGTCCCCAAGGGCGACGCCCTCGCCACCGCCCGTATCGCCGGGATCATGGGCGCCAAACGCACCCCCGACCTGATCCCGCTCTGCCACCCGCTCGCCGTCTCCGGCGTCGAGGTCGGCCTGAGCATTGCCGACGACGCGGTGGAGATCACCGCCACGGTGAAGACCACGGACCGCACCGGCGTCGAGATGGAGGCCCTGACCGCCGTCTCGGTCGCCGCGCTCACCGTGATCGACATGATCAAGGCGGTCGACAAGGCGGCAGTCATCACGGACGTACGGGTCGAGTCGAAGTCGGGCGGCAAGTCCGGCGAGTACCGGCGCACCGCATCGGACGGAGCGGACGCGTGACCGCGCCCGGCGAAGCGGCGGGGGTCCGCGACGACGCCGCGGCGTCCGCGTACCGCGCACTTGTGGTCACCGCATCGAACCGGGCCTCCGCCGGGGTCTACGCGGACAGGGGCGGCCCCCTGATCTCCGAGGCGCTCACGCAGCTCGGTTTCGCCGTCGACGGCCCCCGGGTCGTGCCCGACGGCGACCCGGTCGAACAGGCCCTGCGCGACGGGGTGGCCGCCGGGTACGACGTCATCATCACGACCGGCGGTACGGGCATCTCGCCCACCGACCGCACCCCCGACGCCACCCGCCGCGTCCTCGACCACGAGATCCCCGGCATCCCCGAGGCGATCCGCGCCGAGGGCCGCGACAAGGTGCCCACCGCCGCGCTCTCCCGTGGCCTCGCGGGCGTCGCCGGCCGCACACTCATCGTGAACCTGCCGGGCTCCACCGGCGGGGTGCGCGACGGCCTGGCCGTCCTCGCACGTCTCCTGGTGCACGCCGTCGACCAGCTTCGCGGCGGCGATCACCCCCGACCCGGGAGCCCGAGCTGAACGTCCCGACCTGGCCGGTGGTCCTCAACGACGGCGAGATCACCCTCCGTCCGGTAAAGATGCGCGACCAGCGCATGTGGCGCGAGGTCAACCGGCGCAACCGTGACTGGCTGCGCCCCTGGGAGGCGACCGTTCCGCCGCCCGCCCCGGGCGGCCCGGTGGCCCAGCGCCCCACCTACCGCCAGATGGTCCGTCATCTGCGCTCCGAGGCCGCCGCCGGCCGGATGCTGCCCTTCGCCATCGAGTACGAGGGCCGTCTGGTCGGTCAGCTGACGGTTGCCGGGATCACCTGGGGCTCGATGTGCTCGGGTCACATCGGCTACTGGGTCGACCAGGACGTGGCGGGCCGCGGTGTGATGCCGACCGCGGTAGCCCTCGCTGTCGACCACTGCTTCCGCAGGGTCGGACTGCACCGCGTCGAGGTGTGCATTCGGCCGGAGAACGGGCCCAGCAGAAGGGTCGTCGAGAAACTGGGATTCCGTGAGGAAGGTCTGCGTCCGCGCTATCTCCACATCGACGGTGCCTGGCGGGACCATCTGATCTACGCGCTCACCGCGGAGGAAGTACCCGACGGGCTGCTCCGGCGCTGGCACCAGGCACGACCCGGAACGACACGGGAAATAAAATAAGTGTTCGATATTGATCGGCATGTGACCGCAAACGGACGCGCAAACACCCACTGCTGATCTGAACAATCACAAAAAAAGTCCTTGATATCAGCCGGATCGTGCGACACACCGGGCCAATTGGCGGATGCCCCCGCGCAAACCCCTCTACGGTGTGAGACGTGAGCAGCAGCGGCCTCATCTATGCAGTCATCGTCGGGGCCTGGGCCGCCTACTTGGTGCCGATGTGGCTCCGCAGGCAGGACGAGCTCAATGAAGCCCGTCCGACAGAACGCTTCAGCACCGCCATCCGGCTGCTGTCCGGACGGGCGGCCATGGAGCGCCGGTATGCCAAGGAGCTGCGGGAGCGCACCACCGAGGAGGCGGGGCCCGACGCCGACCCGGACGTCGTCACGGACCGAATGGATTCCGTGGACGTCCGGGCCTTCGCCGCGCCTGAGGCGCATACCGAAGCCCGGGTGTACGACCCGGCGCGCCCGGACCGGGAACGCCCCGAACCCGGTCCCGCGCGGCGCGCACGTCCGCGCACCGGCGGGACGGACGCCGAGCGCGTCCGGCGTGCCCAGCGACTCCAGGTCCTCGCGCGTCGTCGGCGTACCACCGTCGTCCTCTTCCTCGCCTTCACCCTCGGCGCGGTCGTCGCGGCGGTCGGCGGCCTCGGCTTCCTTTGGGCACCCGCGGTTCCGGCGGTGCTGCTGAGCACGTACATCGTGCATCTGCGCGCCCAGGAGCGACGCCGGTTCGCCTTCACCATGGACCGGCGCCGGGCCGAAGTGGCGGCGCAGCATCTGCGCGAGAGCCGTCCCCGCAGGCACCAGCCGGCCGCGGCGGCCCCCGCCGAGGCCGACGAGGAGCCCGAAGGGCGCCGCCCCGAGCCCGCGCCCGCACCGGCGGTCTCTCCGCAGGAGGCCGGCCGCCGCGCCCTGGTCGAGCAGACGGACCACGCGGAATGGGTCGACCAGCAGCGCGAACGCGGCCGGGTCCAGGGCGACAGCTGGGAGCCGGTCCCGGTTCCCCTGCCGACGTATGTCACCGCGCCGGTCGCCCCGCGCGCCACGGGCGGCGTCGAGGTCGGCAACCCGGAGACCTGGAGCGCGGCCCGCTCCAGCACCGCCGAGCCCACCCAGACGGGTACCTCGCACCCCGTGGCACCCCCCGTCGACCCGGCGCCGCGCCAGCGCACCAACCAGTCCCGCCGCGCCCGTGACCGCGGCCGGACCCCGCTCTTCGACCAGTACGAGGACGGGGAACGCCCCCGTGCCGCCAACGAGTGAGCCCCTTCGGGCCCCGCTGCGACATCGACTCGGCTGACCAGCACGGACCGGATTTCCGAGCACCCCCGTGGGGGTGCTAAAGTTTCACTCGTTGCAAGGGCCTGTGGCGCAGTCTGGTAGCGCACCTCGTTCGCATCGAGGGGGTCTGGGGTTCAAATCCCCACAGGTCCACCGCACACACAAGATCCCGGTTCGACGATTTCGTCGGACCGGGATCTTGTCGTTTCAGGCGTGGTTGGTACGCAAGTCTGCTCACCCACTCACTGGGGCGATGCCCGTGGAGCCGGCGTCTTCGTCCCGCTTGCGGGCCCCGGGTGACGGTGCTGCGGGAACTCCGCGCGGTCGGTGCACCCGAGGGCATGATCCCGCTGGCCGGCACCCGGCTCGTCGACCTGGCTGCTGCCATGGCACGGGGCGTCGGTGTCTCTCCGCGACTGGAGCTCTACCCGCTGGACCTGGATCTGGTCCAGGCGCTGCGCATCTCGCAGGCCGCCGCAGGGGTGCGGCCCGACACCGGGATCGGCACCGACGACCTGCTGGCCCGGGTCCGTGCCCGTTTCCCCGCGCTTGCGGTGCTCGCCGACACCACGTACGTGGAGTTGGAAGAGGCCCTGGACCGGGCCGGCTTCCCGCTCGCCTACGGCCAGCAGCGCAAGCGTTTCCTGCCGCGCGCCCGGGAGACCGTCACCTGGCACACCGAGCAGACGGTGTCCGCGCCGGCCAGTACTCGGACGCTGATCGAGGACGCGCAGAGCGAACTGGCGCTCGGCCGCGATCCCCGACGGGTCCGGGCTGCCCGCCTCCAGGCGGCACGCCGACGGGGCGGATTCGTCGCTCTCACGGTCAAGGGGCCCGAACTCCCCGGTGTGGCGGAGCGCTTGGCGGAGCGCTTCGATGTGACGCCGCTCGCCCTGGACGAGCTCCTCCTCACGACGCTGCGGGAGCTGGCTCAGGAGCAGCGGGCGCCCTGGCAGGCGCTGCTGAAGGCGGATGCCGCGTTCGCCGCCTCGGGAAGCATCGGCGCGGGCCTCGCCTCCTACGCGCGGCTGGCGTTGGAGCGAGTCGTGGCCCGTGCCGCGGAGCTGGCGGCCGCTTCGGGCCCGCGCACGGTGCTTCTCGCTCACCGGGCCGGGCTGGTCGCCCGCTACTGGGAGGTGGAGGGACGGGAGTTGCTGGTCGCGTTGCAGAACGCCGCAGGGCGCCCAGCCGCTCCCCCGCACGGCCTGTGGCTCCTCGTCCCCATGGAGGACCCCGAGGCCTCGCCCGCCCTGGACGGCCGGACGGTGGACGTGGTGGACAGAGCGGCCGGGTTGGTGGTGCTTGACGGGCTGTTCCTGAAGGAGCTGAAGTCGGGGACGTGGGAGAAGACGGACTGACAGGGTTTCCTGGTCTGGCAGCCCCCGTGCCGGATGTGAAGCGCCCCGGGTTCGGTAGAGACCTTGCAGGTCGTGTTTGGACCTGGGGTTTCGCGATGGCGAGATAGTAGTTGGTCTCGTATTCGGAGGATGGGATGCGCCCTTCACAACTCCTCTTGGGCCTCCTCGATTTACTTCAGATGCCAATCTCGGAAACGGTTGATGAGGCGCAGTGTAATCATGTCGCAAGCCGGCGGACGACGATCCAGTACTCGTCGTCCTCCTCGGAAACCGCGAACAGGCATTTTCCGTCTGCTGACAAGCTCAGGAACTCGGGTGAACCAGTTGCTGCGGCGATGCGGGAGGGGAGGTTTACTCCGTTGGTGTCTCTCACCCGAACCCAGCCGATAGAGGCGCCCCCGCCTCCAGGTGGCAGGATAATGAATTCACCGGGTCCTGAAGGATCGAGTCGGCCGGAAGTCTGAATTTGCCATTGGTGGTCGACCTCGCTGAGGGCAGAGGGTCGCGCCTGTGCAATGGTATTTGTCGGCTCTACATCTACTCCTGTCACGAAACGAATGGCCGTTACGGGAGAGGGTGCCGAAGCGGGCACTGCTCCCTCGATTACTGTCAAACTGCAAGCGTGCAGGATGTGTAGCCAATCCGGGGCCATATCTTTGGGCATCCCCGAGCCTTCTTTCTGAAATGATAGATGTGTTCAGTTTCCTTCATGGAAGAAGTGGTGATCCCCTCCGGGCTTATTTATTTTTCCGTACCGCTCCATATCTTCAGGATACCCGAAACTTCCATCGGAACGCTGGACCCTACTGTTGTCCCAGCCGAAGTTCACCAAGCTGCGAGTGTCGTCGATCTTAGGCTTCCCAGCATGAAAATGCGTACCCGCCGGATCAAAAAGATGTTCCACGACGACGCGAGATCCCTGAGGTGTTTCAAATTGCCGAAAATTTCCCCAGTGACTCTCGTCCTTCGAGTACGTGTACCCGGGAGCGTGTTTCAGGTTCTTGTCCCCGGTCACTGTCCACTCGGCAATCGGCGTCTCGCCGTAGGGCACGCCTGCGGCTTCGAATGCAGCTTTCTCTGCGTCCTCCCTCTTCTTGAACGGGTTGCTCCGTTCTCCCTTCGGCGGGCAAGGCGACAGTCCTAGGGGGTCCGTCGAAGTACGCGGATCAGAGACATACGTGGTTGGATTGGGAGCGGGTGCGAGCCCCAGTGGGTCGGCTGTGAGGAACCTCGCTGTTGCGGGGTCGTAATACCGGAAGTAGTTGTAGTGCAGGCCTGTTTCGGGGTCGAAATACTGACCGGGGAAGCGGAGCGGTGTATAGGTGGTGCTGGAAGTGGCCCAGGTGGTGGTGCCCCACAGGGTGCTGCGGGTGTGCCAGGCCAGGGTTCCCGATTCGTCGACGAGTTGGGTGGGAGTACCGATGAGATCAGTGATGACGGCAAAGAAGCGTTCGTCGACCGCTTCACTATCGGTCGAAAGAATCCGTTCTGTCTGTGTCAGAGGCCGGAAGCCGTCGTGATCCCAGGTGAGGGCGACCTTGTGGGGCAGCGACTCAGTGCTGGTGATCTGTTCGCACAGGGTGGTCCCGTCCCAGGTGAACGAGGTTTCCTCCGCCACTTCCCCACCCTCGGCCGACACCCGCTGTTTGGTGACGCGGCGGCCGAGTGGGTCGTACACGTAGCGCCAGCAGGTGCCGTCAGGAGTGATGACTGACGTGAGCCGGTCTTCGGAGTTCCAGGTGTATCGCCAGGTTTCCGGTGCCTGTGACAGGCGGGTCTTCTGACGCAGGGCGACGCGGCCCTGAGCGTCGTGTTCGTAGCGCACGCGACCGGCACGAGTGATGCGGGTGCCGGTGTAGGTGCGTTGCCCTGTGGCTTCGTGGCCGGGGTGACTGGTGGGCCAGTCCGCTTGGGTCTGGTTGCCCGCTTCGTCATAGGCGTAGGTTTCGGTCCAGCCCGCACCGCTGACCCGGGTGACCCGCCCTGCGGAGTTTAGGCTGAACCGGCGGTTGCCGGATAGGGCGTCCTGGATCCCGACGAGGCTGCCATCCGCCCGGTAGGTGTAAGCACGGTGCTGGAGGCCTTGGCCTCGTACGGATACGCGTTCATCCACGAGGCGGCCCACGATGTCGTACTCGTGCCGGACGCTGATTGCCTCATTGATGTGCCGAGCGGTCTCCTGCCCGGCTGAGTCATGGGTGAAGGCCAGGGTCCGGCCCGAGCTGGTGAGTGTGCTGCGGCGCCCGGCGGCGTCATAGGTCCAGGTACTTCTTGTGCCCGTGGGGGTTGTGCGGGAGATGCGTCGGCCCAGAACGTCATGGTCGTAAGTGAGTGTGCGTCCGTTCACGCTCTCGGATCGCAGAAGACCCCGCCGGTCGCGCATGCGGGTAAGCGTGACATCAGGGCCGACCGCATGTGCGAGCTGGTCGAAAATATCGTATTCGAAAGTGGTTACTGCGCCGTCCGCGCTTTTTCGTAGCAGCTGCCCGAGTTTATTGTGCTCGTAATGGACTGTTTGACCGAGGCCATTGGTACGTGCTGTCAGTCGCCCCGCCGCGTCATGGTCGTAGACGAGTGTGCGCCCATCGAAGTCGGTCTCCGCAGTCAGGCGACCGTTGTGATCGTACGTGTAGTCCCAAGTCAAGCCCTTGGGGTTTGTTACCCGAGTTAGGCGCAAGTTGGTGTCATGAGTGAACTCGTAACGCGCTCCGTCCGGACCGGTGCGCGCCGCGAGCAAGTCAAAATCCGTGTACTCGAAATGACTGACGAGCCCCAAGGCGTTGGTATGTGAGAGGCAGTTGCCTTCGCCGTCGTAGGTCCAGTTCTCCGTGCTGCCATCCGGATCGGCACGCCGGGCCGTCAGGCTCTCGACGGTCCATTGGTAACGGGTGATCGCTCCTAGCGCATCGGTGACCACGACGGGGCGACCGAATGCATCACGCCTGCAACCAGCAGTCGCCCCAAGCGGGTTGGTGATCTCGACAGGCAGTCCTGCCCTGTCGTTGCGCAGGTGTGTGGTGTGACCAAGAGCATCGGTCACCGAGGTGAGATGGCCGGCCTCGTCGTACAGGAACCGGGTGGTCGCGTGTGATCCATCGATGACCGAGGTGCGATTGCCGTGCTCGTCGTAGGTCTGGCGCACGACCGTTCCGTCCATACCCGTAACCTTCACAGGCAGGCCGAGATCGTTGTATTCGGCGGTGGACCGCCGGCCGTCCTGGCGGACAGCAACGATCAACCGGCCGGCTTCGTCGTACGTGTACCGGCTGGTGTGCCCCAGCGGATCCGTTTGTGACAGTAGTCGGTTGTAGCGGTCGTACTCGAAGTGGGTGGTCTGACCAAGAGCATCGGTCTCGGCGACGACCTGGCAAATGTCGTTGATCAGGAACCGACTGGTGTGGCCGAGTGAGTCGGTGAGCGTAGTGATGCACAGGCCTGCGCGCGGGTCGATGTCGTTGTAGGTGAACGTCGAGTTCAGATGACCGTTGGTCCCGGACTGGGCGATGCAGCGGTCCTCATTGTCATAGACGTAGTCGAAACGGCTGCCGTTGGTGTCGGTCCAGGAAGTGATTCGGCCGTGTGCGTCGCAGCCGAACCGGAGCGGGCGCCCGGAGGAGTTGGTGACCTCGGTGAGGTGGCCGTTCGTGTAGCCGTAGCGGAGGATCTCCTGATCGGTGCCGTCCGGTGCCGCGCCCGCCAGGTGCAGGGCGGTGACCCTGCCGTCGTTCGTGGTGAGTTTCAGGTGGTAGCCGCCGTGGTGCACGATCGACGTCGGGGCACCTGTCTCGTCGTACTCGAAGGTGATCCAGCGGCCGTTGCGGTCGTCGATCTGGGCCAGGAGTGCCAGTTCCCCGTCGGGGTGGTCGACGAAGTGCCGGACCTGGCCGGTTTCCGGGTCGGTGACGGTGTAGCCGTCGTCCACCCGGTCAAGCGGCCAGCGCCGCCCGTGCGTCGGCATGACGGGAACGCCGGGCGCGGGATGCGGGTAGGCCAGCAGGCTGCCTTCGTCGCAGTTGAACACCACGCCTTCCGCGTCGATCTCGAGGCGCTGGTCGACCGTGCTCGACCAGCCGGATCCGAACCAGCGGCCGGCTCGGTACGAGGAGTCGAAGACGCGCTCGAAGACAAGCGGCAGCGAGCCCGGTAGCACGATGTCCGTCTGCGGCAGCAGCATGCGTCCGGTCGCAACGTCGACGGGGTCTCCGGCGCACTTGACCTCGCTGCACTTCTTGGCGTTGGAGTCGGGGGCCTTCTCGTGTCCGTGCCGGTTCTTGCCTTTCGGGCGCTCGAGCAGGTCCTTCATCCCGGCCCGCAGGCCGCCCCTGATCAGGCCTCCGCCCTTGGTCCCGACCAGCTCGGGTATGAGCCGGCCCATGAATTCGGCGGGGTCGCCCTTGGCCGCGTCCCAGGCGTTCTTGAGCGCCCGGTCGGGGTTGGCGGCGGTGGAGACGAGGCCCGCGAGCGTCATGTTGACGCCCTTGTAGTACTCGGCGGGGTGAGTCAGGTTGTAGGCGTCGACAGGGTTGACGGATCGGACGAAGTTGGCCAGGCCCGCTGTGCCCTTGACGATTCCGCCGGCCAGGTGCATGCTCTCGAAGCCCGTGCCCAGGCCCTGGTCGACGATTTCGAGCATCAGCTTCTCGCGGCCGGTGGGCTCCTTCGGTGCGTGGGCCATCGCCGCCGTGACAGAGCTCTTCGCGGACTCGGCGGCCTCGTTGCGGGCGCGCCTCGCATCGGTCAGAATCTCCCGTGCTCTGGCTCGCTTGGCTTTGCCGGGGTCGGTGAACTTGCCGGGGTGGGGCAGCGGGGTGTCGCCGTTGCGGGCCGCTTCATAGGCGTCGGCTTTCTTGTTGTACGCCTCGACAGCTGCCTTGGAGTCGTTCTCGCCCTCCTTGTACAGGGCGATCGCCTCGCGGGCCTTGCCCTGGGCGCTGGTGATCGTCTTGGAGTATGTCTCCAGTGCCTTGGCCGCGTCCTCGAACGCGTCGGCGGCCCGGAGCCAGTCCGTGGGCAGCGTCTCGAACTTCTCGCGGAAGGCGTTGGCCGCTTCGCCCTTCCAGTTGCTGGAGTCGAGCCTCTTCATCCCGCCGCCGACCAGATCGAATGCGTGTCGGAAGTCGCGCAGGTTCTTGACCGTCGCAGCGATCTGCTCGGGCTTGCCGTGGATCAGCTCGTCGGGCTCCTCGGTCTGGCCGAGCTGTTGTTCACCGATCTCCGCGCCGAGTGAGGAGGCTGTCTCATCGCCCCAGTCCTCGACGGCCTCGGCGAAGCCGTCGTATCCGTAGTGCCGCAGGCCGTCACCGGCTTTGCCGGTTGCCCAGTCGACCCCCTCGCCGACAAGTTCTTTGCCCTTGTCGATGCCGGTATCGATCCCGTCGACGACTTTGTCGGTGGCCTTGCCGACGAGGTCGCCTATGACTCCGAAATCCGCCATCAGCGACCCTCCCCCCACCGCGGCTGTTCAGCCTGCGACACCGTCTCCTGGGACGGATCGAGATCATCCTTCAGTTGCTCGTCCAGCAGATCCCGCACCGCCGGGTCCACGATGCCGGAGCGCTCCATGGCATCCATCTCCGCGTCCATGACGTCGTACGTGGTGTCCTTCCACGTCTGCTTGACCTCTGCGTGGGCCTCGGAGAACGACTCGCTACTCCAGTCCGCGTTGTCCCACGTGTGCTGGTCGCGGATCGTCTCCCAGCTCATCTGCTTGACCTCGTCCTCGGTCAAGTGCGGGTTGCCGGTGAGGGAGTTCACGCCGATCTTGAACGAGTCCTTGATGTATTGCTCCTGCTCGGCGAACGAGCCAGCCGAGAGGCCCACCCCCTGCGCGAAGTTGTTCCCACGGAGCGTCAGTGCCCGCACACCCCACTCCCATCGGTTGCAGAACGTCTCGAACTCCGACGTCAGCCCGCCGTGCCCCAACTCCAGCCCCGACAAAGCAAGATCCGAGAAGCCCCGGCCCGTCGACGCCTGGCCGATGAACCCGAGATCCTTCAACTCCGCATGCGCCAGATCGATCCCCTTCGCGATCGCAGCCAACGCCTCAGGCGGCACCTGAAGATCAGAACTCTCCCCGCTCACTGCATCCCCCCGAGATCCACCGCAACCGCATCCGGCACGATGCCCGCCACAGGCGGGAACAACATCCCGCCGTCCGCACTGCCCGCATCCAGCGCCACCCCCGCCGGCCCCGGCAGCATCGGCACCATCACATCCAGCAACCGCGCACCCAACACCGCCTGGTACGTCCACTCCCGCCCGGCATCCCCACGAGCCCGCGCGAACCGGGCCAGTGCCTCTTCGTCCGAGAACGCACAGATCCAGCGCACCCCGTTCTGCTCCGCCGACCACAGATCCCCGGCCTCATCCAGCGGCACCAGCACCGCCGTACGCCGGAACTCACCCAGCAACACAGCAAACTCATGCCGAGCCGCCGCCACCGGATCACCGTCCGGCGTCATGGCACGGGCCGGGTCCGGTACCTCACGCGGTGCGGAAGGCGCCTCGTCAGCAGGCCAGTCGGCCAAGTCGGCGATCTTTGAACGCCGGGCAGGCGGCCCTGCTATGTCATCCCCGTTATCGAACACGCGTCGAATGCTGTCACGGCACGCTTCCCGGGAGCAACGAACAAAAATGGCCAGCCGGCCAGCGTCCGGACCTGCGCCCGCTCCGCGCATGCGGGGAGAGCCGCGCGGCAATCTCCAAGAGGGCCGAGCGGCTGATGCGCGAGTGCAACATCCACCGCATCACTCGCCGCGAGCGCTGCGGTTCGACCCGGTCGTCCCGTGAGCGGCTTCGTCGCCGGACCCGGTCGGACGCGACTTCACCGACGTCGAGGCATCAAGCTGGTCTCGGACATCACCTACCTCCCCATGCTGGCTGGCTGGTGATATTTGGCCTTGGTCCTCGACCTGACCACGCGCGAGGTGGTCGGGTGCAGGATGGCCGAGCACCACCGTGCGAGATGGTTGTGGACGCGCTGAAGATGGCTGCCGACCGCGGTGGCCGTATGAGTGTGACCTCCGGGGCAGGCGGCCGTCGCCGACCCGGATGTACGCGAGGTGGCGCGCGTCAACGACGAGGCGAACTTCGGTGAAGTCTTCGATGAGGTCTTCGTCAACAAGGTGGAGGAGCGCGTGGGCCTCATCACTGACCTCGGCAAGCGGTGCCGGATGATCCGCGAGGAGGGCGTGGACGACGCGGCCTGACGGCCGAGGGTCCGTACGCACGCGTGGGACCTGCCGCCAGTGGTGCGCGGCAGGTCCCACGGGGGTTGCGTACGGCTCAGGCCGAACGGTCGGCGGCAAGCCCGACGAACCCAGCCCAGGCTTGGGGGGCGACGGCCAGGATCGGGCCACCGGGGACCTTGGAGTCCCTGATGTGTACGGAGTCGGTGGCGGCGGCGACCTCGACGCACTCACCGCCGTCACCAGTGCTGTAGCTGCTCTTGAGCCAAGCCGTCTCCGGCACGGTCAACTCGCCTTGGTGAACGGTCATTTCTCTCCCAGCGTCTTCTCAATGAACTCTTCCGACTCACGCGGAGTGAGCGCCTGCGATCGGATGATGCCATTGCGCGCTTCGAGCTCTCGGATCCTTGCCTGACCGGTGTACAGGCGGCTGTCGCCCTGGACCTCGGCGTAGGCAACACGCTGCGCCTGATCTGTTTCGATCAGCGTGAATGGACCGCCGAGCGCCGCGTGATCCTCTCGCTCTGTCGGCATCACCTGAATCTCGACATTGCGCTTCCGTCCGACGAGAAGCAAGTGCTCCCACTGGCCGTGCAGGACCGGCCAACCCCCGATGGGCCGCCGTAGGGCCGACTCCTCGATGACGAAGCTCAGCAAGGGCGCAGGGCGGCGGTCCGTGCCTTCTTCCCGGCCGGGGTGAGTCCGTGGCCGTGATGAGCACTCTTGCCGACGTCCAGGCCGAGGAACACGCCCACGTCTTCGGTATCGAACATCGCGCCCCTCCAGGCGAGTTGAACGTGCCGGCCTCGGCAGTGGTGTCGTACGCGCGCATCCACGCTATGCAGACCTGCCGCCCGCGAGCTGTCCAGCATTGCGCCGGACTGGGCAGTGGCCGGACCTCTCATCAGCGTCTCCGACGGCACCTCCCGGGCCCGGTGACACCACCCCCCAGGTCATCCGTTCGACAGGGGGACACAGTCATGCCGGGCCCGGAGGCCAGCGGCCCTCTTGCAGGACCGCGAAGAACATAACGGGGAGTGGTCGACCCCGGTCTGGATTGGCATGAGTAGTGATTGCAGCCCCGCGAGCGGGCCGGTGACCGCCCCGCCGGCCCCCAGGAGGGGTGAGGTCTTCGACGGCCGGGCCGACGGGGTCGTTCAGTGCCGCGGTGCCGAGTTCAGGACATCGCGCTTGGCCAGCGTCTTCGCTCCGGCTCCGGTGAGCGTGACCTTGCCGGAGTGAACGGTGTCCAGTTGCTCGACCTGCTTGCCGTACCACTCAATGGCGGTCAGCAAGAACCCTGGCGTGGCCGCGCCCGGGCCGACTACGGAACCCGGGTGCTGGAACACCATGCCCAGCCGTGCCGTCCCCTCAACGCAGCGGACCACGCACACGGCCACGTCGTCCGCCGAGTCGGTAACGCCCGGCGTCACGGACTCGTTGGATTCGATGCTCAGGGCTGCTTTCTCCGGCACGTCGGTGTGCCTCCTCGACGAAGTGCGCGATCTGTTCGGGGGCCGTCAGGCGGGGGTTCCGTCTTTGGCGGGCGGCTGTTTCACGACGAACGAGCCCTTGCCACGCACGGTGATGATGAGGCCGCGTTCGCGGAGTTCCTGCGCAGCGCGCCGGGCGGTGAGCCGCGCAACGCCGTACTCGTCGGCGAGGTGGTTCTCCGAAGGGATCGGCCTGTCAGGCGCCAGCTCGCCGGAACTGATCTTGGCGGCGATGGTGTCGGCCAACTGCATGTAGAGCGGTTTCGCGCTCATGGGGTCCAGGGCTGTCTCTACAGCGTCCGCATCGCTCATACCCCCAACGTAGAGAGCGGTCGCCCTGCACGCTCGGGTGAATCCCTCTGTACTTGTATGTAGAGGGCTATAGCCGGATGTAGTCTTCTTGGTGGAAGAGAGCGAAGACCCCGGCAAGGTGGACTAGACCTCCCGGGGCATGGCCAACGCTGAGTTAGGAGCGTCGACGTGTACGACTTTATCCGCCGGATCACTGCATGGCTGCTGAGGCTGGTCCTCGGCCCTTGTGCCGGCCGCCACCGTGCCGGTACCGCCCCCGCGCACCCCGAAACCGCCCCCGCCCCCGCCCCGACCCGCCGTCCCGGCACACCCCGCCCCCGCCTCACCGCCCACCTTCCTGCCGCCCGCTCCCCCTACGGCCTGAACCACGCGCTCGACGGCGGGGCGAGCGCGCTGGTGCGCCCGTATCTCCTCGCCTCGGACCGGGAACGCGCACAGCGACGGCGGCGGATCGCCCTGGTGCTCGCCGCCGACTTCGGGCTGGACCTCGACCTGCATGTGGTCGGCGCGCAGGGGGTGGCGGCCTGATGGACGCCGTACCCAACCCCGCGCCCCCGCTCACCGCACCGGTCGCGCTCCCGCCCCGCCTGCTGCCCTGGCTGTCCCCCGAGGGCAAGCCCTGCTTCCTCGTCTCCGACGACGCGGGCAGCCATATTTCCCGGCTGGCCGACGAGATGGAGGCCGTGCAGCTGGAGATGGGGGCCGAGATCCTCGACCATGCCCGCACGGTGCTGGGGGACACCATGTCCCCGTACAGCGAGATCCGGTACGCCGGGGTCAGGCTCGCCGAATGCCTCAGCGACGCGATGCGGGTCGCCGAGTCCCGAGGGATGCGCCTGCCGTACGAACCCGACCGGGACGAGGGCACCACTGACGAGCACGCGTCCGAGGTCGGCACTTCGCCAGGCTGATGTGCCGGCGTCGAGCCACGAGTGGAGGCAGCGCAGTGTGGGCCATGCACCTGCGCGAGGACGGCTTCCGGCACAGGGGCTCGACGCCTTGCGGCAGATCAGACAGGATCAGGCCGACGTGGACGGTGGGGCAGAGGCCGCAGCTCTTGCCGCTCCCCACACGTCCGCGTCGGCAGCCGTGCCGCGCAGCCGAATCTCCTGCGTGTGATCTTCAGGTGCCGGCCTGCCGGTCACCAGCCACAGAACACGAAACGGTCCGCCGACTCCGTCAACAGACCGTCACGAGAGTTCGAGGCTAGAACTTGCCGTAGTAGCCGGTCAGATCAGCCTCGGGGCAGGCGACCGAACCGATCAGGCACTTGGCGTTCGAGTACTTCCGGGTGTAGACGTTGGTGACCTTGCCGCCGTCGTAGATGTAGATGTGGTGGTTGGGCATCAGGCGGTGCTTGCCGGAGCGGATGGTGTAGTTCCCGCTCGTGGTCAGGTTGATGGTGAAGGCCCCGTCGATGGCCCCCTTGACGCTGCCCAGACCCTTGCAGAAGGGATTGGTGGCGTGCAGGGACATCCGCACGTCCACGTAACTGCTGCCGGAGCCCAGCTTCTTGGCCGACATGTCCTTGGTGGTGGCGGTCTTGGTGGCGACCTTCTTGCCGGTCTTCTTCACGTAGACGTTGGTGGAGTGGATGTCCTTGTTGGCCACCACCTTCTTGGTCTTCCACGTGACTGTGGCGTGCAGGGCGGTGCGGTACTTGCTCGACTTCCAGTCGAAATGGCTGCGTCCGTCGCCGCCGAACTGGAATTTGCTGCCGTAGTCACAACCCGCCAGGGGAGCGTCGATCTTTTTCTGCGGGATGAAGGCGATCCAGGAGAGGGTGGACGTCTTGGCAACGCCTGCGGCGGCTGCTCAGGAAACCGCCTGCTCGCGCAGAGCCGTCAGCGATCCGGAGACCGGGACGGACACCTTCATCCCCCACAGCCGTGTCTGTGGGTCACCGTTCTCCGGCAGCATCGGTGCGACCTGGTAGTGGTAATCGGCGCCCGGTGCCACGTTCGTGTCGCGCGGAAGGAGGTGACCCCTGCGTCCGGACGGGCCACCTCCTTGCCGTCGCGGGTGACCATGTAGCGGGCGTCTTTCGCATACCCCTTCCACGACAGCTCCACGAAGGACTTGCCGGCTGCAGCGGTGATCCCCTCGCGGGCCGAGGAACGGTCGACGACAGCGGTCTCTCCCGAAGCCGCCCGCATGACGCCGAACCCCTGGGCTGCCAGCATCCTGCCCTCGACGCTGTTCGCGCCGACGCCGGACACGTCGTAATGAATGTCATGCTCATGACAGCCGAGAGGATTTGCGCCGTGTGAAATGCAGAGCGCCGAAACGGTACGGGGTGTCCTGCGTGTACGCGGCGTCAAGGGATGTCGGCCGTGCCGCGGAGGCACGACCGAAGGGCACTCTCGGGCAGGCCGCAATGGGGGCCCGCAGGCGCGGAGTTCGTCAGGCGCTCAGACAGCGGTGAGGAAGATCGGGTAGAGCACGCTCAGGGATCCGGTGGCGAGGCCGATGGTGCACTGGCCTCGGTTGAGCTTGCGGGCCAGGCCGAGGAGCGCGAAGGTGACGGCGAGGCTGCCGAACAGAAGCGGGATCGCGATCCCGGTGAAGCCGGCGAACACTGCGGCGATCAGAGCAATGGTACCGAGGACGAGTGAGGCGGGCCCGTAGAGAGTCGCGGGGCTGTCTTCGGATCCGGTGGCCATGTCGTGCTCCTCGCTGCGGCGTGTCGGCCTCTCTGACACGCAGGTATGAGATCCCTGCATTTTCATCATGGCGGTTCTGGTCGTCCCGGATCCGCACCTCACGGGGAACGCCTATGAGATCAAGCTCACGCGCAGGTGTGTTGCTGTCGGCTTCCCCGATGCCCGCACGTGCCTCGGTCACGGCCGCCCGACGGGCGGTGCCCAACGGGGCATCCGTCCGACAGGCCGCGCCCGGCCCCGGGTCAGAGGGTCGGGCGTGGCCTGCGCTCACGCGGCAGGCGCCTTCAGGGTGCCGGGCGGCAGCGCGGAGTGTCGGCACGGACAGGACGGATCGACGCAGAGCGCGCTGTGGGAGAGCGCGGACAGTACTGCAACCTGCAGCCCAGTCTCCTGCCCCAGTTTCTCCGCTATGCGAGCGATATGTTCCTTCACCGTCCGCTCCGCGATGCCGAGCTCACTCGCCAGCTGCCGGTTGCCCAACCCTGTGCCCAGCGGGAGAAGGACTTCCTTCTCCCGATCCGTCGGCTCCTTGAGTCGTCCGGTCGCGCCCACCGGGGCGATTCCGGTTCGCCGGTAGGCGCAGGCCGCATCCGCTGCATCGGACCGTTTGGACATGCTGGCCCCTTCTGATGCCGCTGTTCCCAGCAGAGCCCCGTGCTCTGGGCGCGGCGGCAATCGGGCCCCAACCTATCCCCCGCTACCGACGGGAGCACGCCAGTAACGCGGGACGCGGGACCCTCAAAGGCGGTGTTCCGAAAGGTGATTCAGGTCGACCTGGCCGCCACTCCCAGGAATTGAACATGTTCGATTTTGAGGTAGGGTCGCCCTCGAGTGGAGTGGGAGGGCTGGATGAAGATCGTGATTCCCGGGGGAACCGGGCAGGTGGGTACTGTCCTGAACCGCGCGCTGACCGCGGCCGGGCACGAGGTCGTCGTGCTGACCAGGCGGCCGGTGAGGCCGGGTGAGGTCCACTGGGACGGCAGGACCCCGGGGCCGTGGGCCGAGGCGATCGATGGCAGCGACGTCGTGGTCAACCTGGCGGGCCGCAGCGTGAGTTGCCGCTATACCGCCGCCAATCTCCAGGCCATGATGGACTCGCGGGTGCTCTCCACCCGCGTCGTGGGCGAGGCGATCGGCGCCGCGGCACACCCTCCGCGGGTCTGGCTCCAGATGAGCACCGCCACCATCTACACCCACCGCTTCGACGCGCCCAACGACGAGGGCACCGGCGTGATCGGCGGAGCGGAACCCACCGTGCCTGGCTACTGGTCCTACAGCGTGGACATCGCCAGGGCCTGGGAGCGGGAACAGGAACAGGCCGGCACTCCGCACACCCGCAAGGTGGCCCTGCGCTCCGCCATGGTGATGAGCCCCGACCGGGGCGGCGTCTTCGACGTCCTGTCGTGGTTGGCCCGCCTCGGTCTCGGCGGCCCGGTCGCGGGTGGCACACAGTACGTGTCGTGGATCCACGACCACGACTTCGCCCGCGCGGTCGAGTTCCTGGTCGACCGGGACGATCTCGCCGGCCCGGTGAACCTGGCCGCCCCCGAGCCCCTTCCGCACCGCGCGATCATGCGCGCCCTACGTACCGCGTGGCGTGCACCGGTGGGCCTGCCCGCGATGCGATGGATGGCCGAAGTGGGCGCCTTCGCGCTGCGCTCGGACACGGAACTGCTGCTGAAGAGCCGACGTGTCGTCCCCGGCCGGCTGCTCGAGGCGGGCTTCACCTTCGCATACCCGAGGTGGCCGGAGGCGGCCCACGACCTGGCGCGGCGCCGACGGGGCCCGCAGGATCCGCCTGTCTGATCCAGGGCCCCGGCGCCTGTGGCGGCGGTGTGCCCGACGGGCTGCCTCTGTGCGCCCATGTCCGTGGCCGACGTCGCACGCTGCCATCGGTCCCGCTGTGCTGGACCGGACGCCGAGCGAGGTCGCGGGCCG
The DNA here is from genome assembly GCF_055602785.1 of Streptomyces sp. NPDC037301. Taxonomy (NCBI): domain Bacteria; kingdom Bacillati; phylum Actinomycetota; class Actinomycetes; order Kitasatosporales; family Streptomycetaceae; genus Streptomyces; species Streptomyces sp. NPDC037301. The sequence continues at coordinate 287,031 of NZ_JBVJWD010000005.1, forward strand.
TTGCGGTGTCCTCCCTACGACGCTGCAACGGCCCGCACCGCATGAGTTCTTGTACGCGGCCACAGTTGGGAGCCTGGGTGTCGGAAAAAGGTTCTCCGGCACACCGAACCTCCCCCGGGCCTTGCACATCTTCAGGTGCGTAGGCGCGCACTGACTTCGCGCGCCGATTCGTATGCGAGGGGAACCCGAAACTTCATGAAGAGCAAGCTGACCGCCGTGGCCCTTGCGGCCGTCGTCGTCGCCGGCACTGCCGCTACCGCCATCCCAGCCTCGGCCGCCCCCGCCAAGGCCGAGCCGACCCGCTGCCACACCGCCGACCTGAAGGCCGGCTTCGCCATGGGGGATGACGCGAAGCCGGAGATGGAGCAGACCGAGAAGCAGACCCAGGCGTACATCTGGTTCACCAACCAGAGCGAGCGCACCTGCACCCTGTCCGGCTTCGCCGGTGTCGACATGATCGGCGCTCAGACGACCGACGGCACCTGGTCGCTGGCGCGCTCCTCCAAGAAGCCCGAAAAGATGATCCTGAAGCAGGGCGACACGGTGGACTTCAGCATCAACCTGCTCCCGGTGGCCAAGTCCACGCCGCAGAAGGAGAAGTTCGTTCCGGCGAAGTTCCTGGTCACCCCGCCGAACGAGACGGAGCACTTCACCCTGACGTGGCCGTTTGGCGGCCAGATCCTCAAGCAGGACGGCGCCACCCACCCGGCCACCTACCTCAACCCGGTCGGGCTGTAACCAACTGGACAGCCTCTGAGCTTCCCTTCAGCGTCGCGGTGGCCACCGCAGGACTCCCGGAATGAGTTGAAGCCTCCGGGTGGTGCGGTGGCCACGTCTGACACGCGGCACGCCCGGCCTTCTCGCCGGGGCCTGGAGGTTGTGTTTCCGGCACCAGATCTCCTGAAAGGGCCATCAGCCCGCCGACGGGCCGACAGCGGCAGACCGGCGATACGCCGAAGCTCCGGCGATTCGGGGCGACTTGGGGGTCGCCCCGTTCGACCGGAGCTTCGTTGCGTTCATGACGGGCCGGCACGGACTTCTCGCCCTGCCACGGCCTGTGGACTCATCGCCCACCGGGACTCCGAAACGTCCCCGGGAGAATTCCTTACAGGATTTCGATGGCGTTGACCTTCGGCACGTTCCGATACTTGATGTTACTCCACCGGGGGATTTTCACCACATCACCATTGGCGTCGTAGTACTTCACATCGTTGTTCCCCGTCGAGATCTGGTCGACCCACCACCCGCCGAAGTCGGTCTTCCCGCCGTTCGCATAGCAGTCCACGCTGTCACGACCGCTGCCGTTGTGCGACCAGATCTTCAAGAAACCCGCGTCGGGGTCACAGGTGACGTGGTCGATGGCGGACGCCGTTCCGGCCGGCCCGGCCAGGGTGAACGCGACGGCCGTGGCAAGCGCCGCTGCCATGGTGCGCGCAACATTCATCGTTCTCGAAATCATATTTTTCCCCTTCAGTCGAAATGCCGAACCGGAAAGCCACTTCGTCATTGCGAGCGCATCGGCATTGAACGAGCATCTTAGGGAACCAGCCATCCATGCCCGGAGATCCCGATGGGAAATCACCTGAACGAGATTCTCCGACCATATGCACCCGGACTCGACGCGGCCATGAATTGCGATTGCAGGCAAAAACATACGGTTTTAATACGTCGAACATCCAGCCTCGATCATTCATGAGGGGCCGTCAGCCCGCTGACGGCCCCTTTTGCCCGGCTGGAGCTGCGGCCCGGGCCGCGCCTCGGTTGAGCAAGGCCGCGCGTCCGCCGCCGGGGCGAGGGCGCCGAGGCTTCCGGGGTACGTCCGGGGCCCCGGCACCTGCGGCGGCGGTGCGCCCGAGCCCCCTGATGTGACGTACGCCTCGTCTCTCGGGCGTGTTTCCTGGCATGCCGCTGTAACGATCAGCCCGTTCGGCCCACTACTCAACGACAGAGCACACCAGGAGGGACAGGAGGTGGGCAGTGCCCGATTACGACGAAGATCGTTTCACCGCCATCTACGACGGCTGCCGGCAACGCGTGTGGGCCTACGTGGTCAGTCGTGCGGGACGGCAGGTCGCCGATGAGGTGGTGAACGAAGCGTTCACCGTGGCTTGGCGCAAGCTGGACGACGTTCCCGAGCCGCCGCTGCCATGGCTGCTCGGGGTTGCCCGCAACATCCTGCGGGACAGCATCCGGGCGGAGGCCAGGCGCGCGTCGTTCGCCGCAGAGCTGCGCTCCTGGGCGGAACCCGCCGAGGCGGACATTGCCGAGGAGGTATCCGAGCGAAGCGCGCTGCTCAAGGCGCTGGCCACGCTGCCGGAGGACGATCGGGAACTGCTGATCCTTTCCGGGTGGCAGGGCCTGACCCCGGCGCAGGCGGCCGCGGTGGTCGGCTGCTCGCCCATCACCCTGCGAGTCCGTCTGCACCGGGCGCGCAAACGTCTCACCCAGGCCGCGTCGGCCTCCCCGCTCATGGAGGAGGCCGCAGCCGCGCGGCGCGTGCCCACCCGAGCCCGGATCACCGTAGGAAAGGAAGCCCGGTGAAGAACGACATCCTGCACCGCCTGACAGCCGCCCGCCCCGCCCACCTCGACCCCGACCGCCCCACGCCGTCGCCGGTTCGGGAAGAGGAGCTCGCAACGGTCATGACCCGTCCGCGCGCGACGCGCAGGGCTCGCGCCACCGCCCAGCCGCGGAGGGTGGGCCGCCCTCTCGTCTCGGGTCTCGCCCTGGCCACGGCGATGGCGGCGGCGGCTGTGCTGATCACTGACACCGTGCCGGAGAAGCCAGGACCTGCGCCCTCCGCGACATCGGGCTCCGGCAGCCAGGTGCTTCTCGCTGCCGCCTCCCACGTCAGCCAGCAACCGGCCGGCTCCGGCACCTACTGGTACGTGGAGGAACACCTCGGTTCCCTCCACAAGGTCCCCGGCAAGAACTACACCGTCGACGTCCTCAGCGAACGGCGGTACTGGACGGCCGCCGCCAAGAACAAGCAGTGGTCGCAGATCCTGGACCCGGGGGCCCGCCCGGCCACGAAAGCCGACGAGGCGGCATGGAAGGCGGACGGTTCCCCCACGTCGTGGAACCTGACGGGTGAGACCGTCACCTACGCCGGCAGGGGCGAGATCCAACACGACGCCCCCGGCGGAAGCGCGGACATCCAAAAGATGGGCGACCTCCCTCTCCGCCTCCTGGTAACGCTCCCCACCGATGAACAGGCCCTCCGCAAGCGCCTGTTCGCCCTGGTCGACAAGGACTACAACGCCCCCGAGAAAATCCTCGACCGGATCGTCGTCGACACAGCCGTCCAACTCGCCACGACCCTCCCGTCCACCCCGGCCCTGCGCGCCGCCGCCTACCGCCTCCTCGCCGCCGAACCCGGCGTGCGCTCCCTCGGCGACGTCAAAGACCACACAGGCCGCACCGGCTACGCCGTCGCCCTCCCCGGCCCCTACGAGCAAGCCCCCGAACTCCGCCTGATCTTCGACAAGTCCACGGGCATGCCGCTCGGCACCGAGACGGTCGCCACCCGGAGCGGTGACGGTGTGAGCAAGGGCGAGCTGCAGGACTACACGACGATCACGTCGATGAAGTGGACCGAGGAGGCACCGCCGTTCGACACCGACACCAAGGACCCGGGCCCGGGTTCCGCTCCGGTCGAAGAGCCGGATGCCGAGGCGGTTCGCTGAGGCTGTTTTCGTCGGCGAGCTCGCCGACGACACATCGGAGCTGCACATCGCGGACCGGCTGAGAGCCTGTCGCGCACGCCGTGGCGCGGATGCCTGTGGTTCCGCGACTCGTTCGGTACTTGGGCGTTCGCCGAAAAGGTGCCGCCGAAGGCATATTCGGGCGCGCGTCAACGACGAGGCGAACTTCGGTGAAGTCTTCGACGAGGTCTTCGCCAACAAGGTGGAGGAGCGCGTGGGTCTCATCACTGACCTCAGCAAGCGGTACTTCGCCCCGGACAAGGGCTTCCGGTCCTTCCTCAACCGCAGCGCCCGCCGCGCGGCGTGGCGGATGATCCGCCGTGAGGAGGGCGTGGACGACGTGGCCTGACGGCCGGGGTCCGGACGCACTCGTGGGACCTGCCGCCAGTGGTGCGCGGCAGGTCCCACGGGGGTTGCCTACGGCTCAGGCCGAACGGTCGGCGGCAAGCCCGACGAACCCGGCCCAGGCTTGAGGGGCGACGGTCAGGATCGGGCCAGCAGTCGTCGACAGTTCCCCGGCGCCGAGGGCGGGACGGTGCGGGCGGGGCCAACTACGCTGGCACTGCTCGCCCGTTCCGTGGGTCCTGCCGGGGGGTGCTCCCATGCCGGGCCGGGTTCTCAGCTGCTCGTGATTTCCCCGTACGGAGGAGTGTCCTGTGACGGCCGGAACGCCCAAGCCCCAGATCGACACCAGCAAGCCCCACCCCGCACGCGTCTACGACTGGCTGCTGGGCGGCAAGGACAACTATCCGGTCGACCAGCAGGTGGGGGAGACGCTGCCCGAGGAGGCGCGGGGCAACGCGGCGCGGAACCGGGCCTTCATGCACCGGGCCTCCGCCTGGCTGGCGCTGGGCGGGGTCGACCAGTTCCTCGACATCGGCACCGGTATCCCCACGGCACCCAATCTGCACCAGGTCGTCCAGGCCATCACACCGGCCGCCCGGATCGTCTACGCGGACAACGACCCGATAGTCCTGCGCCACGCGGAAGCGTTGCTGATCAGCAGCCCACAGGGTGCCACCGACTACATCCACGCGGATGTGCGGCAGCCGAAGGCGATCCTCGAACACGCCCGTGAGCGGCTGGACTTCAGCAGGCCCATCGCGCTGTCCCTGATCGCCCTGATGCACTTCCTGCCTGACGACCAGGACCCGTACGGCATCACCCGCACCCTGGTCGACGCCCTGCCCGCGGGCAGCTTCCTGGTGCTCTCGCACGGCACGGCAGACCAGCATCCCGAGCTCCAGCAGGAGACCGAGACCGCGTACAGGAAGGGGGCGATCCCGCTGCGGATGCGTACCCGAAGCGAGGTCGAGCCCTTCTTCGACGGCCTGGACCTCGTCGAGCCCGGGCTGGTGTTCGCCACGGAGTGGTACCAGGAGGAGCCCGCGCCGGTGCGGGAACGCAGCGGCTTCTACGTGGGTGTCGGGCGGGTGCGCTGAGCCGGGGGGAGTGACGTCCGGGACCGATGAGTCCGGGGGCGGTGCGGCAGTCCTGCTTCTGAGCACACCAGCGAGAGGGTGGACCGATGAGCAATCTGCACGACCTCCTGGAGAAGCATGTCGGCGGCGGGGCGGCGCCGGGAGCCGTGGGCCTGGTCGCCCGTGGTGACCGGGTCGAGGTGACGGCGGTCGGCTCCGCCGATGCGGACGGCACGGTCCCGATGGCCAGGGACTCGATCTTCCGCATCGCATCCATCACCAAGCCCGTCATCGCCGCGGCCGTCATGATGCTGATCGAGGACGGCCGGATCGCGCTGGACGACCCGGTCGGGCAGTGGCTGCCGGAACTGGCGGCACCTGAGGTGGTCCGCACCCCGGCCTCCCCGGTCGACGACGTGGTCCCGGCTGTCAGGGCGATCACGGTGGCCGATCTGCTCACCTTCCGGGCCGGGTGCGGATTCCCGTCCGACTTCTCGCTACCGGTGGTCGGACTGCTGTTCAGCGAGCTGAGACAAGGACCGCCGCAGCCCCGGCTCATCGAGGCGCCGGACGCGTGGATGGTCACCCTGTCCCGCATTCCGCTGCTGCACCAGCCGGGCGAGACCTGGCTGTACAACACCTGCTCCGACATCCTGGGCGTGCTGATCGCCAGGGTCTCGGGCCGGCCGTTGCCCGAGTTCCTGGCCGAGCGACTGTTCGCGCCGCTGGGCATGGCCGACACCGGTTTCGCGGTACCGGCCGACAAACTCGACCGGTTCACCAGTTACTACCGGACCGACCCGGAGGGCGGCGGTCTCCAACTGGTCGACGCGCCCGACGGGCAGTGGAGCAGCGTGCCGGCGTTTCCGTCCGGTGCCGGCGGACTGGTCTCGACCGTGGACGACTGGTACTCCTTCGCCCGGATGCTGCTCGCCGAGGGCAGTGCCGACGGACGCCGGCTGCTGTCGGCCGAGTCGGTGCGTCAGATGACCACCGACCATCTGACGCAGGCGCAGCGCGACGACAGCACGCTGTTCCTGGAGGGGCAGGGCTGGGGCTTCGGCGGCTCGGTCGATGTCGAGGCCATCGACCCCTGGAACGTACCGGGACGCTACGGCTGGGTGGGCGGCACCGGAACGACGGCGCACCTCACGCCGTCCACCGGAACGGTCACCGTCCTGCTCACTCAGCTGGAAATGGCCGGACCGACCCCGCCCGCGGTGATGCGGGAGTTCTGGCGGTATGCGGCCGGGGCCTGAGGCCCGGGGCGGTGAGACCTGCTATTGCAGCGGTTTCGCGAAGCAGATGCTGTTCTCGTACGTGCGGTAGTAGCCGAATTTCTCGCATGGGGTGTAACCGCTGGACGTGTACAGCGCGATCGCCTCGGGCTGCTTGTCCCCGGTCTCCAGCACCATGCGACTACGGCCCGCCGCCCGCGCGTCGGCTTCCAGGGCGGCCAGGATGCGGCGCGCCAGCCCGTTGCCGCGGCCCTCGGGTATGACGAACATCCGCTTGATCTCGGCGTCGCCGTCGGAGTAGCCCTCGTCGTTCCGCTCCTGGGAGCGCCAGCCACCGGTGGCGACCGGGCGGCGCTGCGCATCGTAGGCGAGGAGATACAGACCGTTCGGCGGCTCGAACATCGACGCGTCGAGCGGTGTGACATCGCCCTCGTCGCCGTATCGCTCGGCGTATTCGAGCTGCACCTGGTCGTTGAGTTTGACGGCATCGGCGTGATCGAAGGGGCGAGAGTGGATATTCATTCGGAATATGGTACAGGTATGCGTCCACTGGGTGTCGGTATCGTGCCGTAATGCTCACTGTGACCAGCGTCAATGTAAATGGGCTCCGCGCCGCCGCCAAGAAGGGCTTCGTCGAGTGGCTTGCCCGGACCGAAGCCGATGTGATCTGCCTGCAGGAGGTGCGGGCCGAGCCGCAGCAGCTGCCCGACGAGGTGTGCGATCCCGAGGGCTGGCACACCGTGCACGCACCGGCCGCCGCCAAGGGGCGAGCCGGTGTCTCCCTCTATACGCGGCGGGCGCCCGAGCGTGTGCAGATCGGGTTCGGCGGCTTCGGGGATGCCGGGAGCGAGGAGTTCGACGCGAGCGGCCGCTACATCGAGGTAGACCTGCCCGGCGTCACGGTCGCGAGCCTGTATCTGCCCTCAGGTGAGGTCGGCACGGAGAAGCAGGACGAGAAGGAACGGTTCATGGCCGCGTTCCTCCCGTATCTGAAGGGCCTCAGGAAGCGGGCGGCGGCCGGCGGTCGTGAGGTCGTGGTGTGCGGCGACTGGAACATCGCCCACCAGGAGGCCGACCTGAAGAACTGGAAGGGCAACAAGAAGAACTCCGGCTTCCTCCCCGAGGAGCGGGAGTGGCTGACCCGGGTCTTCGACGAGGCCGAGTACGTCGATGTCGTGCGGGCGCTGCATCCGGAGGAGGAGGGGCCGTACTCGTGGTGGTCCTACCGCGGGCGGGCCTTCGACAACGACACGGGCTGGCGGATCGACTACCAGGTGGCGACGCCGGGGCTGGCCGGACGTGCGGTGAAGGGCTGGGTCGAGCGGGCCGCGACGCACGGCGAGCGGTGGAGCGACCATGCGCCGGTGACGGTGGTCTTCGACCTGTAGGGCGTGCGGGGCGCGGAATGGTCGGGGGTCCTCCGTCAGGTGTGTTCAGGGGGCCCTTGGCCCGTCCTGTCAGGAGGCGGGTCCCCGCGGCGGGCGGTCGGTGTTCTCGCGGCGCAGGCGGCGGTCCAGGGCCATGGAGAGCTCGGCGTCCACCACCGCGCGGGCCAGCGGGCGCAGTTGGGGCGGCTCCATTTCGTCGCTGTGGGCTTCGAAGGCGCTCACGAAGAGTTCGGCGAGTGCGTCCGCGTGCTCGCGGACCCGGCGGGCGGCCGAGAGCACCGTGGCGAGCGGCACCCCTTCCCGTACCAGCTCAGCCGACACCTCCAGGAGACGTCGGCTGATGTGGACGATCTCGTCGCCGTCGGTGGCCAGATAGCCCAGGTCGAGGGCGGCGGCCAGATTCTCCGGGGTGACCTCGCCCTCGAAGTGGTCCGCGAGCTGTTCCGGAGTGAGGCGGACCGGGGTCTCCTCGGTCGGTTCGCCCAGGCCCAGCACCTCGGCGACATCGCGGCCGCTCTCGAAGGTGCGGGCGAGATCGGCGATGCCGGTGAGGGTGTGGCCGCGCTCCAGCAGGCCTGCGATGGTGCGCAACCGGGCCAGGTGGTGGTCGTCGTACCAGGTGATGCGCCCCTCGCGGCGGGGTGGCGAGATCAGGCCGCGCTCCCGGTAGAAGCGCACGGTCCGCACGGGGATGCCGGCCTCCTTCGCCAGCTCCTCCATCCGGTATTCACGGTGCTCGCGTCCTTCAGTCACACCCGCACCCTATGTTGTACCGCCGGTAACTTTCCCTCGTCGCGACCCTACCCATCGGTACGGAGCTGCTCTACTCTCCCAACAATGCCAGTGATTGCTGGCAGAGTCGTGTGACGTACCGCGGGAGGCGGCAGCATGGCCCAGCACGAGCACGTACGAGTGGCGGTGATCGGATCCGGATTCGGGGGCCTCGGGGCCGCGGTCCGGCTGCGCCGCGAAGGCATCACGGACTTCGTCGTCCTGGAACGGGCCGACTCCGTCGGCGGCACCTGGCGCGACAACAGCTATCCGGGCTGCGCCTGCGACGTACCGTCCCATCTCTACTCGTTCTCGTTCGCCCCCAACCCCGAGTGGCCGCGCACCTTTTCCGGGCGGGAACACATCCGTGCCTACCTGGAGCATGTCGCGGACACCTTCGGGCTGCGTCCGCACATCAGGCTGGGCCATGAAGTGATGATGGTGCGTTGGGAGCGCGACGAACTCCGCTGGGTCATCGAGACCGCGGGCGGGGCCACGTTCACCGCCGATGTCGTCGTCTCCGCGACCGGCCCGCTCTCCGACCCGAAGATGCCGGACATACCCGGGCTCGACGGCTTCCCCGGCCAGGTCTTCCACTCGGCCCGCTGGGACCACGACTACGACCTGACCGGCAAGCGCGTCGCGATGATCGGCACCGGAGCCTCCGCCATCCAGATCGTGCCCTCGATCCAGCCGAAGGCCGCCAAGCTGACGCTCTTCCAGCGCACCCCGCCGTGGGTCATGCCGCGCATGGACCGCAGGATCAGCGGCGCCGAGCGCCGGCTGCACCGCACGCTCCCCTTCACCGGTACCGCGCGCCGCGGACTGCTCTGGGGCATAAGGGAGTTGCAGGTCAGTGCCTTCACCAAACACCCGAACGAGCTGGGCCTGGTCGAGAAGATAGCCAAGTCCAACATGGCGCGGTCCATCAAGGACCCGGCACTGCGGGCCAAGCTGACCCCCTCGTACCGCATCGGCTGCAAGCGCATCCTGCTCTCCAGTGCCTACTACCCGGCGCTCGCCCAGCCCAACGTGGAGGTGGTCGCCTCCGGTCTGGCCGAGGTGCGCGGCTCCACCGTCGTCGCCGCCGACGGCACGGAGGCCGAGGTCGACGCGATCATCTTCGGCACCGGCTTCCGTGTGACGGACATGCCGATCGCCGACCGGGTCGTCGGCGCGGAGGGCATCACGCTCGCCGAGTCCTGGAAAGACGGCATGCAGGCGCTGCGCGGTGCGAGCGCGTCCGGCTTCCCCAACTTGATGACGATCATCGGCCCCAACACGGGGCTCGGGAACTCCTCGATGATCCTCGTGATCGAGTCCCAGCTGAACTACATGGCCGACTATCTGCGCCAGCTGAACGTGCTGGGCGGCCGTGTCGCACTCGACGCGCGGGCCTCGGCGGTCGGGGCCTGGAACCACCGGGTGCAGGAGCGGATGAAGCGCACCGTGTGGAACACCGGCGGCTGCAACAGCTGGTACCTGGACGCCAACGGTCGCAACACGACGGTCTGGCCGGGCACCACCTCCGAATTCCGCAAGGTGACGCGGTCGGTCGACCTCGCGGAGTACGAGGTCGTTCGGGTACCGAAGCAGGCCGCTGCCTCCGAGCGGTCCGTCGTCGAGGAGATCGTGGGATGAGCCGGCTGCTGCGGCGCGACGACGCCCCGCCGGTCCCCGCGCGCGAACTGACCGCGATCTCCGCCGACGGCGCCCGGATCCATGTCGAGGTGCACGGGCAGGACGGCGCCCCCGCGGTGGTCCTGTCGCACGGCTGGACCTGCAACACCCATTTCTGGGCCGCGCAGATCCGGGACCTCGCGGTGGACCACCGAGTCGTCGTCTACGACCAGCGGGGCCACGGCCGTTCGCCCGCGGCCGGCCGCGACGGGTACAGCACGAACGCCCTCGCCGACGACCTCGAAGCGGTGCTGGCCACCGCCCTCGAACCGGACGAGAGGGCCGTGCTCGCCGGGCACTCCATGGGCGGGATGACGATGATGGCCGCCTCGCGGCGGGCCGGGCTGCGTGAGCACGCGGCCGCCGTACTGCTGTGCAGCACCGGCAGTTCGCGACTGATCAACGAGTCGTTGGTGGTGCCGTTGCGGGCCGGGGCCGTCCGCACTCGGACGACCCGCGCGATTCTCGGGGCGCGTGCCCCGCTCGGGCCGGTCACGCCGGTCTCCAGGCGGATACTCAAGTACGGCACGATGGGAGCGGGTTCGGCACCCGAACGGGTCGAGTTCTGCGCCAGGATCGTGCACGCGTGCCCGCGGGCGGCCAGAGTCGCCTGGGGGCATGTTCTCGCGGAGCTCGATCTCGACTCGGGAGTACGGGAGTTGCGGGTACCCACGGCGGTGATCGCGGGTACGGAGGACCGGCTGACGCCGCTCGTGCACGCCCGTGCCATCGCGGCGGCGTTGCCCGACTGCCTGGGGCTCACCGAGCTGGCGGGCATGGGTCACATGACACCGGTGGAGGCGCCGGAGGCGGTCACCGCGAAGATCCGGGAGCTCGTCACCGCGTACGTCCCGGTGGGCGGCGCGGACGGTGTGGACGGTACGGCCGAGAAGGAGGATGTCGCATGAGCGACAGGCGGAGTCTCGAAGGACAGGTCGTCGTCGTCACGGGCGCGGCGCGTGGCGTGGGTGAACTGCTGGCACGCAAGCTCTCGGCGCGCGGCGCCAAGCTCGCGCTGGTCGGCCTGGAGCCGGACGAGCTGAAGAAGGTCTCCGAGCGGCTGCACTCGGACAGCGACCACTGGTACGCGGACGTCACCGACCACGAGGCGATGGCCCGCGTCGCCCAGGAGGTCAAGGAACGGTTCGGGAAGGTCGACGTCGTCGTCGCCAACGCCGGAGTCGCCTCCGGCGGACTGTTCGTCGACTCGGACCCCGAGGCCTGGCGGCGGGTCATCGAGGTCAACCTGATCGGTGGCGCGGTGACCGGGCGGGCGTTCCTGCCGGTACTCATGGAGAGCCGTGGGTACTTCCTCCAGATCGCCTCGCTCGCGGCGATGACGCCCGCGCCGATGATGACCGCGTACTGCGCGTCCAAGTCGGGTGTGGAGGCGTTCGCGCACAGCCTGCGGGCCGAGGTCGGCTACCGCGGGGTGAAGGTCGGGGTCGGCTATCTGTCCTGGACCGACACGGACATGGTGCGGGGCGCCGACCAGGACGACGTGATGCGGGAACTGCGGCAGCGGCTGCCCTGGCCGTCGAACCGTACGTATCCGCTGGGCCCGGCGGTCGACCGGATCGTGGCCGGTATCGAGCGGCGGTCGGCGCATGTGTACGCGCAGTGGTGGCTGCGTGGGATGCAGTCCGTGCGGGGCTGTCTCCCCGCGGTGATCGGCGTCGTCGGACAGCGCGAGATGCGGCGGTTCGGGGCGCGGCTGGAGGGCGTGAGCAAGGGACTCGTGGGCGCGGGGGGCGCGGCGGACCGGGATGCGCGGGCGGTGCGTACGCAGAGTAAGTGATCGAAATGCGATGAATGTGGGGGCATGTAACTCTGGTCGAGGCCGTTACAGGCCGTCCCCCACGCACCCACTAGGAGTGAACAGCATGGGTATCGCAGACCAGTTCAAGGACAAGGCGCAGGAGCTCGCCGACCAGGCGAAGAAGAAGGCGAACGAGGGCCGCGGCGAGGGCCGGGAGCGGGCGCAGGGCGCGTCCCAGCGGGCCTCGAAGCCGGCCTCGAAGCCAGCCTCGAAGCCGGCCTCGAGGCCGGGCTCGAAGACGTCGCAGCAGGGCCGTGACAGGGTCCAGGACGCTGCGGACGACACCCGCGAGCGCTTCGACCGCTGACGCGATTCGCGACTCCGCGCGTTGTCTGGTGAGGGGCGTGCCCGGGTTTCCGGGTACGCCCCTTGCGCGTGGCGCGGATCAGGGCTTCCGGGCTCGGAGCGCCCGCCGCGAATCGCGGGGCGGACGTGTCGGAGTGGTGGACGGCCTGCCCCTGGGCGCCCGGGACATGGTCTGCCGCTGGGCGCCGGGGAACGGAAGGCCGGACGCTCGGGCGGATCGCGGCGTACGGCTCCCCGGCCCGCGCCGCGGAAGCGGGCGCAGGGGCGTCGGTGTCAGATGCCGGCCGTCTGCCTCTACTCGCCGGATCGCCTCGGCAGCCCACGAGTTGGGATGTTCCGTGGTCATGACCGGACCCTGCTGGAGCCGCGGCACCACGAGCGGACATCGGCCCGTGCGGACCCGCTGGAGAACGGGCAACACTCCTGGGATTTGCCGTAGAACCTGCCCCACGGCACGGTTCGTGACGCGGTGCGGGGTACGGCCGGGCCGGCGACCGGAGGTCAGCTCCCGGCCGGGTGCACCAGGTCGCTCGGGTCGGTGTTCGCCCCGCACAGCACGACGGCGACCCGCTCTCCGTTGCCCGGCCGGTAGCCGCGGCTCGGTGCCGCCGGCCCGGTCGGGAGGCCCGGGGCGGTGAGCGCGGCCAGTGCGGTGGCGGCGGCGTGTTCGACGGCGACGCGGCGGTGATCCCACAACTCCTGGCGGGCGCGGACGATTTCGCCGTCCGGTACCAGAACGGAGCGGACGTCGTCCCGGCGGGCGGCGTCCAGGGCCAGCACGGTGGCGCGGCGGGCGCCGAGGGCGTCGATGGCGACCGAGTCGACGGGGACGTCGACCGGGCGACCGGCCTCGATGGCGGCGTTCAGTGCCCGGCAGTTCTCCGGCTCGACGGCGACCGTGCGGATTCCGTGGTGCTGCGCGGCGGTGGCGACACCGGCGAACAGGCCGCCGCCGCCGACCGAGACCACCACGGTGTCCAGACCGGGGATCCGGGCGTGGATCTCCTCCAGCAGGGTGCCGGCCCCGGCGGCGATCAGCGGGTGGTCGTAGGCGTGGGCGGCGAGCGCGCCGGACGAGGCGGCGAACTCCTCACACGCTTCGAGGGCTTCGGCGTACTCGGCGCCGACCAGCCGCACGTCCGCCCCGAAGCTGCGGAGCTTGGCCACCTTCACCGCCGGGGCGACGGTCGGCAGGAACACCGTGGCGCGCACGCCCTGCTGCTGGGCGGCCCACGCGCAGGCCAGCCCGGCGTTGCCGCCGGAGGCGATGGTCACCCCCGCGTCCGGCAGGGTGCCGGCTTCGCGGTGGGCCTGGATGAAGTTCTGCGCGCCGCGCGCCTTGAAGGAGCCGGTGTGCTGCATGAACTCCAGCGCGAACCAGACCTCGCAGGGCTCCTCGGACCGGGCGTCGAGGGCGCCGCCCTCGGCTGTGCGGATCGTTCCCGGGTCGACGGGGGCGACGGCGACCGGGCGGACGTGCCCGGCAATCCGGTCGGTGGCGGCCTTGATGTCGTCGTACGTGAGCTGGTGCACGTCGTTTGCTCCTGCCGAGAGAGGATCGCGACCGGGCGACGAGCCGGCCGGCGGAACGGTTCGGGCCTCCGGACCCGGCAAGTACACCATGGCCACCGTCCCGGTCCCACGGTCCCGCCGGGCCTCACCGCGGACCGCGTCTTCCCAGGTCAGTTGGCTCGTGCGAAGAAGGACGGCGGTCTGCTTCGCACGGGCCGCCGGGTGGGGGTGCCGCAGGCCGTAGGGAAGCGGCCCGGCCACCGCTGGGCGGCCCGGCTCGTCAGTCGACGTCGTCGTCGCCCATGAGGTCGAGGAGGCGGGAGAGGACCCGGAGGCAGGCATCGACCTCGGTATCAGTGAGGTCGCCGCCCACCTGGCTCAGAATCGCGCGTTCGCGGTCGGTCACGGCCGTGATGGCGAGTCGGCCCTGTTCGGTCAGCCGGTTGAGGGAGGACCGTTTGTGGGCCGGATTGGGTGTGGACTCGACGAAACCCAGAGCGGTCGCGTCGTTGACCATGCGCTGCACGAACTGGCGGCTCAACGCCTGGGCCCGGCCCATCTCGGGAACGGTCATGGGCCCGTGCTCGCGGAGCAGGCTCAGCACGGCCCGCACTCCCACCGACAGCCCCTGGACGGACACGTCCTGCTCCACCTTGCGCTGGGTTCGCCGGTACAGCGGCCCCACCAGGTCGAACACCTCGGTCAGCCGGTCGATCTGCTCTTCGGACGCGCGGCTCCGGTCTGTCTCACTCACCTCACCATGATGACATCTGGGTTGTCATTCTGTCGCGACAATGACACCTTGGTTGTCATGAATGATCTGTTCTGGCTCGACACCGGCACCGGCCGTCCCCTCGTCCTGCTGCACGGCGGCTTCCTGGACCACGCGATGTGGGACGACCAGATCCCGTTCTTCGCTCCGCGGTACCGCGTCATCGCGCCGGACGCCCGCGGCCACGGACAGTCCGCCAACGCCGCCGCGCCGTTCCGGCACACCGACGATCTCGCCGCGCTGCTGCGCCACCTGGACACCGGTCCGGCGGTCCTGGTGGGCGTCTCCATGGGCGCCAGCGTCGCGGTCGACACCGCGCTGGAGCACCCGGAACTGGTCAGCGCCGTGGTCGTCAGCGGCGCCGGGACCAGCGAGCCGTACTTCACCGATCCCTGGACCACCGGCGCCTGGGCCGCGTGGCAGGCCGCAATGGCCGCCGGTGACCTGGACGCCTCGGTCGAGGCGTTCACGCTGTTCGCGGCGGGCCCGCACCACACTCTCGACGACCTCGACCCCGAGGCCGTCGGCCGCCTGCGCAGGATGACGCGGGGCACGTTGTCCAAGCACACCCCCGACGAGCCCAACTGGCTCGTCCCGATGACTGACACCTGGGATCGTGCCGCCGGGATCGACGTCCCCGTGTTGGCCATCAACGGCGCCCTCGACTCACCCGACCACATCGGTATGGCCGAACGCCTCATCCGCACCGTCCCCGACGGCCGCGCGATGTCGATCGAGGGCACCGCCCACTACCCCAACGTGGAACGCCCGGACGCCTTCAACGCGGCCCTCGAAGACTTCCTCCGCACGGTGTGACCGCGGCGGCCGAGGGCGGGAAAGGGAAGGGCCGGCGTCCCACGCATCTGCCGCCCGGTGCTCGCTCGGCTCAGGTCGGGTCGGGAAGGTGGGACCAGCCGGTCCAGTTGCCTCCGTAGTCACGCCAGTTGGCCCACAACCAGCCGTCGGATCCCTTGAGGACGAGGGCGAAGAGGTAGGGGTGCACCTGCTGCGTGCGGATGCCGACCGAGCTGTACCACTCTCCGCCCATGGACGTCCACGAGGTCCAACCCCCGGAGGAGTTTGTCCAGCGCGTCCACACGGCCCGGTCGGTACCGATCGCGAATTCCTGCTTCGTGCCGTCGGGGAGCGTCGTGGTGCTCACGCCGTACTCGCAGATGATCGTGCCGCCACCCACGTTGCAGTAGCTGACCGCCTGCGCCGGGGTGGTTGCCACGGCCATACCGGCGACGACGGCGGCCGTGAGGACAGCAGCCTTGATCCTCTTCATCCTGAATCCCTTGTTCGCTCGAACGCAACGCTTGTTTGCCGGGCCCGGCCCGGCCGTGAACCGGCCCGACCTGTCGGCGCTCCCACTCTCCAGCTCGCCGCTGACGTCCTGCTCACGTTCCGCTTACGTCCACGAACTACGGCTGCCCGCCCGGAGGTTCTTCGGGACGCTGCGGCGGGTCAGGACGCCTTGACGGCCTCGACGAACGGCGTCCAGGCGGACGCGGGGATGACGAGGTCCGTTCGGCACAGGGGCCGGTTACCGTGGCGGCAGGGGCGGACGCCGTCGGTCCGGGACCGACTCGTAGGTCGGAGGGGTCGCCGCCGGGTGTGCTTCCAGGAGGTCCAGGGCCACCCGCACCGCGTCGTCCAGTACCGCGTACCGGCCCTCGGCCCAGTCGAGCGGGGTGCGCAGGGCCTCCAGGTCCGGTTCGACGCCGTAGTTCTCCACCGACCAGCCGTACGCGTCGAACCAGGCCGCGTTCATCGGCACCGTGATCACCGTGCCGTCGCCCAACCGGTGCCGGCCGGTCATGCCGACCACGCCGCCCCACGTCCGCTGGCCCACCACCGGGCCCAGTTTCAGCAGGCGGAACACGGCGGTGATCATGTCGCCGTCGGAGGACGTCGCCTCGTCGGCCAGGGCGACCACCGGGCCCCGGGGGGCGTTGGAGGCGTAACTGACCGGCTGGGCGTTGCGCGTCAGGTCCCAGCCGAGGATCGTGCGGGTGAGTTTCTCGACCACCAACTCGCTGATGTGGCCGCCCGCGTTGCCGCGTACGTCGACGATCAGGGCCGGGCGGGAGACCTCCATGCGCAGGTCCCGGTTGAACTGGGCCCAGCCCGAGCCGCCCATGTCGGGGATGTGCAGATACCCGCACTTGCCGCCGCTCAACTTCCGTACGACTTCACGGCGTTTGGCCACCCAGTCCTGGTACCGCAGAGGCCGTTCGTCGACCAGCGGGACGATCGCGACCCGGCGGGAGTGGCCCTCACTGCCGGACGGGCGAAAGGTGAGTTCTACCGTGGTGCCGCCTGCTGCGGAGAGGAGGGGGTAGGGGCCCGTCACCGGGTCGACCGGGCGGCCGTCGATATGGGTGAGGACCGCGCCCTCCCGGATGCCCGTACCGGCCAGTGGGGAACGGGCCTTGGAGTCGGAGGAGTCACCGGGCAGGATGCGCCGGATCGTCCAGTCGCCGTCCCGGCACACCAGGTTCGCGCCGAGCATCCCGATCGCCCGCTGGTAGTGCGGCGGGCCCTCGTTGCGGCGGGCCGGTGCCACATACGCGTGCGAGGTGCCCAGTTCGCCCAGGACCTCGCGCATCAGATCGGCGAACTCGTCGGGGGAGGCGACCCGTTCGACCAGCGGGCGGTACTGGTCGAGCACGCCGTCCCAGTCGATGCCGCACATGTCCGGCTCCCAGAAGTACGAGCGGATGATGCGGCCGCCCTCCCCGTATGCCTGCCGCCACTCGGCCCCCGGGTCGACCTCGTGCAGGATGCGGCGCAGATCGATGTAGACCGTCGAGTCGCTGTCGCCGGTCTCGGCGGCGGGGACGGCGCGCAGCTCGCCCTCGTCCATGACGACCAGCCGCGTCGCGTCGCCGCTGACCGCGAACCAGTCCAGATGGCCGACGAGTTCGGTCTTCCTGGCCTTGGAGATGTTGAAGTGTTCGAGCGTGGGGCGACCCGACATGTCCGCCGGGTTGGCGAACGTCTCGCCGAGCGCGCCCGAGATCGGCCAGCGCAGCCAGACGAGCCCGCCGCCACTGACCGGATGAAGGGCCGAGTACTTCGACGCGGAGACCGGGAACGGTGTCACCCGGTTCTCCAGGCCCTCGAACTCGACCGTGACCGTGGACGGCCCCTCACCCGTACCGGGCTCGACGACGACGTCGTCGGCCGGGTCGAGACCGCCCGCCGCCGGGCGGCCCTCCGGCGACAGGGCGAACGGGGAGGGCGTGGCCGAGGAGAGCGGCACCAGGTACGGGCGGCAGCCCAGCGGGAAGGAAAGGTCCCCGGTGTGGACGTCGTACACCGGGTCGAAGCCACGCCAGGAGAGGAAGGCGAGGTAGCGTCCGTCGCCCGTGAAGACGGGATTCTCGTCCTCGAAGCGGCCGTTGGTGACATCGACGATCACCGGGGCGCCGGACCCCAGGATGCGCGCCAGTTTGATCTGCCGCAGCGAACGGCCGATCCCGGGGTGCGACCAGGTCAGCCAGGCGCCGTCCGGTGAGAACGCCATGTCCCGGACCGGGCCGTTGACGGAGCGGATCAGTTCGGTGGGTTCGCCGGTGGACTCCTCGTCCGTGTCCAGGAGCAGCAGCCGCCCGTCGTTCGTGGCGATCGCCAGGCGCTCGCCGTCCGGGTCGGCGATCAGCTCCTGGACCCTGCCGACCTGTCCGGAGGCCAGCCGGCGCGGCTCGCGGTCGCCGCTGGCGCGCGGCAGGTAGGCGATCTCGATCGCGTCCTCGCCGTCCGCGTCCGTGACGTAGGCGACCTGGCCGCCGCTGCCGAGCATCTCGGGCAGCCGGACCCGGACCCCCGGGGTGCCGGAGATCGTCCGGGCGGGGCCGTCGCGGTGGGTGAGCCAGTACAGGCTGCCGCGTACGGAGACGGCGCTGGCCCGGCCCGTCTCGTCCACGGACAGCGAGTCGACATTGCTGGCGGCCGGCACCTGGTACGTACGCCGTCCGGCACGCGGACCGCCGAGCCGTACCTCCAGCTTCCGCGGCACGGCGTCCGGTGACTCCAGGTCGTCCACCAGCCACACATCGCCCGCGCACTGGTAGACGACCCGGCTGCCGTCGCTGGACGCGTGCCGGGCGTAGAAGGCGTCGTGATCCGTGTGGCGGCGCAGATCGCTGCCGTCGGGCAGGCAGGAGTACAGATTGCCGACGCCCTCGTGGTCGGAGAGGAACGCGATCCGGCCGCCGACGAACATGGGGGAGTCGAGGTGGCCGCCGATGTCCGGCAGCAGCCGCTTGCCGTGCAGCCACAGCCGCCCCATGGCGCCGCCCCGGTACCGCTTCCAGGAGGCCGGTTCGTGCGGTGGTTTGCCGGTGAGCAGCAGAGTGCGCCGCTCGCCGTCGATGTCGGCGACCGCGATGTCGGAGACCGGCCCCCAGGGCAGCTTGCCGCCGGGGCTTCCGTCCGTGGGGAGGCCGTAGGCCCAGGAGACGTACGAGAACGGCTGGTTGTGCGAGGACACGGCGAGGATCTGGGAGGCGTCGCCCGGATCGGGGGTCCAGCCGCAGACCCGGGCGTCCGTCGACCCCCAGTAGGTGAGCCGGCGCGCCGGGCCGCCTTCGACCGGCGCGAGATGGATCTCGGGGTCGAGGCTGCGCCAGGTCGTGTACGCGATACGACTCCCGTCGGGGGAGAACCGCGGGTGGCCGACTCTGGTCCGGTCGGCGGTCACCCGCCACGCGCGGCCGGGCCGCTGTCCCTCGGCGGCGAGGGGAGCGACCCAGAGGTCGTCCTCGGCCGCGAAGCAGAGCAGATCCTCGTGGAGGTGCGGGAAACGGAGATACGCGACGTCGTCACTCACCCTCCAATGCTTTCCGCGCTGGAGGGCCCCGGCAACTTGTGGTGCGGAACACAAGCGAAACGATTTCGTTTCGCTGAGCGGGCGGAGTACCGTCGATGTGTACGAAACAGTTTCGTTCGATTGACTCCTGTACGGGAGTCGCGAACGGAAACGCGAACAGGAGGTCGGCACATGGCGCGCACCCGGCTCACGCCCGAGCGCGAGAGCGAGCTGTACGCCGCCGTGCTCGACCTGCTCCGCGAAGTCGGCTACGACGCCCTGACCATGGACGCCATCGCCGCCCGCACCCGTTCCAGCAAGGCCACCCTCTACCGCCAGTGGGGGAGCAAGCCCGAGCTGGTCGTCACGGCCCTGCGGCACAACAAGCCGGTGTCCCTCGCAGAGATCGACACCGGATCGCTGCGCGGTGACTTCCACGCCGCACTGAGCCGTACCGACGACTGCCAGATGGAGAAGAACTCCGCGCTGATGCGGGGTCTGAGCCATGCCGTCCACGACAATCCCGATCTGCTCCAGGCCCTGCGCGAACTGCTGATCGAGCCGGAGATGACCGGCCTCAACACACTGCTGCGCCGAGCCGTGGACCGGGGTGAACTGCGTCCGGATCATCCGGCGCTGAAATATGTATCGCACATGCTGATCGGTGCGTTCACCGCTCGGCAGCTGGTCGAGGACCGCCCCGTCGACCAGGCGTTCCTCACCGACTACGTCGACTCCGTGATTCTCCCCGCACTCGGAGTCGGCTGAAGATCCTGGCCGGCTCCGGAGTCCGACCCTCCCGTCCCCTTCGCACGGCCCCCTCCCCAAGCCCCACCTGACACGCCGCTCTCGTCGTCGGGCTGGTTCCTCACGCCCTTTTCCACTCACACGACCTGACCGGGAGTACGCCTCCGTGGCCACATTCCTCTACAAGCTCGGACGGCTCGCCTTCCGGCGCCGCCGCTATGTCGCCCTGATCTGGGTGGCACTGCTGGCACTCGCCGGATTCGGCGCGGCCTCCGCGTCCACCGCCACCTCCAGCTCCTTCTCGATCCCGGGTACGGAGGCGCAGAAGGCCTTCGACCTGCTGGAACAGCGCTTCCCCGGCGCCGGCGCCGACGGCGCGACCGCACGTGTCGTCTTCAAGGCCTCCGACGGCCAGAAGATGACGGACCCGGCGAACAAGGCCGAGGTGAACAAGATCGCCGGCGAGCTGAAGTCCGGCTCGGACCAGATCGCCTCGGTCACCGACCCGTACACCGGCAACGCCGTCAGCAAGGACGGCTCCACGGCGTACGTCTCCGTGTCCTACAAGGTCAACTCGATGGAGCTGACCGACGCGACCCGGGACGCACTGGAGGACGCGGGCCACGCGGCGCAGAAGAGCGGGATGACCGTGGAGATCGGCGGTGACGCGCTCCTGGTGATGCCGGAGACCGGGGTCACCGAGATCATCGGTGTCGCGATCGCCGCGGTGGTGCTCGTCATCACCTTCGGCTCGCTGATCGCCGCCGGGCTGCCGCTGCTCACCGCCCTGATCGGGGTCGGCATCGGCGTCTCGACGATCACGGCCCTGGCGAACGTGCTCGACCTGGGCTCCACCACCTCCACCCTCGCGATGATGATCGGCCTCGCGGTCGGCATCGACTACGCGCTGTTCATCGTCTCCCGTTACCGCGCCGAGCTGGCCGATGGCCGGGAGCGTGAGGAAGCGGCCGGACGGGCCGTCGGCACGGCCGGTTCCGCGGTCGTCTTCGCCGGTCTCACCGTCGTGATCGCCCTGGTCGGCCTCGCCGTCGTGAACATCCCGATGCTGTCGAAGATGGGCTTCGCCGCGGCCGGCACGGTCGCGATCGCCGTCCTCATCGCGCTCACCCTGGTCCCGGCGATGATGGGCTTCGCGGGCAAGCGGGTCATGGGACGCAAGGCGCGCAAGGCCGCCGAGGCGGAGAGCCGGCCCGAGGCGAAGCCGAACATGGGCACCCGCTGGGCGCGGTTCGTGCTGCGCAAGCCGGTGTGGGTGCTGCTGGTCGGAGTCATCGGCCTCGGTGCGATCGCCGTACCGGCCGCGTCCCTGGAGATGGGCCTGCCCGACGAGGGCTCCCAGCCCACCAGCACCACCCAGCGGCGCGCCTACGACCTGCTCTCCGACGGCTTCGGCCCCGGCTTCAACGGGCCGCTGATGGTCGTCGTCGACACCGCGGACAGCTCCGACGGCAAGACCGCCGCCAAGCAGGTCTCCGACGAGATCTCCGGCATCCCGGGCGTCGTCGCCGTCACCCCGGCCCAGTTCAACAAGGCCGGCGACACCGCGATGATCACCGTCGTCCCGAAGGACCGGCCGAGCTCCACCGAGACCGAGAACGTGGTCCACGCGATCCGTGACACGGGCAAGGACATCAAGTCCGACACGGGCGCCGAGGTCCTGGTCACCGGCTCCACGGCGATGAACATCGACTTCTCGCAGAAGATGAACGACGCGCTGCTGCCGTACCTGGCGCTCGTCGTCGGCCTGGCCTTCCTGCTGCTGATGCTGGTCTTCAGGTCGGTGCTGGTGCCGCTGAAGGCGGCCCTCGGCTTCCTGCTCTCGGTCGTCGCGGCCCTGGGCGCGGTCGTCGCGGTCTTCCAGTGGGGCTGGCTCGGCTCGCTCTTCGGCGTGGAACAGACCGGCCCGATCATGTCCATGATGCCGATCTTCATGGTGGGTGTGGTCTTCGGCCTCGCCATGGACTACGAGGTCTTCCTCGTGACCCGGATGCGGGAGGCGTACGTCCACGGCGAGAAGCCCGGCCAGGCGATCGTCACCGGCTTCAAGCACGGCGCCCGGGTCGTCACGGCAGCGGCCGTGATCATGATGGCGGTCTTCGCCGGCTTCATCGGCTCCAGCGAGCAGATGATCAAGATGATCGGCTTCTCGCTCGCCATCGCCGTCTTCTTCGACGCGTTCGTCGTCCGGATGGCGATCGTGCCCGCGGTCCTCGCCCTGCTCGGCAAGCGGGCCTGGTGGCTGCCGCGCTGGCTGGACCGCCTCCTGCCGAACGTGGACGTCGAGGGTGAGGGGCTGCGCAAGGAGCTCGGCCAGACGCCCGAGGGCGGCACCGGCCGCGACGGACACGGCGGTGACGCCGAGGGTGAGCTCATCCGCGTCTGAGCCGGGCCCGGCCCGAGTCCGAGCGGTACGGCCGGGCCGTAGAGCCTCCGGGGTCCGCGCCTGAGCGGAGCGCGGCCCCCGGATGCGCCGGTTACCTGTGGGGACGGGGGACCGGGGCAACGACAGAAGCCCCCGTGCGGGGCTTCTGTCATGCGTGTGCGTCATGCATGCGTGTTGTGTCATGCGTGCGTGTGCGTCATGGGTGCGGGACCGGCGGCGTTCTCGTCGTGTGTGCGGTGCAGAAAACGGATCAGTGGCGCGTTGTCGAACTGCACCACCTCCACGCCCTCCTTCGAGCGTCGCTCCACGACCAGCTGCGCCCGTCCGCACGGCCACACCCGGATGCCGCCGCGCTCGGCGGGGGAGCGCAGTCCGCGTTCGAGCAGGTCGCGGCCGAACGCCCAGTCGATGCCGCCGGGGAAGGCGACATGGACGGTACGCGGGTCGTCGTCGGCGTCGTACAGCAGGTCGACCGGCACCGCCGGCAGGTCAGGGGTGTCATTGACGAGCCAGGCCTCGGCCTGCTCATGGATCGCGGGGGGCATGGGCCGACTCCTCCTGTGCGTTCTGCTTCACCAACCAATGTCCCATATTTTCCGATATGAGTACGATGAGCGGCCAGCTGTGACATCCCCGCTCTTGCGATCTGTTTGCAACAAGGCCCTATCATCGAACGGTTCACGACACCGTCCGCGGCAACGCAGGATCGCAGGAAGCGGAGCCTCCCCATGCATGTACCCGACGGATTCATCAACGCTCCCGTCTCCGCCGCCGCTGGAGTCGTCGCCGCGGGTGCCGTCGCCGTCAGCCTGCGGGGCGCCCGCCGTGAACTCGATGAACGCACCGCTCCGCTCGCCGGCCTGGTCGCCGCGTTCATCTTCGCCGTACAGATGCTGAACTTCCCGGTCGCGGCGGGCACCAGCGGGCATCTGCTGGGCGGTGCGCTCGCCGCGATCCTGGTCGGGCCCTACACCGGGGTGCTCTGTATCTCCGTCGTACTGCTCATGCAGGGCATCCTCTTCGCCGACGGCGGCCTCACCGCGCTCGGCGTGAACGTGCTCGACATGGGCATCACGACCACCGTCGTCGCGTACGCCCTCTTCCGGGGGCTGGTCGGCGTGCTGCCGCGCACCCGCCGCTCCGTGACGGCCGCGTCCTTCGTCGCCGCCCTGGTCTCCGTACCGGCCGCGGCCTGCGTCTTCACGCTGATCTACTGGATCGGCGGCACCACCGACATACCGATCGGCAAGGTCTTCACCGCCATGGTCGGCGTCCACGTACTGATCGGTATCGGCGAAGCCGTGATCACCGCCCTGACCGTCGGCGCCGTCGTCGCCGTACGTCCCGATCTGGTCCACGGCGCCCGCGGACTCACCGCCCCGCTCAAGCTCCGGGTCGGCGGCGAGCTCGTCGACGCCCCCGCCCGGCAGTCCGTCGCCCCCGTCGCCGCCCGCTCCACCCGGGGAATCTGGGCCACCGGCCTGGTCACCGCCCTCGTCCTGGCGGGCCTCGTCTCCTTCTACGCCTCAGCCAGCCCCGACGGCCTGGAGAAGGTCGCCGCCGACCAGGGCATCGACAAGAAGACCGAGGAGCACGCAGCCAAGGACTCCCCGCTCGCCGACTACGGCGTCAAGGACGTCTCCGACGCCCGGATCTCGGGCGGCCTCGCCGGAGTGATCGGTGTCGGCGCCACGATCGTGGTCGGCAGCGGAGTCTTCTACGTGGTCCGCCGCCGTCGCACGCCGGACGCGCCCGTCGGCACCCCGCGCACCGAGGAGACCGTCTGACATGGGCGCCGGACATGCACACAGGCTCTATCGGCACGGGCAGTCACCTGTCCACGACCTGCCGCCGCACTGCAAGCTCGCCGCCACCTTCTGCTTCGTCGTGGTCGTCGTCTCGACGCCGCGCGAGGCGGTGTGGGCGTTCGCGCTGTACGCGGCACTGATCGGCGCCGTCACCGCACTGGCCCGCATCCCCGCGGGCTTCCTGCTGGGGCGGTTGCTCATCGAGGTGCCGTTCGTCGCGTTCGCGCTGCTCATGCCGTTCGTGGTGCCCGGCGAGCAGACCCACGTCCTCGGCCTCTCCGTCAGTGTCCCCGGCCTCTGGGGCGCCTGGAACGTCCTCGCCAAGGGCACCCTCGGCGTCGCCGCGTCCATGCTCCTCGCCTCCACCACCGAACTGCGCTCGCTGCTGCTCGGCCTCCAGCGACTCAAGCTGCCGCCGCTGCTCGTCCAGATCGCCTCCTTCATGATCCGGTACGGCGATGTGATCACCGACGAGATGCGCCGGATGTCGATCGCCCGCCGCTCCCGCGGTTTCGAGGTGCGCGGGATACGGCAGTGGGGTGTGCTGGCCAAATCGGCGGGCGCGCTCTTCATCAGGTCGTACGAACGCGGCGAACGCGTCCACCTCGCGATGGTCAGCCGCGGCTACGCCGGTTCCATGCCGGTCATCGACGAGGTGACGGCCTCCAGGACCCAGTGGGCGCACGCCTCGGCACTCCCCGTACTCGCCCTCATCATCTGTCTGCTGGGATGGACCGTATGAGCATGCCCACCGCCCCCGCGCCGTCCCTGGAGGTCAGCGGCCTCGCCTACGCCTACCCCGACGGCCACCAGGCGCTCTTCGGGGTGAACCTGACAGTCGCCCGAGGCGAACGCGTCGCCCTGCTCGGCCCGAACGGAGCCGGCAAGACCACCCTCGTCCTCCACCTCAACGGCATCCTCGACGCCGGTGCGGGCACCGTCCGGGTCGCCGGTCTCCCGGTCGAGAAGCGCAACCTCGCCGAGATCCGCCGGCGCGTCGGCATCGTCTTCCAGGACCCCGACGACCAGCTCTTCATGCCCACCGTCCGCGAGGACGTCGCCTTCGGTCCCGCCGCCTCCGGGCTGCGCGGCGCCGAACTGGAGGAACGCGTCACCGAAGCCCTGCGGCAGGTCGGCATGGAGGAGTACGCGAACCGGCCGCCGCACCATCTTTCTTTCGGCCAGCGCCGCCGCGTCGCCGTCGCCACCGTCCTTGCCATGCGGCCGGAGATCCTGGTGCTGGACGAGCCGTCCTCCAACCTGGATCCGGCCTCGCGGCGCGAGCTCGCCGACATCCTGCGGTCCCTGGACGTCACTGTGCTCATGGTCACGCACGACCTGCCGTACGCCCTGGAGCTCTGCCCGCGCGCGGTCGTCCTGAGCGAGGGCGTCATCGCCGCCGACGACCGTACCCAGGATCTGCTCTGCGACGAGGAACTGATGCGCACCCACCGCCTGGAGCTTCCCTTCGGCTTCGACCCGCGTTCCGTGACTGTGAACATGGGGTGACCCGCCCCGCGTTCGACCTGCGGTGGGATGCACCATGGGGGGATGAGCGGGAGCGCAGGAGCAGGCGTGGACGTACGGGGCACGGTGGCGGCCGGATTCGAACCGGTCCGGGATGCTTTCATCCGTAACTTCGAGCAGCGCGGCGAACGCGGTGCGGCCGTCGCGGTCTACCGGGACGGGCGCAAGGTCGTCGATCTGTGGGCCGGCACGAGAGACGTCGACGGCGTCGAACCGTGGGCCGTCGACACCGTGCAGATCGTCCGCTCGGCGGGCAAGGGCATCGCCGCCGCCGTACCGCTGATGCTGCATCAGCGCGGCCAGGTCGACCTCGACGCCCCGGTCGGCACGTACTGGCCGGAGTTCAAGGCGGCCGGCAAGGAACGTGTGCTTGTCCGCCACCTCCTCGCCCACCGGGCCGGCATCCCCGCCCTCGACTGCCCGCTGACCCCCTCCGAGGCGGCCGGCGGGATCTCCGGGCCACAGGCCGTCGCGGCCCAGCGCCCTCAGTGGGAACCCGGCACCGACCACGGCTACCACGCCCAGACCTACAGCTGGCTCATAGGCGAACTGGTGCGCCGGGTCACCGGCCGCACCGTCGGCCGCTGGGTCGCCGAGGAGATCGCCCGCCCGCTCGGCCTGGACTTCTGGTTCGGCCTCCCGGCGGAAGAGGCGCACCGGGTGGGCCGGATCGGGCCCGTCGAACCCCCGGCCGACGCGGGCAACGGCGGCGCCCTGAGGATGCGCCCCAAGCGGTCCGTCGTCGATGCCTACCGCGACCCTGAGTCCCTCACCCGCCGCGCCTTCGGGGCCATCGACCCCCTCCCCGACGAGAACGACCCCGCCTACCGGGTGGCCGAACTCCCCGCCTCCAACGGCATCGCCACCGCCCGCGCGCTGGCCCGCTGCTACGCCGCGATGATCGGCCCGGTCGACGGCCACCGACTGTTCGCCCCGGCCACGCTCACCCTCGCCCGCACCGAGGAGTCGGCGGGCCCGGACCGGGTCCTGGTCGTCAGCACCCGCTTCGGCCTCGGCTACATGCTGCACGGCCCGGCGGCCCCGCTGCTGGCCCCCGGCTCGTTCGGCCACCCCGGCCGGGGTGGCTCGCTCGGATTCGCCGACCCCGAATCCGGTATCGCGCTGGGCTATGTGACGAACGGTCTGCAGAAGGGAGTCACCGCCGATCCCCGTGCCCAGGCCCTGGTCAGGGCAGTACGGTCGGCGCTATGACGCCTCATCACTCTGCTGGTTCACGGTTCGACGGTTACGGCGTACTCATCACCGGAGCAGGACAGGGCATCGGTGCGGCCACGGCCCGCCGGCTGGCCTCGGAGGGCGCGCGCGTCCTGGTCACCGACCTGGACGGCGACCGCGCCGCACGCACCGCCGCGGAGATACGCGAAACGGGCGCGACCGCCGAGTCGCTGCCCTGCGACGTGGGCGACCGGGCCGCGGTCGAGGCCGCGGTGGCCCACGCCGTCGCCGCCTTCGGCTCCCTCGATGTGCTGGTGAACAACGCGTACGCCTGTGCCCCCGACGCCCCGTTCTTCGAGGACGAGCCCGACGAGGTCTGGCAGCGAGACCTGGACATCACACTCACCGGACCGTACCGCTGTGCCCGCGCCGCCCTCCCGCACCTGGTGGCCTCCGGCCGGGGCGCGATCGTCAACATCGGCTCGGTCAACGGCGAACAGGACTTCGGTAATCACGCCTACAGCGCGGCCAAGGCGGGCCTGGGCAGCCTGACCCGTACCCTGGCGGGCCATGCGGGACCGCGCGGCGTACGCGTCAACATGGTCGCACCCGGCACGATCCGCACCGACGCCTGGACGGGCCGCGACGCGGAACTGTCCCGGGTGAGCGGCCTCTACCCGCTCGGCCGGGTCGGCGAGCCCGACGACATCGCGTCCGCCGTCGCGTTCCTCGCCTCGCGCGACGCGGCCTGGATCACGGGGACGACGCTGCGCGTGGACGGCGGGCTGACCGCGGTGAACTCGGGCTTCCGGCAGGCGGTTTCGGGGGAGTAGAGGGCCTCCCGTCTGCTCCGCGGACGGTGACGTACTCGAAGCCGAGCAGGTCCCGGTCGGTGGTCGTGGTGCGCCACAGCAGCCTCGGGCTGATGGGGACGACATACCGGTTGGCGAACGCGGTGAGCCGCAGTCCGTCGGCATCGGTGAAGCGCAACTGCGCTCCGGGGTGCGGGCGTTCCTTGCGGACGATCAGCCGCATACCCTGCGGCCAGCCCTTGAGGACGTCACCGTCGAGTTCGGCGACCCAGGCGCCGTCGCGGATCTCGCCACCCGGCTCGACGGCCACCGTCCTCGCGGCGGGCGGGACCTTGAGGACGGCCTGATGGATGACGTCAGTGATGGTCATGCCGACCGAGTACGACAGCCATCTGCCCCGCTGGGCGAGCCAGGCTGTGAACGCGTGTGTTCCACCTCCGGAGTCGGTACGAATCAGCGTCCGGCGTCCCCGCCGGTACTGCTTCGGCAGCTGGGCCGTAGCGATGTGGTCGGCGGCGGTGTTGCTGCCCGCGTTCCCGGGCCGCAGCAGGCCGGCCACCGGGCAGCGGGCTCTGCATCAACGTCATCGAGTGGTGTGGTCAGGTTCCCAGGTCGGCGTCTCGTGCCAGCAGTGCGGCCTGCACTCGGTTCTGGCAGTCCAGCTTGGTCAGGATCCGGCTCACGTACGATTTGACCGTGGCCTCGCTCATATGGATCCGCTGACCGGCGTCCGCGTTGGACAGGCCCTCACCCAGCAGCGCCAGGACCTCCAGCTCGCGGTTGGTCAGCGCGTCCAGCCGGCGGCGGGCCTGCTCGGCACGGTGAGCGCTCTGGCTGGACGCGAACGAGTCCACGACACGGCGGGTGGCACCCGGCGACAGGTACGCGTCTCCGGCTGCGGCAGCCCGGACCGCGCGCATGAGTTCCGCGGGCGCCGAGTCCTTGAGTAGAAAGCCCACGCTGCCCCCGGTCAGGGCGCGCAGTACGTTCTGCTGTTCCCCGAAGGTTGTCAGGATCAGCACCCGCGTGTCAGGCACGGTCCGGTGCAGCTCGTCCAGGGCCGTCAGTCCGTCCATGACCGGCATCTGGATGTCGAGCAGCACGACGTCCACGCGGCGGGTCTGGGCCAGTTCGACCGCCTCACGGCCGTTCTCCGCCTCGGCGACGACTTCGATGTCGTCGGCGGAGGAGAGAATCATCCTGACGCCTGCCCGGATGAGCGGCTCGTCATCCGTGACGAGAACCCTGATCATGACTCCCCTGCGCGGTCCTTGAGTGTCTACCTGCGGTCACTCGCCATCATCCCTGATCGAGCGCCCGACACTCCTCAGTTCCTCACCTCGAAGGACTTCTTCTCGGTCAACTTGCCGTCCTTGAAGCAGAACCGGAAGACCGGCTCCATGTCCGGATTGCTGCTCGACTCCGTGGAAGTCAGGCTGAGGCACTTCGCGCCCTTGGGCACGGGCGGCGCACCCATTTCCAGGCCGTCGGTCAGGAAGCGGTTCTCCTTGGGCAACTGCTTGCGGATCTCTGTCTCGGACTGGCCCACCTTCACCGCGTCGTACTGCTTCGGCTCGATCCTGGCCTTTTCCGCCTTGTTCAGGAGGAGGTATCCCCCGACGCCGACGGCGGCGATCACCAGCAGCAGAGGGATCAGTACCGCCATCCCGCAGCCGATGGCTATGCCGCTTCCGTTCTTCCTGCTCATTGCCTTGGTCAGCTCCTTCAGACCGTTCCCGTTCATGACAGGACCACCCTCGTCCAAGGAGTCCCCCGGGGTCTGCTGCCAAAAGGCGCCTGTTGGATCGACGAACGTCGTCGCCACGTTGCCGGGCGCGGGGCTCGGGACACCGCCTTCCGGCGATGGGTACGGCAGTACGCCCGCCAGCCGGAAGCCGCCGTCCGCCGTCGGGCCCGCGTGCGCCATGCCCCCGATGAGCCGGGTCCGCTCACCGAGCCCGGTCAGCCCCTGGCCGCCGCTCACCACGCCCCGGCCGTTGTCCGTCGTCCCGGTTGCGGGTCCGTTGGCGATCTCCACCACCAGCGAGTCCGGCTCATACCGCAGCTCGACGGTGATCGGGGCGCCCGGGGCGTGCTTGTGGGCGTTGGTCAGGCCCTCTTGGACGATGCGGTACGCCGCGTGATCGGCGGTCGGGGGGAGCGGGCACGGCTCGCCGGAGTGCCGCAGCTCCACGGCCGCGCCCGCGCTCCGGGACGTTCCTACCAGGTCCTCGATGCCCGCCACCCCGCGCGACAGCGCCGTGGTGTCCTCCGCCGCCGCAGCCGCGACGCCTGGGGTGGTGCGGTCCTCGTGTGGGGCCTCCGTGCTGTCGCGCATCACCTGTACCACCTCGCGCAGCTCGTGCATCGCGGCCACCGACGCCTCGCGCAGCACCCCCACTGCCTCCCGCTGCCGTCCGGTCAGCTCGCGGTCCACCTCCAGCGCGCCCGCGTGCACCGAGATGAGCACCAGCTGATGGCCGAGGCTGTCGTGCATGTCCTGCGCAATGCGCTGACGCTCCCGCGCCCGGGCCTGTCCGGCGATCATCGCGCGCTCGCGTTGCTGCTGGGCGTCGTACTCCCGGAGGGTGTCGGTCAGCGTATGGTGCTGCGACCGGTAGAGGCCGGCCAGGCCGGGCGCGATGATCGCGACCAGCGGCCACAGAACGCTGAAGACCAAGCGGGGCAGTGAGAGGTGAGGCAGCGCCTGCACGACTGCCAGACCGAGGTTGAGGACGTATGCGAGGGCGAAGGTGCCGACGGCCTTGCCGACCACGTCGATCCGCCGCCCCGCCGACCATGCGGCGACAAGGACCAACGGAGCGAGACCGCCGAACAGGACAGAGCCGACGGCGGTCACCAGAAGCACGGTCGCGGGCAGCGTCCGGCGCAAGAGTGACAGCGCTGCGATCGCCAGCCCGGCGGCAGCGATCCGTACGGTGCCGCCGTGGTCCAGGGCCGCGAGACCTGCTCCCAGCAGCCCGAACACTACGCTCAGCAGCGATTCGCCCACGATGCGCCAGGGAGACCACATTCCGGGGGCCAAGAGAGCCCTGCCCGGGGCAGTCAGCCGCGGGGTCGCCGAACGCAGCCTCGCCGCCAGTGCCTGGCGAGCCGATGCTTTAAGGGCCGTAGATTCCACACGAGTCACCCGGCTACGTTAAGACCCTCTCAACCCGCTCCGAGCCGGCCATTGGTCGCGACGGCCAACGACGAAAGTCCAGCCTGGCGCGGCGGCCCGGCATCCGTCGGCCACCCACAAGACCCCGGCCGCAGCAGAGCGCCGACGGGCTCGCCGGACCCTGCCCGGCCGTGGTCGACGAACGCGAACAGCGGGTGATGGCCGAAGGCCTTCCGCCAGGTCGCGGCCGCGTTGAGCGGCCGGGGTCGGGAAGGCGAACCCGACACGCATGGTGCCCTTAATGGTCACCCGCGCGTGGCCGAAGCCGCGGCGAGGAACAGGCGGCGGGGCGGCGCGGGCCGCCGGCCGCATCCGGAAGAGTCCCGACGCGCCGACGGCCCCGCGTGCGGCTGCGTCATGAACCCGCGCGCAGTACCGCCGCCACCACGGGTCCGGCCGCGTCGCCGCCGTGGCCGCCGGACTGGACGACCGCCGCGGCTGCGAGGTCGTTGCTGAAGCCGGTGAACCAGCTGTTGGACGTGGCCTGGCCGTCGACCTCCGCCGAGCCCGTCTTGGCGCCCTTGTCGCCGCCGACCGAGGCCATCGCGTTCTTTCCGGTGCCCCAACTCGCGGTCTGGCGCATCATGTTGGTGAGCTGCTGGGAGACGGACGGGGACAGCGACCGGGAGGCGGTGGCGAGCTGCCGGCCGTCGAGGTCCCGGTCCACGAGGATCGGCTGGCGGAAGGTGCCGTTCTTCGCGGTGGCGGTGATGGACGCCATGTTGAGGGCGTTCATCTGGACCGTGCCCTGACCGATGTACTGGGCGGCCGCCTCGCCCCCGGTGGCCTCGGGCACGCTGCCGTCGAAGGACACGACGCCGGTCTGCCAGTCCAGTCCGATTCCGAAGACGTCGCGGGCCTCCTTGGCGAGCGCCGCGTCGTCCTTCGTCTCGTCGATCAGCTTGATGAAGGCGGTGTTGCAGGAACGGGCGAAGCTGGTCGTCAGAGTGCCGTCGGGAATCGAGAAGCCGTCCAGGTTCTGGAAGGTGCTGCCCTGGTACATCACGGTCGGCGGGCACTCGATCTTCTGGTTGGCCGAAGTGAGGCCCTTCTCGATCAGCATCGCCGCCGTCACGATCTTCATCGTCGATCCGGGCGCCTGCTTGCCCTGCATCGCCGCGTTGAACCCGGTGGCCGGATTGTTGGCGACCGCGCGGATCGCGCCCGTGGACGGCCGGACCGCGACCACCGAGGCCTGGTTGAACTTCTTCACGGCCACCTCGGCCGCCGCCTGGGCGTTCGCGTCCAGTGTCGTCTGCAGCTTGCCCGGCCTGCCCTTGGTGAGCGTCAGCAGAGTCTTGTTCGGGCCGTCCGCGTCCGCGTTCTCGATCCAGGTCTCGATGCCCGCGGTGCCGCCGGCCTTCTCCCCGTACTTCTCGCGCAGTGCGTCCAGGATCGGCCCCAGGGAGGGGTACTTCTCCTTGGTGAGCACCTTGTTGTTGTGGTCGACGGCCTCGATCGACGGCGTCGACGCCTCACCGGTCTTGAGCGACGCACCGGCCGTGAGATCCGGGTGGATCACGGTGGGGGCCCAGTCGACCAGCGGCCTGCCGGTGGTCAGGCCGCGCGCCACGGTCAGTTCGGAGGAGTACGACCAGGGCTTGGACTTCCCCTCGAACGACACGGTCGCCTTCACCGTGTACGGCACCTTCGTGCCGACCGCCGGGCCCGGAGTGATCACCGCCGTGGTGACATGGGCGCTCTCGCGGTAGCCGGTCAGGGCCGTTTCGGCCTCGGCCGCGTTGTTGGTGAGCTGGGACGCGGCGGCCGCGTCACCGCTCGCCCAGGCTTTGAGGAACTTCATCGACGCGTCGTCGATCTCCGCCTTGGTGACCGGCCCCGTCTTCACTTCGGCGGAGGTGGACTTGCTGTCCGTGCCGTCGCCGCCACCGCCGTTCAGGCCGTCCAGAACGTTGTACGCCGCGTAGCCCACCCCGCCGACCACGACCGCGAACACTCCGCCGACTATCGCAACCTTCGCTCCACTGCGCATCCCTGCAGTCCCCCTCCCCAGGAGTTCCCCTTGAACGCGTTCAAGGGGATGCTGCCGGGCACACTACGGGACGGCGGTGACAGTCGAGATGGTTGTTATAGGAACGCGATACATGCGGCATGAATATGACGGTCAAGTCAAGGTGTGCCGGTCAAATCCAGGTATCCGGCCACATTCGGTCCCGCAAGGACCCGTCGGGAATGGGCGTCCCCGTAGTAAATGGGCCAGAAATAAATGAAGCCTCGCGCATGGCGGCGCAGGCGGACCCGACCAGCGGTTTCCCTGCCGGACGGGGCCGTTCAACGCCTACTGGGCCGCCTCTGGGCCGTGATCATGGGCCCGAGGGGTGCTGTACGGGGCTTCCACGGCCTTTCGGGTGCGTCCCCCGCTGCTCGGCATCAGGTGGGTGTACGTGCGCAGCGTGAAGCCGGGATCCGCGTGACCGAGGTACTGACTCAGGGCCCGGATGCTCTCCCCTGCGTCCGAGCACGGAGGCGTAGAAGTGCCTCAGCGCGTGCATCCCGTGCTCGGGAGCGGGCGCGTACCGCTCGCCTTCCTCGGGCTCGGGGATCATGCCCACGGCCGCGAGGGCGGGCTTCCACATGAAGTCGTTGAAGTAGCTCACCCTGACGTGACGGCCGGCAGAGCCGGTGAAGAGGAACGGCTTCGTCACGAGGGACCGTCCGGCGTTCGCCAGGGCAGCGTGACCCTGATAGGCGGATGTTCCTTCGCATGCGTCTTGAGAGCGTCAGCCACGGTAGAGCGCAAGGGAACGTCGCGAACCTTGCCGCCCGTCGGGAGCGCGAAGACGAACTTCCCGCGGATGCGCTTGAGCTGATGCCCGACAGCGAGCCGGCCGCCTTCGTAGTCCGGCTCGTCTTCGGAGAGCCCGAACACCTCGCCCTGTCGGAGACCACACCCGCTCGCCACGTCCACGGTCGCCCGCAGATGCTTGGGCAGTGCGCCGCGCACACCGAAGACCTGGTGTGCTGTCCATGGAATGACGCGGGTGCGGCTTGGATCTGGCTGGACGCGCGATGCCGGGTATCCCTCCCCTAACCCCTAGGGGGCGGGGGATCCGCGTGCTGATCCGACAAGCCGGAAGAAAGGGAGGCCGCGCCGAGTGGGCCGACGCGCCGGCCTGGCCCGCCACCGCCGCTCCCGGAGCTCGCCGCCGACAAGAACTTGGCCACCGGTCGGGCGCTCGACCCGCGTCGCTCCACCCGTACCACCGCCCGCGACACGGCCGAACTACTGCATGGGCCGATCACACCGGGCTCCTGCTGTCTGCGTGTGGGTGCGGACGGTGGTGGGGCGTCAACGGATCGACACCGCCTTGTCGTTGGCTTCCGTCCGCCGGTGTGGGCGGTCGCGAGGAGCGGCAGCCCGGTCGGCGTGGTGCGCAACAAGGTCGGCGTCGTCACCCAGCCCGGCGGATGCCGGAACGCGGCAACCGTGTTCACCCGCTCTTGCTCGGGCGCCGACGACACAGCGATCGGCCGCGCCGTCGGCGCTGCGGCCGCCTGTGCCATCGTCGTGCTGCGGGCCGGGGGGTCCACGGCGTGACGGCCGGCAGGTGGCCGATCGGCCGCCTACCCGGACCGATGAACGACAAGGAGCAGGACTCCAGCAGGACGTCGGTGCGTCGTCGTACGCCACAGGTTGGATCACGAGCCCATCCCCGCGCAGTACGAGGTACGAGTGGGGCGGAACAGAGACTGGAGGCCATCCGAGACACTGATTCTGTACAGAGGACTGGCATGGCTCTACGAGGCGGACGAACGATTTCCGTGCTGACGGTCGGCGCGGTGACGACCGTGATGGCAGCGCTCACCCCCGTGACGGCGTCCGCGGCGGGGGATCCGCTCCAGCAGTACGCGCAGCAGAAACTCCGTTGGGAGCGCTGCGATACGGGCCGGCCGGCGGAGTTCGAGTGCGCGAAGGTCAAGGTGCCGCTGGACTACAGCGACCCCGGGGGCCGGAAGATCGACCTCGCGATATCGCGGATCAAGGCGGGCAGCGCGAAGGAGCGGCACGGCGTGCTGCTGATGAATCCCGGGGGCCCGGGCGTTCCGGGGCTGACCATGCCCGTGGAGATGGAGCCGCTGCTGCCGGCGGAGGTACGAGAGCGGTTCGACCTGGTCGGCTTCGACCCGCGCGGGGTCGGGCAGAGCTCGCCGATCGGCTGCGACCTGACGGGCGACGAACAGACCTTCCAGCACCCCTACACCGCAAGGACGTTCGCGAAGGACGTGGCCCGGGCCCGGACAGTGGCCGACAAGTGCTGGGCCAAGGTGGGGGACGTGCTGCCGCACATCACCACCCGCAACACGGCACGGGACATGGACGTCGTCCGGGCGGCACTGGGAGAGAGGAAGATCTCCTACTTCGGGTACTCGTACGGCACGTACCTGGGCGCCGTCTACACGCAGATGTTCCCCCGGCATTCGGACCGGTTCGTGCTCGACAGCGCGCTCGATCCGACGCTCGCGTGGCGAGGGCTGTTCCGGGGGTGGTCGGCGGGGGCCGAACTCGCCTTCACCCGGTGGACCGAGTGGGCCGCCGCGCGCAACGCCACGTACGGGCTGGGCCCGACTCCGGCGGAGGTCCGGAAGACGTACGGGGAGCTCATCGCCCGCGCCGACCGCACGCCCGTCCCGACGACGGGCGGGGCGCTCAGCGGCGGCGCCATCCGTTCCGAGTACGGTGCGTTCGTCCACGTCGCGACCGTCACCCCGTGGATCGTCGCGTTGAAGACCGCGGCCGCGGGCGGACCGCCCGCGCCGCCCACGCCGACCGCGTCGGCGGTGCCCGACTCCGTCCCGGTCCGGTCCGCCGAAGCGGGGGCGGGGGCGTTCGGTGCGGACGTTCCGGCGGACAACCAGTCCGCCGCCGTGTGGGCCGTCTTCTGCGGCGACACCCGCAGCTGGCCGCGCAACCCCGAGCAGTACCGCCGGGACGCGATCCGAGACCGAGCCAAGTACCCGCTGGCCGGCGACCTGGGGGCCAACATTCAGCCGTGCGCGTTCTGGAAGTCGGCGGGAAGCGAACCGGCCACCGTGGTGAGCAACGACGTCAACGCGCTGATCGTGCAGAACCAGTGGGACCCGCAGGCGACGCTGGCCATGGCACAGGGCATGCGGCGGGCGCTGCACGGTGCGCGGATGGTCACGGTGGCCGGCGGTGAGGGCCACGGCGTGGTGGTGGCCGGCCCGTCCTGTGCGGACGCCGGCGTCACGCGGTACTTGACGACGGGCCGGCTGCCCGCGAAGGACCTGACCTGCGGCGGCTAGTGCCGTGACCGCATTGGTTCGCCGGGTGGTCAGACTGCGATCTTGAGAGGGCGTCCGCCCCGGCGGATGCCCGTCGAACGCTGCATCAACAAGCTCAAGCAGTGGCGCGGCCTGGCTTGCTACTCGCTGAGCATGCCGGCATTTCTACGAGACCGCGATGCTCTGCGGGACAGGTGCGCGAGCAGCTGACCCGCGCCGACGGCCACGTAGAGCACGACCAGAACCCCGAGTCCGAGGTCGAGCCAGTCATAGGCCGCGCCCCTGAAGAACGAGGCCCACGCCCTGGCCCCCGCGACGGATCCGGCAACCACCAGCAGCACCGACGCCACGGCGTACAGCGCCTTCGCGGCCCTGGGCCTCCGCTCTTCGAGCAGTTCACCACCCGCACCGAGCACGACCAGCGCGGCGAAGGCATCGTGCGGCTCCAGACGCCCCGTCCCGATCGCGTCCACGATGTTGATCAGAGCGCCGATCGACCCGACGACCAGGACACCTTGGGATATACGGCGGCTCATCAACCCTCACCCTGCGGCCAAACTTCGTTGGCAATGAATCAATCTTCGCTGTCGCACGATAGTGACACCCGCTCCCGCCTACGGGTTTGGGTGTCACGGCCCCCGTGACGGTGTCAGGTGTCACGCGGGTGTCAGAGCCGTTCCCTGGGCCGACCGCCGGGCCGTCCGTGGGCCGTCCGCGGGCGGCCGATGGGCACCGATGATGGCCAACAATCACCAAGAGGCCGCAGTCGATGACTGCGGCCTCTTGGTGCTCCTGCCCAGCTAGATCCAGGTGTCCAGCCACATCCGGTCGCGCCACGAACCGTCGGGGATCGGCGTGCCCGTGTAGATCGGCCAGAAATAAATGAAATTCCAGATGATCAGCAACACCAGCACACCCGCCGCGATCGCCCCCAGCGTCCGCCGCCGTTCCCCCGACGGATCGCCGGTCATCAGGCCGAGCTCCCGCTCGGCCCCGGTCCCCGCCGCCGGACCCAGCATCGCGCCGATCATCATCGTGACCGCCAGACACAGGAACGGCACGAACACGACCGCGTAGAAGAGGAAGATCGTCCGCTCCTGGTAGAAGAACCAGGGCAGCCAGCCCGCCGCCACACCGCAGGCGATCGCCCCCGCCCGCCAGTCGCGCCGGAAGAACCAGCGCCACAGCACGTACACCAGGGCGAAGCACGCCGCCCACCACAGCAGCGGCGTCCCGATGGCCAGCACCTCGCGGGAGCACTTGCCGGTCTCCGACGCCGCGCAGCCCGGCTGCTCCTCCCAGAAGTACGAGACGGGCCGGCCGAGCACGATCCAGCTCCACGGATTGGACTGGTAGGTGTGGCCGGACGTCAGATTCACATGGAATTCGTAGACCTGGTACTCGTAGTGCCACAGGCTGCGCAGCCAGTCCGGCAACCACGTCCAGTTGCCGCCCCTGCCGTCGGTCTGAGCCCAGTTCCGGTAGTAGCCCTTGTCGGTGACGATCCAGCCGGTCCAGGAGACGATGTACGTGAGGATCGCGACCGGGACCGTCGAGACGAACGCCGGCAGCAGATCCCGCTTCAGCACGGCCGTGTACGGGCGAACCGCACCCGCGGTCCGGCGCGCGCCCACATCCCACAGCACCGTCATCAGACCGAAACCGACCAGGATGTACAGGCCGTTCCACTTGGTGGCGAAGGCCAGCCCCAGCATCAGGCCGGCGGTGAGCCGCCACGGACGCCAGCCCAGCCGCAGATTCTCCGCGACTCCGGCATCGGGGCGCAGCACACCCTCCTCGTCGACCGGCAGCGCGGCGGCGAGGCGGCGCCGCGCCCAGTCGCGGTCGATCAGCAGGGCGCCGAACGCCGCCAGCACGAAGAACATCAGCACCAGGTCGAGCAGCGCGGCGCGGCTCATCACGAAGTGCAGACCGTCGACGGCGAGCAGTGTGCCGGCCAGGCACCCCAGGAACGTCGAGCGGAACATCCGCCGCCCGATCCGGCACAGCATCAGCACCGACAGCGTGCCGAGCACGGCCACCATGAACCGCCAGCCGAACGGCGTGAAACCGAAGATCTGCTCGCCGATCCCGATGATCCACTTGCCGACCGGTGGGTGCACCACATAGCCCGGATCCACCGGGACGTGCACCTTCGACGGATCGTCGAGGATCAGCTTGTCGATGTCCTTGGGCCAGTTCCCCTCGTACCCCTGGTTGATCAGCGCCCAGGAATCCTTGGCGTAGTACGTCTCGTCGAATATCAGCGCGTGCGGACTGCCCAGGTTCCAGAACCGCAGCACCCCGGCGACCAGTGCCACCAGCAGCGGGCCGCCCCAGGCGGACCACCGCACCAGGCGCTCGGCCATGGGCGGAGAGATCCCGAGCAGCGCCCACAACTGGGTGCCGGGGCGGGTGTACGGCGGAACCAGCCGTTCACGCAGCCCGATTCCG
The DNA here is from genome assembly GCF_055602785.1 of Streptomyces sp. NPDC037301. Classification (NCBI taxonomy): domain Bacteria; kingdom Bacillati; phylum Actinomycetota; class Actinomycetes; order Kitasatosporales; family Streptomycetaceae; genus Streptomyces; species Streptomyces sp. NPDC037301. The sequence continues at coordinate 325,832 of NZ_JBVJWD010000005.1, forward strand.
GGCCGGGGCGAATGGCCGAAGCGGCGCAGCCGCTGCTGCCAGGATGTCGGCTCTTCGCCGTGCGGTTCCCCGGCGTCTTGGCCCTGCCGGGCTTCGGGCGCAGTACTCGTCACCGCGCCATCGTAGGGAACGCATCTGTGCGAGCGCTGTCGCCCGTGCTGGGAGGATGACTCATGTGACTGGAACGACTGGAACGCTGGTACTCGCAGGAACCCCCATCGGCGATGTGGCGGACGCCCCGCCACGCCTCGCCGCCGAACTGGAGACGGCCGATGTGGTCGCCGCCGAGGACACCCGACGGCTGCGCCGCCTCACGCAGGCGCTCGGCATCCACACCACGGGGCGGGTCGTCTCCTACTTCGAGGGCAATGAGTCGGCCCGTACGCCCGAACTCGTCGAGGCACTGACCGGCGGCGCCCGCGTCCTGCTGGTCACGGACGCCGGGATGCCGTCCGTCTCCGATCCCGGCTACCGGCTCGTGGCCGCAGCCGTGGAGAAGGACATCAAGGTCACCGCGGTCCCCGGCCCGTCCGCGGTGCTCACGGCTCTTGCCCTGTCCGCGCTGCCCGTCGACCGTTTCTGCTTCGAGGGCTTCCTTCCGCGAAAGGCGGGCGAACGGCTCGGCAGACTGCGCGAGGTCGCCGACGAGCGCCGCACCATGGTCTTCTTCGAGGCCCCGCACCGGCTCGACGACACCCTCGCGGCGATGGCCGAGGTCTTCGGCGCCGACCGCCGGGCGGCCGTGTGCCGGGAGCTGACCAAGACGTACGAGGAAGTGAAGCGCGGCCCGCTGGGCGAGCTGGCGGTCTGGGCGGCCGAAGGGGTACGCGGCGAGATCACCGTGGTCGTCGAGGGCGCGGCCGATTCCGGGCCCGAAGAACTGGACGCCGCGGAGCTGGTACGCAGGGTGCAGGTGCGCGAGGAGGCGGGGGAGCGGCGCAAGGAGGCCATTGCCGCTGTTGCCGCAGATGCGGGGCTACCCAAGCGCGAAGTCTTCGACGCGGTCGTTGCAGCAAAGAATGCGGCGCGAACCGGCCCAGGCGAGGGCAAAGGACTAACGTAAAAGGCAAAGCACGAGCCGCGCACCGGGCCTTTCTGCCACGAGAAGGCCAAATCCGCTCCAACACTCGACAGGGCCTGATGCGTTCCCGCCGATAGCGGCGTCCACTGGACCAGGGACGCACTCTCCGGAGTGCTTGTCCGACGGACGAAGGAGCGAGCATGAGCGAGAGCGCAGCAACCACCGTGCACGAGGCGTATGCCTTCGCTTGCATGAGGTGCGGATACGGCTGGGAGCAGGCCTACGAGATAGAGCACCACGTCGACGGTGCCAACAACGATTTCGTCATATGCAAGGCGGACGGCGAGCGGGTGCCCTCACCCCTTTCCAGGCCGACCTGCACGAACTGCGGCGGACACGTGGTCCGGATCATGCGGGCCGGCCGGGTCTCGACCGTCCAGCAGTTGCTCCACACGTCGACGCGGCCGGCGAGCGAGGACATCGGCGCCCGGGAGGATGAGGCCGTGGCGGCGACCGTCGCACCCGCGGGTGCGACGCATCACTGGCACCTGTCCGACCTGCTGCACCCCTTCCACCGCAAGTAAGCCCACCGGCGCGGTCCTCGTACGATCGTCGTCATGAGCCGTTCCGAAGCCCCGCCGCTGCCCGAACCCCTCCGGGTACCGGTCGCCGATTCGCACACCCACCTGGACATGCAGGACGCAACCGTCGAGGAGGGCCTGGCCAGGGCCGCGGCGGTCAATGTGACCACCGTGATCCAGGTGGGCTGCGACGTGGCCGGTTCGCGCTGGGCCGCCGAGACCGCCGCCGCGCATGCGAACGTGCACGCGGCGGTGGCCCTCCACCCCAACGAGGCCCCGCGCATCGTGCACGGCGACCAGGGGGGCACCTCCCAGCCCCCTGGGGCTGGGGGAGGCCGGTCGCGGCAGGGGGTGCGTGAAGGGGGCGGCCGGGCGGCACTGCACGAGGCCCTCGCGGAGATCGACGCGCTGGCCGCACTCGACCACGTACGCGGTGTCGGCGAGACCGGGCTCGACTGCTTCCGTACCGGCCCCGAGGGAATGGCCGCGCAGGAGGAGTCCTTCCGGGCCCACATCGAGATCGCCAAACGGCACGGCAAGGCGCTGGTCATCCACGATCGCGAGGCGCACGCGGATGTGCTGCGCATCCTCGCCGACGCGGGTGCCCCCGAGCGGACCGTGTTCCACTGCTACTCCGGCGACGCCGACATGGCCCGGATCTGCGCGGACGCCGGGTACTTCATGTCCTTCGCGGGCAATGTCACCTTCAAGAACGCCCAGCCGCTGCGTGACGCACTGACCGTCGCGCCGATGGAACTGGTCCTGGTCGAGACGGACGCACCGTTCCTGACCCCCGCCCCGTACCGCGGACGGCCTAACGCGCCCTACCTCATTCCGGTCACGCTGCGTGCCATGGCGGAGGTGAAGGGCGTGGACGAGGACACCCTGGCGTCGGCCATCTCCGACAACACCGCCCGCGCATTCGACTACTGACCGGTACCGGCCGACTCCCCGGCTACGGTGTGTAGTTGAGTAGTTTTGGAGAGTCGTCGATGCTCCGCTATCGTCCCGGGCGCCATCAGGCGAGCCGGCCGATCGGATCCTCTGGAGCGTCGTGAGCAATTCGAAGGGCAGTCACCGTGCAGCACGCGGCAGGGGGCGTACGGCGGTGGCGATGCCGCCCGCCCGTCTTCCGGCCGCCGCATCCGTATCCGTACCGCTTCATGAGCAGCTGACGCTCGCCGCCTGGGCGGTGCGCGCACCGACAGTCGTCGTTACGCCTCTGCTGCCCGGCGGGCCGGCCCTCCCCGGCACCGACGGCGGCCGGGCGGCGGCGCGCAGGGCCGCCCGGCGGCGCAAGGTCCCCGTCCGCCCCGAGAGCCTGCGCCGTCTCGTCCCGCAGGTCCTCGTCGTCGCGTTCCTGGCCGGTGGCACCACCGCGTTCGTGGCCTGCGACAAGGCGGTGTCGCTCGATGTCGACGGCACGCCCCGCACCCTGCACACCTTCGCGGACGACGTCGACGAACTCCTCGCCGACCAGGGTGTCACCGTCGCCGCCCACGACACCGTCACCCCTGTCCTCGGCAGCCCGCTCGCCGACGGCGACGAGGTCGTCGTGCGGGCGCGGAGGTAGCGGAGGCGGCGGAGCGGTGGGGCGGGAGGCCGTACGCGCAACGGGGGCGAGCCCCCGGCCGCGCCGCGGCCGTAGGCTTACCGGGTGAGCACCACTGAGCCCGATGCCCTCCTGGGCCCCGCAGACATCCGCGAGCTGGCCGCCAAGCTGGGCGTACGCCCGACCAAGCAGCGCGGTCAGAACTTCGTCATCGACGCCAATACGGTCCGCAGGATCGTGCGGACTGCGGAAGTCCGCCCGGACGACGTCGTCGTCGAGGTCGGTCCGGGGCTCGGCTCGTTGACCCTGGCGCTGCTGGAGGCGGCGGACCGGGTCGTCGCCGTCGAGATCGACGACGTGCTGGCGGGCGCCCTGCCGGCCACGGTCGCCGCCCGGCTGCCGGGGCGCGCCGACCGGTTCGCCCTGGTGCACTCCGACGCGATGCTGGTCCGGGAGCTGCCGGGCCCGGCGCCGACCGCGCTGGTCGCGAACCTTCCGTACAACGTCGCCGTGCCGGTCCTGCTGACCATGCTGGAGCGCTTCCCTTCCATCGAGCGGACCCTCGTCATGGTCCAGGCCGAGGTCGCCGACCGGCTGGCCGCCAGGCCGGGCAACAAGGTCTACGGCGTGCCGTCGGTGAAGGCCAACTGGTACGCGGACGTCAAGCGTGCCGGGTCCATCGGCCGCAATGTCTTCTGGCCCGCTCCGAACGTCGACTCCGGCCTGGTCTCGCTGGTCCGGCGTACCGAGCCGATCACGACGAGCGCGAGCAGGACCGAGGTCTTCGCGGTCGTCGACGCGGCCTTCGCCCAGCGCCGCAAGACGCTGCGGGCGGCCCTGGCCGGCTGGGCGGGCTCCGCGCCCGCCGCAGAAGCGGCTCTGGTCGCGGCCGGGATCTCGCCGCAGGCCCGCGGCGAGGCGCTGACGGTCGAGGAGTTCGCCGCCATTGCCGAGAACAAGCCCTCCGGGAGTGGCGAGTGAGCGTCACCGTCCGCGTACCCGCCAAGGTCAACGTCCAGCTCGCGGTCGGCGCCGCGCGCCCCGACGGCTTCCACGACCTGGCCAATGTCTTCCTCGCCGTCGGCCTGTACGACGAGGTCACCGTCACCCCCGCCGACGAACTGCGCATCACCTGCTCGGGCCCGGACGCCGCCAAGGTCCCGCTGGACGCGACGAACCTCGCCGCCCGCGCCGCGATCGCACTGGCCGAGCGGCACGGCATCGCACCCGATGTGCACATCCACATCGCCAAGGACATCCCCGTCGCGGGCGGCATGGCGGGCGGCAGCGCCGACGGTGCGGCCGCCCTGCTGGCCTGCGACACCCTCTGGTCCACCGGTGCCGGCCGGGAGGAGCTCCTCGCCATCTGTGCGGAGCTGGGCAGTGACGTGCCGTTCAGCCTGGTCGGCGGCGCGGCTCTCGGCGTCGGACGCGGCGAGCAGCTGACCGCGATCGACGTCGGCGGAACCTTCCACTGGGTCTTCGCGGTCGCCGACGGCGGGCTCTCCACCCCGGCCGTCTACGGCGAGTTCGACCGGCTCACGGCCGGTACGGACGTCCCGGAGCCCGCCGCGTCCGCCGCGCTCCTGGACGCGTTGCGGACCGGTGACGCCACGGCTCTCGGGGGCGCGCTGAGCAACGACCTGCAGCCCGCCGCGCTCTCCCTGCGCCCCTCACTCGCCGGCACCCTCGCCGCGGGCACCGAGGCCGGCGCCCTGGCCGCCCTGGTCTCGGGCTCAGGGCCGACCACCGCGTTCCTGGTGGCGGATGCGGAGTCGGCGCGGAAGGTGGCCGAGGCGCTGATCACCTCGGGGACATGCAGGAACGCGCGGGCGGCGGTGTCCCCGGCGCCGGGGGCGACGATTCAGCGGCCGTAGTGGTAGCGGCACGAGACGATACGTACCTCGTCCTCGATCACGCGGTAGATGAGTCGGTGTTCCTCGCTGATCCTGCGGGACCAGTACCCATGGAAATCATGCCGCAGGGGCTCCGGTTTGCCGATGCCTTCGTTTCCGTAGCGGGTGATGTCCTGGAGCAGGGTGTTGATCCGCTTGCGGATCTTCCGGTCCTGGGTCTGCCACCACACGTAGTCCGTCCATGCGGAATCGTGCCAGACGAGCTTCATTCAAGGAGCTCCCGTACCGTGCCGCCACCGTTCTCGAGATCGTCGATCGCCGCCAGGACGCGACGCGCGTTCTCGGAGCTGCGGTACAGGTAGGCCGTCTCCTTCATGGACTCGTACTCATCGAGCGCCACGATCACCACGGGCTCGTGGCCGGCGCGCGTCACTATGACTTCTTCACGGTCGTTGACGACAGCACTCAGGGTCTCCGCGTACTTGGCACGCGATTCCGTGTAGGTCATGGTGCGCATACTCGCCTCCCAGGTGAGTCCATGTACAGGAAGTTGTACGTACAGAAAAGCGTACGTCTGAGGTTGCTGGACGGCAAGGCCGCCCGCGGAATCCCGCCCTTGGGCCCCGTACCCTGGGAAGTCGATCGATCCCCCGGGGCAGGAGTGAAATGGCCGTCAATCTGGTCAATGTCGAGCAGGTCAGCAAGGTGTACGGCACCCGTGCCCTGCTCGATGGTGTGTCCCTCGGTGTGTCCGAGGGGGACCGGATCGGTGTCGTGGGCCGTAACGGCGACGGCAAGACGACCCTCATCCGGATGCTCGCCAGGCTGGAGGAGGCGGACAGCGGCCGTGTCACCCACAGCGGCGGGCTGCGCCTCGGCGTCCTCACCCAGCACGACTCGCTCGACCCCGAGGCGACCATCCGCCACGAGGTGATCGGCGACCTCGCGGACCACGAGTGGGCGGGCAGCGCAAAGATCCGCGATGTGCTCACCGGACTCTTCGGCGGGCTGGCCCTGCCGGGCTTCGAGCACGGCCTGGACACCGTCATCGCCCCGCTCTCCGGCGGCGAGCGTCGCCGGATCGCGCTGGCGAAGCTGCTCATCGCCGAGCAGGACCTGATCATCCTCGACGAGCCGACCAACCACCTCGACGTCGAGGGCATCTCCTGGCTGGCCGGCCATCTGCGGGCACGCCGCTCGGCGCTCGTCTGCGTCACCCACGACCGCTGGTTCCTCGACCAGGTCTGTACGCGCATGTGGGACGTCCAGCGTGGCACGGTCCATGAGTACGAGGGCGGCTACAGCGACTACGTCTTCGCGCGGGCCGAGCGGGAGCGCATCGCCGCGACCGAGGAGTCCAAGCGGCAGAACCTGATGCGCAAGGAGCTGGCCTGGCTGCGCCGCGGCGCCCCCGCCCGTACCTCCAAGCCGCGCTACCGCATCGAGGCGGCCAATGAACTGATCGCCGATGTGCCGCCGCCGCGCGACACCAGCGAGCTGATGAAGTTCGCCAACGCCCGGCTCGGCAAGACCGTCTTCGACCTGGAGGACGTGACCGTCCAGGCAGGCCCCAAGACGCTGCTCACCCACCTCACCTGGCAGCTCGGCCCCGGCGACCGGATCGGCCTGGTCGGGGTCAACGGCGCGGGCAAGACCTCGCTGCTGCGGGCGCTCGCCGAGGCGGCCCGCACACAGGGCGACGTGCAGCCCGCCGCCGGGAAGGTCGTCGTCGGCAAGACCGTCAAGCTGGCCTACCTCTCCCAGGAGGTCCAGGAGCTCAACCCGAACCTGCGGGTGCTCGAAGCGGTCCAGCAGGTACGGGACCGGGTCGACCTGGGCAAGGGCCGGGAGATGACCGCGGGCCAGCTCTGCGAGCAGTTCGGCTTCTCGAAGGAGAAGCAGTGGACCCCGGTCGGTGACCTCTCGGGTGGTGAGCGGCGCCGGCTCCAGATCCTGCGCCTGCTGATGGACGAGCCGAATGTCCTCTTCCTCGACGAGCCCACCAACGACCTCGACATCGAGACCCTGACCCAGTTGGAGGACCTCCTCGACGGCTGGCCCGGATCGATGATCGTGATCTCTCACGACCGGTTCTTCATCGAGCGGACCACGGACCGGGTGATGGCGCTGCTCGGCGACCGCACGCTGCGGATGCTGCCGCGCGGGATCGACGAGTACCTGGAGCGCAGGCAGCGGATGGAGGAGGCGGCCACCCCCTCCGCCGCACCCGCGGCGGCGAAGGAGAAGGCCGCGTCGGCCGCGAGCGTCTCCCCGCAGGCCGCACGTGCGGCGAAGAAGGAACTGCAGAAGGTGGAGCGGCAGCTCGACAAGATGTCGACGCGGGAGACCGCGCTGCACGCACAGATCGCGGAAAACGCCACGGACTTCGAGAAGGTGGCGAAGCTGGACGCGGAGCTGCGCGAACTGGTCGCTGAGCGCGATGAGTTGGAGATGCGCTGGCTGGAACTGGCCGAGGACGCCTGATCGCTGCGGTGCGTCAGGTGTGACGGCTGGGGCTCGTGGGACGGGTGATAGAAAGAAACCTTGCCCGGCGCGGAAGCCGGACCCGTCCGCACGAAGGGGGGACGTGCTGATGACTCAGCCGCCCGGCCAGCAACCGCCGCAGGGGGGCTTCGGGGCTCCGTACGATCCCCCGTCCGGTTCGTACGGGCCTCCCACGCAGCCGCCGGGTCCGTACGGCCCGCCCACGCAGCCGCCCGGTCCGTACGGGCCGCCGCCCGCCCAGCCCGGCCCGTACGACGCGCCCACACAGCCCGGCCCGTACGGCGTGCCGTCGCAGCCGGGGCTGTACGGCGCGCCGACGCAGCCCGGTCCCTACGGTGTGCCGTCGCCACCGCAGCCCGGTGGCCCCGCGGGCAGCGGCGGCGGAGGGTTCTTCCGGGGCCGGCGCGGGGCGGTCGTCGGTGCCGTGCTCGCGGTGGTGCTGCTGGCGGGCGGTGGTGTCTGGCTGGCCACGAGCGGGGGCGACGAGACGAAGCCCACGGCGAAGAAGAGCGGCGACCCCGAGCCGGACGTCTCGTCCACCGGCAAGGGCAAGCCCGATGACAAGGGCAAGGGCCAGGGGCCGAGCGACCTCCGTGCCGAGGCCGACGGGATCAACGCCAAGCGCAAGCCGGGCGAGGCGAAGGTCCTCTGGCTCCAGGAGGGCGGCGTCGACCTGCCGCGCAACGGCTCGGACGTGTACGGCCCCTGGATCGTCGGCGACACCGTCGTCAAGGCGATGTTCCACACGGTCTCCGGCTACTCGGTCACGGACGGCAGCCAGAAGTGGAGCCTGCGCCTGCCGTCGGACCTGTGCGCGGCCCCCTCGCAGGCCACCGCCGACGGCAAGATCGTCCTCGGGATCCAGACCGGTCACGGCGACCAGGCGTTCTGCGACGCGCTCCAGATGGTCGACCTCACGACCGGCAAGGCCGGCTGGCACAAGACCTACAAGCGCCAGGGCGCCTGGGACGAGCTCTCCCACGTCGCGATGGCGATCAACGGCGACACCGTGACCGTGGGGCGCACCACCAGGACGGACGCCTTCCGGGTCAGCGACGGCAAGGTGCTCTTCGGGCAACTGCCGGGCAACTGCCAGCCGTTCGGCTTCGCGAGCGGCCCCGTGGCGATCGCCGCGGCCAGCTGCCAGACCGCGGCCGACGACCACAAGGAACAGCTGGTGGAGCGGATCGACCCCGCCACCGGCAAGGTCCTGTGGAAGTACAAGGTCAAGAAGGGCTGGGAGGTCGCGCAGTTCTACTCGGTCAGCCCGCTGGTCGTCTCCCTGAAGAAGGGGGACCAATGGGCGATCATCATGCTCAACGCGGACGGCACCTACCGCTCCCAACTGGTCGGCGGCGACGAGAACTACAAGACGCAGTGCGACACCGACGTGGCGTCCGACGGCAGGAACCTCGACAACTGCCTCGGGGTGGCGGCCGACGACAAGGCGGTCTATCTGGCGACCAAGCCAGGTGAGTCCGACCCCACGAACGAGGTCGTCGCCTTCGACCTGGCCAGCGGACAGACGAAGTGGAAGGCCGCCGCCCCCGCCGGGCAGACCCTGATGCCGATGCGGGTGGAGGGCGGCAGGCTGCTGATGTACCTGTCGGCGGCGAAGAACAAGGGTGGCGGCATCGCGTCCCTCCCGCCGACCGGCGGCACACCGCAGATGGTGGTGCGGCACCCGGCTGCCGGGGCGGAGGCCGAGCGCGCGCTCTTCGACACCCGGGTCGCCTACGTGAACGGGCGTTCCCTCCTCCTGAGCACGAGCCTCAGCGGGATCGAGGACGGGGACGAGAAGCGGGCGAAGTCGCTGGCGGTCTTCGGCAACTGACGGTCCGAGGCGTAACGGAGGCATCACGGGGCGGTTCTCCCTTGGGAACAGGGGGCGGACCGCCCCGGTGCCCGAGGTCTCGCGGGTGGTACAAAGAAGCCCCGCTCGACTGTCGTAACGCCGCGGGATCCATGCCCGATCCGCTCCTTTCCGGGGAGTTCAGGGGGTCTTGTCGGACTCTTCGAGCCCTGCGGAATCGCGGGGGAGAACGGAACGGGCACCGGACCGCACGAAGGGGGACGTGCTGATGACCCAGCCGCCCAGCCAGCAACCGCCGCAGGGAGGCTTCGGCGCACCGCAGGAGCCGCCGCAGGGGAGTCCTCAGCCGCCTCAGGGTCCGCCGCAGTCCCCGCCGCCCGGTTACGGCTACCCGCAGACGCCCGGTCAGGCGCCGGGCCAGGCCCCCGGTTACAGCTACCCCCAGCAGCCCGGTCCGTACAACCAGCAGCCCGGTCCGTACAACCAGCAGCCCGGTCCGTACAACCAGCAGCCCGGTCCGTACGGTCAGCCGGCGCAGCCCGGTTACGGCTACCCGCAGCAGCAGTACCCCGGCGCACCGGCCTCCGGCGGCCCCGGTGGTCAGGGCGGCGGCAACTCCCCCAAGCGCAAGCCCGCGTTGATAATCGGCGCCGCGGCCGTCGCGCTCCTGGTGATCGGCGCCGGCATCTTCATCGCCACGAGCGGGAGCGACGACGACAAGAAGCCCGTCGCGGAGAAGAGCGGCGACGCCAAGCAGAGCAGCTCGCCTTCCGTCGACGAGGGCAACGGCGACGGCCGCGAGGCCGATGACAACCTCAACGCCGGGCGCAAGGAGGGCGAGGCGAAGGTTCTCTGGCTGCAGAAGAACGACGTCGACCTGCCGGGCAACGGCTCGGACGTGTACGGCCCCTGGGTCGTCGGTGACACCGTCGTCAAGGGCATGTACCGCGCGATCTCCGGCTACTCCGTGGCCGACGGCAAGCAGAAGTGGACACTGAAGCTGCCCGCCGACCTGTGCGCGGCACCCTCGCAGCCCACCACCGACGGCAAGATCGTCATCGGGGTCCAGAACGGCACCACCGACAAGGCGGACTGCGCGGACCTCCAGATGATCGACCTCAACACCGGCAAGGCCGGCTGGAAGAAGTCGATCAAGAAGAACGGCATCTGGGACGTGATGTCGAACATCTCGCTGGCCATCAGCGGCGACACGGTGGCCGTCGGGCGCACCGGCAACTCCAACGCCTTCCGGGTCAGTGACGGCAAGGAGCTGTTCGGCAACCAGCCCGGCAACTGCCAGCCGTTCGCCTTCGCGGGCGGCCCCAAGCTGATCGCCGCCTCCAGCTGCCATACCGATGACGTCGGCAATCCCCAGCATCAGATCCAGGAGCTCGACCCGGTCACGGGGAAGCCCCGGTGGACGTACCGGCCCAAGCGCGGATGGGAGATCGACCGGGTCTACTCGGTGAGCCCGCTGGTGACCTCGCTGAAGAAGGACAAGGAGTGGAGCGTCCTCTCCCTCAAGGAGAACGGCTCGCTCCGCTCCGGACTCGTCAGTGACAAGGGCGACAAGTTCACAACGGACTGCGGCGACGCTTTCGCCGTCTTCGGCAAGTCCCTGGACGGTTGCACCGGTGTCGCCGCCGACGCCAACACGTTCTACATGTCGACCGCGCCGGACTCCAGCGGCATCACCGATACGAACAAGGTCGTGGCGTTCAACCTGAACACCGGCAAGTCCAAGTGGAAGGCCGCAGCCCCGGCCGGGCGCGTGGTGAAGCCACTGCGCATGGAGGGCGGCAATGTGCTGCTCTACCTGAAGGCCGGGTACAACAAGGGCGGCGGGATCGCCACCCTCGCACCGACCGGTGGCACGCCGCAGATGGTGCTGCGGCACCCGGTGTCGACGGCCCAGACCGAGAGCTTCTTCTACAACTCGAAGATCGTCTACGCGGGCGGCCGTTCCTTCATCGCGAGCGGACGGGTCAGCGCGAGCAACGACAAGGAAGAGCTGGAGATGAAGACCATGATGGCCTTCGGCAACTGATGGCTCAGCAAGGCTTTCGACGGTCCCGACCCACCAACTCCCTTTCCCTAGAGGTACGTACGCCATGACGCAGCCCCCCCAGCCGCCCAACGAGCCGCCCCAGGGCGGATTCGGTGCCCCGCAGGAACCCCCGCCGGGCGGGTTCGGCGCACCGACCCCGCCGCCCGCCGACCCGTTCGGCAAGCAGCCGGCCACCCCGCCCGCGGGCGGATTCGGCGCCCCGCAGACCCCGCCGCCCGCAGGCCCGCCGCAGCAGCCGGGTCCGGGTTACGGCTACCCGCAGGGCGGGCCGCCGCAGCCGGGTTACGGCTACCCGCAGGGCGGGCCCCCGCAGCCCGGTTACGGCTACCCGCAGTCGCCCGTGCCCGGCCAGCCGCAGCAGGGTTACGGATTCCCGCAGGGCCTGCCGCCCGGCCAGCCGCCGCAACAGGGGTACGGCTACCCGATGCCCCCGACGCAGCAGCAGCCGTACCCGCCGCAGCAGAACGGGAACGGGGGCAAGAAGTTCACCACCCGGATGCAGATCATCGTTGCCGCGTCGGTCGCCGTCGTGCTGATAGTCGCCGGGGGCATATGGTTCTCCTCCAGCGGCGGTGACGACGGCAAGAAGGACAAGGCGTCCCAGTCCAGCGGCGGCACCACCGAGGGCAAGGGCGGCGGCCAGGGCGGCGCTGTCGGTGGCGCCGGCAAGGAGAAGGCACCGGCGGACCCCAAGTCCAGGGTCGTGTTCCAGTTGCCGGAACCGAAGGTCGATGACGTCACCAAGGTCAACGGTTCCTGGCTGACCGACAAGGCGTATGTCAAGACCGGCTTGAACGAGATCGTCGGCTATGACGTGGCCAAGGGCACCAAGCTGTGGTCCATCCCGTTGGCGGGCCAGGTCTGCGCCGCCTCCCGGCACATGTCCAAGGACTACAAGACGGCCTTCGCCTTCGAGGAGGCCAAGCCGACCAAGACCAGGAAGTACCAGCCGTGCAACCAGGTGGGTGCGATCGATCTGAACACCGGCAAGCTGATGTGGAGCAAGTCGGTGACCGCCGCCACCAGCGGTGATGCGCCGCTCGCGTACCGCCAGGTCACGCTCAGCGGTACCACGGTCGCCGCGGCCGGTACCGACGGCGGCGCGGCGTTCGACCTGAACACCGGCGCCGAGCTCTGGAAGCCCAAGGTCTCCGCCGACGGCTGCTACGACGCGGGCTACGCCGGTGGCGAGGCGCTCGCCGTCGTCCGCAGCTGCGGTACGTTCGACGACCCGCAGCTCGTCATCCAGGCGCTGAACCCGACCACCGGCGCCCCGCTCTCCTCCTACAAGATGCCGCCCGGTGTCGACTACGCGAGCATCGTCTCCACCAAGCCGCTGGTCGTCGCGGCCGACGTCGGCGACACCGCCGGTGACGGCAGCGGCATCTCGGACTTCTTCTCGATCGACGCCTCCACCGGCAAACTGCTCACCAGGATCGCGGCGGACGGCGAGAAGTACGCCGCGCGCTGCGAATCCACCGAGGTCGAGAGCTGCCGGAAACTGGCCGTCGGCAACAACCGCATCTACGTGCCGACCGAGGACCACGAGGGCACCGGCGAGTACGGCGACACCAACGAGATCGTCTCCTTCGACCTCACCACGGGCAAGCCGACCAGTGACCGGGCCGATGCGGGCGAGCGCTACACGATGTTCCCGCTCCGCATGGACGGCGGCAACATCATCGCGTACAAGGAGCCCCCGTACGACAAGGGTGGCCAGATCGTCTCCATCGACGGCTCCACCTTGAAGCAGACCGTGCTGATGGAGAATCCGAGCGAGAAGTCCGCCCGCGACGCCGAGACCAGCTTTACCGGAGACTACTCCGAGATGCTCTACTCCGGTGGCCGGCTGTGCATCTCCCAGGTGATGATCAGCAAGGGGGGCGGGGCCTCGCTGACCGACAAGGAGTACCTCGCCGTCTCCTTCGGCACCAGCTGATCCGCACGCAGTACCTGTGACCCGGCCCTGCCGGTCGATCATTCGACCGACAGGGCCGATCGTTTTCCGCCTGCCGAGCAGCCCTGAATGGCACATAATCCGACACTCCAGGGGTCTTCTGCCGGGTTAGGGGTCCGGAGCGTCGAACAAGCGTGTAGCTTGCCGGGTCAGGGCGGGCCGGGGGGCCTGGTGCCGGTGCTACGGGGGTGTGCTCGATGGGCGTGCGGCTCATGGTGGTCGATGATCACCGACTGCTCGCCGAGGCGCTCGCCTCGGCGTTGAAACTGCGGGGCCACCGGGTGCTCGCGGCGGCCGCGCCGGCTTCGGGGGCGGCGGAGCTGGTGGTCAGCAGGGCTCCGGAGGTCTGCCTGTTCGGCACCGCGGCACCTGCCGAACCCGGCGCCTTCGACCCGATCGTACGGATCAGGCGCGAGCGCCCTCAGGTGGCCGTGGTGGTGCTCGGGCCGGTGCCCAGCCCGCGCGGGATCGCGGCGGCTTTCGCGGCAGGCGCCGCGGGATATGTCCGGCACGACGAGCGCATGGAGGGCGTCGAACGGGCGATGGTCAAGGCGCGAGCCGGAGAGGCCGCGGTGGCGCCGCAACTGCTCCAGGGCGCCTTCGCCGATCTGCTGAATCCGGTCGCGGCGCCGGACGACGAGGGGCAGCGGCTGCTGCAGATACTCACCCCGCGCGAGGTAGAGGTCCTGATCCGGGTCGCCGAGGGCGAGGACACCCGGCTGATCGCGGCCGGGATGCGGATCGCGTCGAGCACCGCGCGTACACATGTGCAGCGGGTGCTGATGAAGTTGGGTGTCGGCTCCCGGCTGGAGGCCGCGGCGCTCGCGGCCCGCACGGGACTGCTGGACCGGGCGGTGCCGCTGGACAAGCAGGGGCCCGGCGGCACCGGATGATGCCGCCGGGCCCCTGCTGAGGCGGTACGTCAGCCGTCCGCCGGGTCCGGGCCGTCGGCCGGCGCCTGTGCCGGGCGCAGCTTCAGCCAGACCAGGAAGAACAGCCCGAGGACCAGCATGGCCAGGCCGGTCCACAGGTTGATGTGGACGCCCTGGGCCTTCTTCAGGTCCGCGTCGGACGGGTTGATCCCGGCGATGGTGACGATCACGCCGTAGACCACGAAGAGGCCGCCGATGATCCGCCGGATGTCGAAGAGACGGGCCGCGGTCGCGGACTTCTGCTCCAGTTCGGAGACTTCCTTGTGCAGGTCGGACATGGTGAGTTCCTCCGATCAGAACGAGTAGGGGACGTAGCACAGGGCGGCGAGGACGATCGCGCCCCAGCCCAGCAGGGCCGGCTTGCGGTACCAGGCGCTGTCGCCCTCGGCCGGTGCCTCCTCGGCGTCCGGGGACTCGGTTCCGTAGACCAGACCGGCCAGTTCGGCCTCGGGCTTCGGGGCCGTGAAGAGCGTGACGGCGACCATGACCACCGCACCGGCGACAAACCCGACGATCGCGGAGACGAAGTTGGCGCCCTGGTCGGTGGGGATGTCGATGATCCCCTGCTTGTAGATCACGAAGTAGTTGACCATCGCGGCGGTGGTGCCCGCGACCAGACCCCAGACACCGGACTTCATCGAGGCCCGCTTCCAGAACATGCCGATGATGAAGACCACGAACATCGGGACGTTGAAGAAGGAGAACAGCGTCTGGAGGTAGCTCATGATGTTGGAGAAGCTGGCGGCGATGAAGGCCGTGCCGATGGAGGCCAGCACCCCGATCGCCGTGACCAGCCGGCCGAAGCGCAGGTAGTACGTGTCCGACTGGTCCTTCTTCACGTACCGTGCCCAGATGTCGGTCGTGAACACCGTGTTGAACGACGACACGTTCGCCGCCATGCCGGCCATGAACGCGGCCAGCAGACCGGTCACCGCGATGCCGAGCACACCGTTGGGCAGCAGTTCCTGCATCAGCAGCGGGATCGCGTCGTTGTAGGTCAGGTCGGAGCCGGGGGTGCCGATCTTCGGTACGAGAACGGCGGCCACCAGGCCCGGGATCATCACCAGGAAGACGATGAAGATCTTCGGGAACGCGGCGATCAGCGGGGTGCGCTGGGCGGCGGAGAGGTTCTTCGCGGACAGGGCGCGCTGCACCTCGGCGAAGTTGGTTGTCCAGTAGCCGAAGGAGAGCACGAAACCGAGGCCGAGGATGATCGTCAGCCAGTTGGCGCCGAGCGGGTTGGCGTCACCTATGCCGGTGCCGCCCCAGGCGGAGAGGAAGTCGGAGCCGTGGCTCTTCTCCAGCGAACCGGTCAGGCCGTCCCAGCCGCCGACGCGCTTGAGACCCAGCAGGGTCAGCGGGATCAGCGCGGCGAGGATGACGAAGAACTGCAGCACCTCGTTGTAGATCGCCGAGGAGAGACCGCCGATGGTTATGTAGACCAGGACGAAGAGGCCCGCGACCACGATGGCGACCCACTGAGGCCAGCCGAGCAGCGCCTCGACGACGATCGACAGCGCGTAGAGGTTGACGCCCGCGATCAGGATCGCCGCGAAGGCGAAGAGTACGGAGCTCAGCAGGTGCGCCGACTTGTCGAAGCGCTGGAGCAGGAACTCCGGTACGGACCGGACCTTCGACCGGTAGTAGAACGGCATCATCACCAGGCCCAGGAAGACCATGGCCGGGATGGCACCGATCCAGTACCAGTGCACGACCGTGACACCGTACTGCGCGCCGGTCGCCGCCATGCCGAGGATCTCGGTCGCACCGAGGTTGGCCGCGACGAAGGCGAGCCCGGTCACCCAGGCGGGGAGTGACCGCCCGGAGAGAAAGAAGTCGAGGCTCGTCTTCACGCTCGCCCGTGCGGCAAAACCTATGCCGAGGACGACGACGAAGTAGATCGCCAGGATCGTGTAGTCGAGCCCGTTCGTGGGGAGCCGAAGCCCTTCGGCCAGGTAGTGCATGTGGGGGTACTCGCTTCGTTGCGCGAACTGAACTCGAAGGAAACTACGCTCTTGTGTTCAAAAACTGAACACTTTTCATGGGGTTCTTTGTTTGATTGTGATCGTCTGGGCGGTAAATCCAGGCGGGAGGCGCGAGAGATCCTGCTCACATGCGCCTTATCGACGTCATTGACGAGTCTGTTGACTTGTGATTCATTGTGTTTGGTTATGTTTGGAGGAACCTGGTGAAGAAGACGGTTACGACGCTCGCCGACGGCCGGGAGCTGCTCTACTACGACAGTCGTGACGATGTCGTGCGCGACGCCGTCGACCGTCGGCCGCTCGACGCCGTCTCGACCTCGTCCGAGATCCGCCGTGACCCGTTCCTGGGTGACGGCGTCGCCATCGCCTCGCACCGCCAGGGCCGCATCTACCACCCGCCGGCCGACGAGTGCCCGCTCTGCCCCTCGCGGGACGGCCGGCTGAGCGAGATCCCCGAGGCGGACTACGACGTCGCCGTCTTCGAGAACCGCTTCCCCTCGCTCGCCGGTGACTCAGGCCGCTGCGAGGTCGTCTGCTTCACCTCCGACCACGACGCGTCGTTCGCCGACCTCACCGAGGACCAGGCCGCCCTGGTCCTGGAGGCATGGACCGACCGCACCGCCGAACTCGCCGAGCTGCCGCAGGTCAAGCAGGTGTTCTGTTTCGAGAACCGGGGCGCCGAGATCGGCGTCACGCTCGGCCATCCGCACGGGCAGATCTACGGCTACCCCTTCGTCACCCCGCGCACCGAGCTGATGTTCCGTTCGATGGAGGCCCACCGCGCCGAGACCGGCCGCAACCTCTTCGACGACGTCGTGGCCCGCGAGGAGAGGGACGGCTCACGGATCGTCATCAGTGGCGAGCACTGGGTCGCCTTCGTGCCGTACGCGGCGCACTGGCCGTACGAGATCCACCTCCACCCCCGCCGCCGCGTCCCCGATCTGAGGGAACTCGACGAGGCCGCGCGCACAGAGTTCCCACAGATCTATCTGGAACTCTTGAGACGATTCGACCGGATCTTCGGCCCCGGCGAGCCGCCGACCCCGTACATCTCGGCCTGGCACCAGGCGCCGTTCGGTGTCCCGGGACGGCAGGACTTCGGGCTCCATCTGGAGCTTTTCACCATCCGACGCACCTCCGGCAAGCTGAAGTTCCTCGCGGGTTCCGAATCCGGCATGAATGTGTTCATCAACGATGTGCCGCCGGAGGCCGCGGCCCAGCGACTGCGAGAGGTAGCGAGCGAGTGAGCAAGCCCCAGAAGAAGTACCTGGTCACGGGTGGCGCGGGTTATGTCGGCAGCGTGGTCGCCCAGCATCTGCTGGAGGCCGGTCACGCGGTCACCGTCCTCGACGACCTCTCGACCGGGTTCCGGGAGGGCGTCCCGGCCGGGGCCGAGTTCATCGAGGGCCGCATCCAGGACGCGGCGAAGTGGCTGGACCCCTCCTACGACGGGGTGCTGCACTTCGCCGCGTACTCGCAGGTCGGCGAGTCCGTCGTGGACCCGGAGAAGTACTGGGTGAACAACGTCGGGGGCTCCGTGGCGCTGCTCGCCGCGATGCGGGACGCCGGGGTGCGGACCCTGGTCTTCTCCTCCACCGCCGCGACCTATGGCGAACCCGTCACCACCCCCATCACGGAGTCCGACGCGACCGCGCCCACCAACCCCTACGGCGCCACCAAGCTCGCCGTCGACCACATGATCACCGGCGAGGCGGCCGCGCACGGACTGGCCGCCGTCTCGCTGCGCTACTTCAACGTGGCCGGTGCGTATGGCAGTTGCGGGGAGCGGCACAGCCCCGAGTCGCACCTCATCCCGCTGGTCCTCCAGGTCGCCCTCGGACAGCGCGAGTCGATCTCCGTGTACGGCGACGACTACCCGACCCCCGACGGCACCTGCATCCGCGACTACATCCATGTCGCCGATCTCGCCGAGGCCCACCTGCTGGCACTGGAAGCGGCCACCGAGGGCGAGCATCTGATCTGCAACCTCGGCAACGGCAACGGCTTCTCGGTGCGCGAGGTCATCGAGACCGTCCGCGAGGTCACCGGCCACCCGGTCCCCGAGACCGCGGCCCCGCGCCGCGCCGGTGACCCCGCCGTGCTGGTCGCCTCCGCCACCACCGCCGGCAAGCGGCTCGGCTGGACGCCGTCGCGCGCGGACCTGACCGGAATCGTCTCCGACGCCTGGACGTTCGCCCGCCGAGAGGAGCCCACTGCCCCATGACCGAGAACAGTGAGCCGGCCGCCGCCTTCACCGAGCTGTACGGGAGCGCCCCCGAAGGGGTCTGGGCGGCACCCGGCCGAGTGAATCTGATCGGCGAGTACACCGACTTCAACGACGGCTTCGTGATGCCGCTCGCGCTGCCGCACACCGCGCGGGCCGCCGTCGCCCGCCGCACCGACGGCGAGCTGCGGCTCCACTCGACCGACGTACCGGGCGGTGTCGTCCGGCTCCGGGTCGACGAGCTGGCCCCGCACCAGGGGCACGGCTGGGCGGCGTACCCGGCCGGAGTCGTCTGGGCGCTGCGCGAGGCCGGCCACCCGGTCACCGGGGCGGACATCCAGCTGACCTCCACCGTTCCCACCGGCGCCGGGCTCTCCTCCTCCGCGGCCCTCGAAGTCGTCACGGCGCTGGCTCTGAACGACCTCTTCGAACTGGGGCTCTCGGCCTCGGAGCTGGCGGTCGTCGGCCAGCGCGCCGAGAACGCGTTCGTCGGCGTGCCGTGCGGGGTCATGGACCAGATGGCATCCGCCTGCTGCACCGAGGGCCACGCGCTGTACCTCGACACCCGCGACCTCACCCAGCGCCAGGTCCCCTTCGACCTGGCCGCCCACGGGCTGCGGCTGCTGGTCGTGGACACCCAGGTCAAGCACGCGCTCGGCGACGGCGCGTACGCCGAGCGGCGGGCAGGCTGCGAGGCGGGGGCCGCCGCGCTCGGCCTGCGAACGCTGCGCGAGCTGCCGTACGAGGGTCTCGGCGCGGCCCTGGACACCCTGGCCGAGGCCGGGGTCGACGAGTCCGTGGTGCGTTACGTACGCCATGTGGTCAGCGACAACGAGCGGGTGGAGCAGGTCATCGCGCTGCTCGACACGGGCGATGTGCGGGGCGCGGGCCCGGTTCTCGACGCGGGGCACGTCTCGCTCCGCGACGATCTGCGGGTCTCCTGCCCGGAGTTGGACCTGGTGGTGTCGGCGTCGGGCGAGGCCGGGGCGCTCGGTGCGCGGATGACCGGCGGTGGCTTCGGCGGCTCGGCGATCGTGCTGGTGGACGAGGCGCAGGCGGACATGGTCGCCAAGTCCGTGCTGGAGGCGTTCGCTTCGGCCGGGTACGCGGCGCCGCGGATCTTCCCCGCCGTTCCTTCGGCGGGTGCCCGACGCCTCAGCTGAGGTTCTTGGTCAGGATGAATTCGGTGACTCCGGGCGGGTAGTTCTCGACCTGCCCGCTCACCTCGTAGCCCCGCTTCCGGTAGAAGTCCGGAGCCTGGAAACCCCAGGTCTCCAGCCGGGAGCGGGTGCAGGCCCGGTCGGCCCCGGCCACCCGTTCCGCCTCGGCGAGCAGCCGTGAGCCGAGGCCGCAGCCGCGGTGGCGGGCGTCGACCCAGAGCTGGTCCACATGAAGCCAGTGCGCCCAGGTGCGGCCGGTCAGACCACCGGCGACGGCGCCCAGTTCGTCAAGTACCCACACTTCCAGGGGGAGTTCCCGCCCGGCGGGGTCGGTGCGCAGCACGCGGAGCTCGGGGGAGCCGGCTGTGTTGTCGTCGCGCAGTCGCCGGCTGAGCAAGGTGCGCCGCCCTTTGTCCACTTCTGTCTCAAGACGGAACATGTAACACAGCCTACGGAGCAGAGCCTGTCAGTTCTGCGAATTGCCTTCCGCACCGGCGCCCCGGCCGTACCCTGATGCACAGCACCGGTGGGGGCCGGTGCTGATTCAGGGGTACGAGACAGTCGGGTACGGCGCCCGGGGCGGGTTGCAGTCGAAACACGGCGGCGGCCGTGGGACTGCGGTCCATCTCCCCGATCCGGGCGGCCGTACCCGCGCCGTTCCGTCCCTTCGGCGGGCCGGGGGTGGCCCAGCAACAGAGGCAGTTTGGGGGTGCCTGTGGTTCGTATCCGGGTTCTCGTGGTGGACGACCACCGCATTTTCGCCGAGTCGCTCGCAGCGGCGCTCGCGGCCGAGCCGGACGTCGATGTGGCGGCGGCGGGCAGTGGCCCCGCCGCGCTGCGATGTCTGGAACGGGCGGCCGCCGAGGGGCGAGGCTATGACGTGATGCTGATCGATGCCGAACTGGGCGTCCTGACCGCGGCGAGGGAGCGCCGGGCACCCGTCCCGGTCCCCCGCAGCGGGGAGAGCGGCCCGGTGGACGGCATCTCGCTGGTCGCCGGGGTCCGTTCGGGCCAGCCTTCCGTGCATACGGTGGTGCTCGCCGAGAAGGACGACCCGCTCCGGGCCGCGCTGGCGCTGCAGGCCGGGGCCTCGGGCTGGGTCGCCAAGGACTGTTCACTGCAACGGCTGCTCACGGTCATCCGGGGGGTGCTGCGCGACGAGACACATCTGCCCCCGGCCCTGCTCACGGGCGTGCTGCGGGAGCTGACGGCGGCGCGCAAGCACCGCACCGAGAGCGAGGAGCTGGTCGAGTCACTGACCCCGCGCGAGCGCGAGGTGCTGCGCTGCATGGTGGCGGGCCTGGGCCGCAAGGCAGTGGCGGAGCGGCTCTACCTCTCCCCGCACACGGTGCGTACGCACATGCAGAACGTGCTGGGGAAGCTCGGCGTGCACTCCACGCTGGCCGCGGTCGCGCTGGCCCGGCGGGCGGGTGTCGGACCGGTCGATCCGGAACCGGCCCTAGCCGGGGATGTTGTCGAACGGAGCGGTCAACTGGCGTAGCAGGCCAGCCAGTTCACCGCGCTGCTGGGCGGAGAGCTCGCCCAGGATGGCGCGCTCCTGGGCGAGCAGGCCGGCCAGCGACTGGTCGGCCTTGTCGCGCCCCTCGGCGGTGAGCCGGACCAGCACGCCGCGGCGGTCGCTGGGGTCGGGGAGCCGCTCGACGAGGTTCTTCTTGGTCAGCCGGTCGATGCGGTTGGTCATCGTGCCCGAGGTGACCAGGGTCTGGGTGAGCAGCTGGCCGGGGGACAACTGATAGGGATCACCCGCGCGGCGCAGTGATGTGAGCACGTCGAACTCCCACGGCTCCAGATTGTGCTCGGAGAAGGCGATCCGGCGGGCCCGGTCCAGATGGCGGGCCAGGCGGGAGACGCGGCTGAGTACCTCGAGTGGTTCCACGTCGAGGTCGGGGCGCTCGCGGCGCCATGCAGCGACCAGTCGGTCGACCTCGTCCTCCATGTGGATCAGTGTAGAGGGTCTGTCGACATGAAGTCTCTTGAATTCGAGTGTCTTGACATCAAGATAATTCTGGCGTGATCCTTGTTCCATGACCGCACCCACCTGGGATCCGCAGCAGTACCTGCGCCACGCGGACCATCGCACCCGCCCGTTCCACGACCTCCTGGCCCGCATCGCCGAGCCTCCGGCCGCCCCCGCGCCCCGTGTCGCCGACCTCGGCTGCGGAGCGGGAAACGTCACCACCCTCCTCGCCGACCGCTGGCCGAAGGCCCGGATCACCGGCTACGACAACTCCCCGCAGATGCTGGAGCGGGCCCGGGCGCACGCCGGCCCCCTCCTGGACTTCGCCGAGGTCGACGCCACGACCTGGACCCCCGCGGAGCCGTACGACCTGATCGTCTCCAACGCCCTGCTCCAGTGGGTCCCGGACCACACCGCCCGCTTCCCGGTCTGGCTGGACGCGATCACCCCCGGCGGCACGTTCGCCTTCCAGGTCCCCGGCAACTTCGACCAGCCCAGCCATGTCCTGATGCGGGAACTCGCCGGGTCCCCGCGCTGGCGCGACCGTCTGGCCGGCGAGCTGCGCCACGCGGACGCGGTGCTCAGCCCTGCCGCCTACCTCGACGCGCTGACGGCCCCCGGCATCACGGCCGACGTCTGGGAGACCACGTATCTGCATCTGCTGCCCGGCGAGGACCCGGTGCTCGACTGGGTGAAGGGCACCGGCCTGCGCCCCGTCCTGACGGCCCTCGCCGACGACCCCGAGGCCCGCGAAGCGTTCCTCGCCGAATACCGCGACCGGCTCCGCACCGCCTACCCCAAGGGCCCGCACGGCACGGTGTTCCCATTCCGCCGCATCTTCGCCGTGGCCCGTAAGGAGACGTGATGATCGCCGCCGTCGACCACGTCCAACTGGCCGCCCCGGCAGGCTCGGAGGACGCGCTGCGCACGTACTACGTGGACACCCTCGGCATGACGGAGATCGCCAAGCCCCCGGTGCTCGCGGCCCGCGGCGGCTGCTGGTTCCAGGCCGGCCCGGTCCAGCTCCACCTGGGCATCGAGGCCGACTTCCACCCGGCGAAGAAGGCCCACCCCGGCCTGCGCGTCACGGACATCGAGGCGTTCGCGGCCCGGCTGGCGCAACGCGGCGCGGAGGTGCGCTGGGACGACGAACTACCGGGGCACCGGCGCTTCTTCAGCCACGACCCGGTGGGGAACCGGCTGGAGTTCCTGGAGCCGGTGGGCCACTGAGCGACACGGCGCGTCCAGCGCCTTCCACGTGAAGGAGCACTTCTGCGGCTCGGCGTCGCGGTCGCGGGCCTCGGAGGTCGGCCGTCGTCGCGGGCGCTTCGGCCCGTAAGTGCCCTGAAGGCAAAGGGTATTGCCCCCACCGTGCCCTTCCGTCCCTGGGCCACCGCGCCTGCGCCCACCTAGCGTGGCTCCATGCGTACCCACGAGAGCCCCGGGCAGACACACAGCACGCCGCCCGCGTCCCCCGTACGGAACAGCCGCGGCCCTCGCACCTTCACGGATCTGCAGAGCACCATGGGCAACGCGGCCGTATCGCAGCTGATCACGGTGTCCCGGATGATGACCGAGGACGATTTCAAGCAGAGCACGGCGGCCTTCGGGCCGCGCGGCCGCTCCGAGATCACCAAGGTGGACGAGTCGCTCAGGGCCTTCTACGCCCTGCCGGACGCCAGACAGGGCGCCCGGCTGCTCGCCCTCAAGGACATCGTCAAGGCGTGCGGCGACTACGCCGCCCACAAGGCCGAGGGCGGGTCGCGTGTAGGGGGCGCCCAGCAGCTCGGCCAGCAGGCCGCGGCGGCGCAGGCACAGCTGGACCCCGAGGCGGTCTTTCGGGGCCTGCTGACCGAACTCGACCTCATGATGAGTGAGGGGAAGAACCCGGACCTCGACATCCGCATGCCGGCCGGTGAGGCCCAGAAGGCGGCGCAGGCCGTCCCCGCGGACCGGTTCCACGCCATGATGGGCGACTTCGTCCGGAAGCTGGGGGCGCTCCGTGAGGACCCGGCGCTACCTGAGGAGACGCGCGCCGTCATCGGGGAACTGATGGCCGTGGTGCCCCTGGTGACCAGGATGCAGTACCCGCAGGGCGGCATGCCGGGCATGAAGCTCAACCCGGCCACCGACGGCGGCGGCCCGGCGTTCACGTTCAACGTCGACACCCAGGCCAGGGGTGGCACCTCGTTCCTGCTGGGGCACATCGCCCACGAGCTGACCCATGTCGCGGCCCACCAGGCGTTCGGCAGCAGCCCGGTGATGGAGCTGGTGCAGTCCGGGGCGACCGATGCGGAGGTCGCGGCGCTGGCGGCCGAGCGCAAGCAGGCGCTCAGCGATCTGAAGGCGGCGCTGGCCGGAAACTCCGAGTTCGACAAATTCCAGCGAGGGATGCTGGAGGAAAAGCTGGGCTACGGCGCTCAGCCGCACAAGCTGGAGCGGTACGCGGACTCCTTCGAGAAGGCAGGCAAAATCACCGTAGCTCAGAAGGAGCGCCTGGTCGGCTGGGGCAAGGCGGCCGGAGACGCGTCCGGCACGCTGGTCGAGTACGACACCGTGCTCAACCAGATGCTGATCTATCTGCACATGTGGCAGACCAGCCAGGACAACCCCTTCTACGTGCGGCTGCGGGCGGCGGCCCAGGAGGCGTACGACCGCCGGAACCGCGTCCGCCGGTCCACCGGCCAGCCGACGGATCAGTCGTCGTAGACCCCTTCGCGGGTCCGGTATCCGGGTTTCGAAGGTCGCGCACAGCCCTGTGCCGGCCGTACCCGGCGACGCGTTCGCCGCGCTGCTCGGCGGAGTCCGCAGCCGGCCCCTGCACGCCGACCCCTCAGCTCTTGCGGTGCCCTACCAGCCGCGGCTTCGATTCCAGGTTCTCCAGGCCGTGCCAGGCCAGGTTCACCAGATGGGCCGCGACCTCCGCCTTCTCCGGCTTGCGGGCGTTGACCCACCACTGGCCGGTCAGGGCGACCATGCCGACCAGCGCCTGGGCGTACAGCGGGGCCAGCTTCGGGTCGAAGCCGCGGGCCTTGAACTCCAGCCCCAGGATGTCCTCCACCTGGGTGGCGATGTCGCTGATGAGGGAGGCGAAGGTGCCCGTCGACTGGGCGACGGGGGAGTCGCGGACCAGGATGCGGAAGCCGTCCGTGTACGTCTCGATGTAGTCGAGCAGGGCGAACGCCGCCTGTTCCAGGAGCTCGCGGGGGTGGCCCGCGGTCAGGGCGCCGGTGACCATGTCGAGGAGCTGGCGCATCTCGCGGTCGACCACGACGGCGTACAGGCCCTCCTTGCCGCCGAAGTGCTCGTAGACGACCGGCTTGGAGACGCCGGCCCGGGCCGCGATCTCCTCGACCGAGGTGCCCTCGAAGCCCTTGTCGGCGAAGAGGGTGCGGCCGATGTCCAGCAGCTGCTCGCGGCGTTCCTTGCCGGTCATCCTCACCCGGCGGGTGCGCCGGGCGGAGGGGGGACGGTTGTTCTCGCTGCTGGTGCTGGAGTCGGTCGCCACGTCGTCAATCATGCCGCGTCGGCGCGCGCGGGGTCGCGCCGGGAGTCGATACGGCGGGAGTCGATCCGGGCGGAGTCCGGCCAGCGCACGTCGTACGCCCAGCCCAGTTTCTCGAACCAGCGGATCAGCCGGGCGCTCGAATCGATCTGGCCCTTCATCACGCCGTGGCGCGCGCTCGTCGGGTCCGCGTGGTGCAGGTTGTGCCAGGACTCGCCGCAGGACAGGACCGCGAGCCACCACACGTTGCCGGACCGGTCACGGGACTTGAAGGGGCGCTTGCCGACCGCGTGGCAGATGGAGTTGATCGACCAGGTGACGTGGTGCAGCAGGGCCACCCGTACAAGAGAGCCCCAGAAGAAGGCGGTCGCCGCGCCCCACCACGACATCGTCACCAGACCGCCGACCAGCGGCGGGAACACCAGCGACACGATCGTGAAGGTGAGGAAGTGGCGGGAGATCCCGCGGATCGCCGGGTCCTTGACCAGGTCGGGGGCGTACTTCTGCTGCGGGGTCTGCTCCTCGTCGAACATCCAGCCGATGTGCGCCCACCACAGGCCCTTCATCAGGGCGGGGAGGCTCTCGCCGAAACGCCACGGCGAGTGCGGATCGCCCTCCGCGTCGGAGAAGCGGTGGTGCTTGCGGTGGTCGGCCACCCAGCGCACCAGCGGGCCCTCCACGGCCAGCGAACCCGCGACGGCCAGAGCGATGCGGAGCGGGCGCTTCGCCTTGAAGGAGCCATGGGTGAAGTAGCGGTGGAAACCGATCGTGATGCCGTGGCAGGCGATGAAGTACATCGCCACGAGCAGACCCAGATCGAGCGAGCTCACGCCTCGGCCCCAGGCCAGCGGCACTGCGGCGACCAGCGCCACGAACGGCACCACGATGAACAGCAGAAGGGCGATCTGTTCGACCGACCGTTTGTCGTCCCCGCCGAGCGTGGCGGAGGGAAGGACCTGGCCGTCGGCCGCCGATGGCTGGGTGTCGTCGATCACAGCGGGGCTGGTGTTCATGGGGGAGTCCCCTGGGGATGAGGAATACGACGGACAGCTCTGGCTACGCATCCGTAACCTACGGCTACGTAAGTATGGCAGCGCGGAGGCCCGCTGCACGAGAGCGCGACGGGCCCCCGTGAAGGGGAAACCCGTTCGGGGCGCGAGCGGTGCCGACGGCGTGGACACCTATCCTGGTGGGGTCGGACAGCGCGGTCCGCACTCTGCTTCCCGGGGTGCCGTCAGCACCAGGCCCCGGAGATCCCCGTGCTCAACCACTGCAAGGAGCCGCACACCGTGAGCAGTGCCGACCAGACCCCCGCCGCCAGCCCCGAGCTGCGCGCCGACATCCGCCGCCTCGGTGATCTGCTGGGCGAGACCCTCGTACGCCAGGAGGGCCAGGAGCTCCTCGACCTCGTCGAGCGGGTCCGCGCCCTGACCCGCACCGACGGTGAGGCCGCGGCCGAACTCCTCGGCGACACGGACCTGGAGACCGCCGCGCAGCTCGTGCGCGCCTTCTCCACCTACTTCCACCTCGCCAACGTCACCGAGCAGGTCCACCGCGCCCACGAGATGCGTGACCGGCGAGCCGCCGAGGGCGGTCTCCTTGCCCGTACCGCCGACCGGCTGAAGGACGCGGACCCGGTCCACCTGCGCGAGACCGTCAAGAACCTCAACGTACGGCCCGTCTTCACCGCGCACCCGACCGAGGCCGCGCGGCGCTCCGTGCTGAACAAGCTCCGCCGCATCGCCGAGCTGCTGGAGACGCCCGTCATCGACGCCGACCGGCGCCGCCAGGATCTGCGGCTCGCCGAGAACATCGACCTCATCTGGCAGACCGACGAGCTGCGCGTGGTCCGGCCCGAGCCGGCCGACGAGGCCCGTAACGCCATCTACTACCTCGACGAGCTGCACACGGGCGCCGTCGGGGACGTACTCGAAGACCTGGCGGCCGAGCTGGAGCGGGTCGGCGTCGAGCTGCCCGCGGGCACCCGCCCCCTCACCTTCGGTACGTGGATCGGCGGCGACCGCGACGGCAACCCCAACGTGACGCCCGCCGTCACCCGGGAGGTGCTGATCCTCCAGCACGAGCACGGCATCACCGACGCCCTGGAGCTCATCGACCACCTGCGCGGGCAGCTCTCCAACTCCATCCGCTACACCGGCGCCACCGACGAGCTGCTGACCTCGCTCCAGGCCGACCTGGAGCGCCTCCCCGAGATCAGCCCGCGCTACAAGCGGCTGAACGCCGAGGAGCCGTACCGCCTCAAGGCCACCTGCATCCGGCAGAAGCTCGTCAACACCCGCGAGCGCCTCGCCGGCGGCACCCCGCACCGCCCCGGCTGCGACTACCTCGGCACCGCCGAGCTCATCGCCGACCTGGAACTCATCCAGACCTCGCTGCGCGAGCACCGCGGCGGCCTGTTCGCCGACGGGCGGATGGACCGCACGATCCGCACGCTCGCCGCGTTCGGTCTCCAGCTCGCCACCATGGACGTACGCGAGCACGCGGACGCCCACCACCACGCCCTCGGCCAGCTCTTCGACCGGCTCGGCGAGGAGTCCTGGCGCTACGCCGACATGCCGCGCGACTACCGGCAGAAGCTGCTCGCCAAGGAACTGCGCTCGCGCCGCCCGCTCGCCCCGACCCCGGCCCCGCTGGACGCCGCGGGCGAGAAGACCCTCGGCGTCTTCCACACCGTCAAGGAAGCCTTCGAGCGGTTCGGCCCCGAGGTCATCGAGTCGTACATCATCTCGATGTGCCAGGGCGCCGACGACGTCTTCGCGGCCGCCGTCCTGGCCCGCGAGGCCGGACTGCTCGACCTGCACGGCGGCTGGGCCAAGATCGGCATCGTGCCGCTCCTGGAGACCACCGACGAGCTGCGCGCCGCAGACGTCATCCTCGACGAGATGCTCGCCGACCCGTCCTACCGCCGCCTCGTCTCGCTGCGCGGCGATGTGCAGGAGGTCATGCTCGGGTACTCCGACTCCTCCAAGTTCGGCGGCATCACCACCTCGCAGTGGGAGATCCACCGGGCGCAGCGCCGGCTGCGTGACGTCGCGCACCGCTACGGCGTACGGCTGCGGCTCTTCCACGGCCGCGGCGGCACCGTCGGCCGCGGCGGCGGCCCCTCGCACGACGCGATCCTCGCGCAGCCGTGGGGCACCCTCGAAGGCGAGATCAAGGTGACCGAGCAGGGCGAGGTCATCTCCGACAAGTACCTCATCCCGGCACTCGCCAGGGAGAACCTGGAGCTGACCGTCGCGGCCACCCTCCAGGCCTCCGCGCTGCACACCGCGCCCCGCCAGTCCGACGAGGCCCTGGCCCGCTGGGACGCGGCGATGGACACCGTCTCCGACGCCGCGCACGCCGCGTACCGCAGGCTGGTCGAGGACCCGGACCTGCCCGCGTACTTCTTCGCCTCCACCCCGGTCGACCAGCTCGCGGAGCTGCACCTCGGGTCGCGTCCGTCGCGGCGTCCGGACTCCGGCGCCGGTCTGGACGGGCTGCGGGCCATCCCGTGGGTCTTCGGCTGGACCCAGTCACGGCAGATCGTGCCCGGCTGGTACGGCGTCGGCTCCGGGCTCAAGGCGCTGCGCGAGGCCGGTCCGGGCACCGTTCTGGACGAGATGCACGAGCAGTGGCACTTCTTCCGGAACTTCATCTCGAACGTGGAGATGACGCTCGCCAAGACCGACCTGCGGATCGCCCGCCACTATGTCGACACACTCGTACCGGACGAGCTGAAGCATGTCTTCGCCGACATCGAGGCCGAGCACGCGCTCACGGTCCAGGAGGTCCTGAGGGTCACCGGCGGCTCCGAACTGCTCGGCACCAGCCCGGTGCTCCAGCAGACCTTCGCCATCCGGGACGCCTACCTGGACCCGATCTCCTATCTCCAGGTCTCGCTGCTGGCCCGCCAGCGCGAGGCGGCGGCACGCGGCGAGGAAGCGGACCCGCTGCTCGCCAGGGCCCTGCTGCTCACCGTGAACGGTGTCGCCGCGGGTCTGCGCAACACCGGCTGAGAGCCTGTCGGGTGACCTTCGCCGGAAGCGTGCGTGCCAGGCCGTGGCCGCCCGATCAGAGGTCACCCGACGGGCTCTGAGCCCCCGGACGCGGGCGCGGCCCTGCTCAGAGGGCGATGAACGTCGCCACCAGCAGGGCCGC
>NZ_JBVJWD010000006.1:0-49749 GCF_055602785.1 Streptomyces sp. NPDC037301
TTCCCTCCCCCCCCCCCCCCCACCCCCCCTGTGCCCATCGGCGAACCGCGAGGCGACCCCCCCCCCCCCCCCCTTTTTTGGGGGGGGGGGGGGGGGGGGGCCCCACCCCCCCCCCCCCCCCCCCCCCCCCCCCCCCCCCCCGCCACGAGAGAAGGTCAACCGCTGTGCACGGTCAGTTGTCGTGCGCGGTCAAATGGCCGTGCATGTGAGTTGCCGTGACATGACTGACGCGTCGGCAGTTTCAGCGGCCCTGCTGAGCGGCGGAGCGGCGGCGCAGCACGACCGTTCCCGCTCCCGCGACCAGAAGGGCGGCTGCGGCCGACCCGGCAAGGGCGGTGGTGCTGTCACCCGAGGTCCCGGCCGGTCGCTCGCCCGCGGCGACGCCACCGCGCGGAGCGGCGGCAGCGGGACGCTCGCCCGCGGCCGAAGGCTCGACCACGGCCGGGGCGGGACTGTCGCCCGCGGCAACACCGCCACGGGGCGCAACCGACGGCTCCGAGCCCCGCGGGGGCGCGCCGGTGACACCGGCCGGGGCGGCTGAGGCGGACCGCTCGACGGACGGCTTCGGTGCGGGCGTGCTGTCGGCGAAGGCCGCGGTCGACGGGACGAGTACCGCGCCGGCCGCGACAGCGGCAAGGACGGCGGTACGCAGGGACAGACGGTGGGGCATGGGCATGGCTCCATTCCAGGTCGGCCTCGGTGTGCCCGGAAGCCGGTTAGCACCGGGCGCAAGGCATGCCGACAGGCTGGCGTGAAGTTATGAAGAAACTGTCAGATCGCTGTGGTCATCGCATCAGGCCTGGCCCGCACCGCTTCCACGGCCGCCCACGGCACGCTCGGGTCCGCCCGCGCCGCTGCCGCGCTCGCAGCCGCCTGCCGTGCTCCCCGACACGCTCGTCGAGGCTCCTTGGGACTCGCCCGACCCACCAGCCTCTCCGCATTCATCCGACCCCGTCTGCGCAGGATCTGCCGGCAGCCGGAGCGTGAACACCGAACCCTGCCCCTCGACGCTCATCGCACTCACCGAGCCGCCGTGGGCCTCGACGAGTTTCCGTACGATCGCCAGGCCCAGCCCGCTGCCGCCGGTGCGGCGGCTGCGGGACTTCTCCGCGCGCCAGAAGCGGTCGAAGACATGGGGCAGATCCTCGGCCGAGATGCCGCCGCCCGTATCCGTGACGTCCACCACGACCAGGTCTGCGCACTCGGAGCCGTACGCATGCAATGTGACATTTCCACCGGCCGGAGTGTGACGCACCGCGTTGGAGACGAGGTTGCCGATGGCCTGACGCAGCCGGACCGGATCGGCAGTCAGCTCGGGACCGGAAGCGCCGGCCGTCGCCGTGAGGACGGCCAACGTGACTCCAGCCGTCTCCGCTCCTGCCTGGTGGGCCGCGGCGACCTGGCTCAGAACGTCCTCGACGCGTACCGGCTCGGGGTGCAACCGCAGCGCACCCGCGTCGGCCGCGGCCAGATCCTGGAGATCGTCGATGATGTGCTGCAGCTGAACGGCCTCCGTGTGGAGCGAGGAGATGAACGCCGGGTCGGGCTCCGCCAGACCGTCCTGCGCTGCCTCCAGCCAGCCGCGGATATTGCTCAGCGGGGTGCGCAGTTCGTGGGCGACGTCGCTGACCATGTCCTTGCGCTGTCCTTCGAGGCGGGCGCGGTGGGCCGACATGTCGTTGAAGGCCGCGGCGAGCCGCCCGATCTCGTTGTCGTCGGTGACCAGCACCGGCGCGGAGTCCTCCCCGTCCCGCATCCGTTGTGCCGCACCGGTGAGGGCGTGCAGCGGCCGTACGAGCCGGGCCCCGGCCAGCACGGTGGCTCCGACCGTGAGCGCCAGGACGAGCGCCGCGGCACCCGCGATCTTTGCGGTGTTCGCCGGGGAGAGGTCGAAGCCGGGCACGGTCGTGCCGCCCTCGTCGCCGATGAACAGCAGTGCGGGCGAGGCGACATAGGAACTGAGCTGCTCACGGCGGGCCGTGCCCACGCAGGATGCGGTGGCCCGGTCGTCGTCGCCGGTGCGGACGCTCGGCGCGGGAGCGGGCGACGGGGTGGAGACACCGGCGCTGGGCATCGGCTCGGGACCGCCGCCCCAGGACAGGTCCAGATTGAGCTGTACGCCCGTGCGGCCCTGACGTTTCAGGCAGGCATCGGCGAGCTGATTGAGCGCCCCCAGCGCCTTTCGCTCGGTCGCTGTCGGTTCATCCAATTTGTCGGATGCGCACCTGGTGCCCTGCACCCGGTCGGGATCGTTGCCCACGACCTCGATGCGCGGACGCCCACTCGGGCCCCGGACGACATCCGCCGCAACCCCGGACCGATTCAGGCACGCCACACTCCGGTCGGCGGCACGCTGCAACGCCGTACGCTCGGCCGCGGGCAGCTGGAACGGACCGACCGCGCGCGGGTCGACACGGTCGGCCGTGACGCCGGCCCGGCCCACCGTCTGGGACAGCGCCGTGTCCACGGACAGCGGATCCACGATCGCCGATGCCTCGGGCGGCAGCGCGGGCGGGGACGGCCGTGTGGCGGAATCGGCGAGTGGCCGGCGCTGCTCGGTGGTGAGGGCGATCCGCCGACCGGACTGCCGCGCCAGGTCGCGCACGGTGCTGTCGACGCCGTCCCAGGTCGGGTGGGTCGCCGCGTATCCGAGCAGGGTGTTGTAGATCCGGGCGTCCGCGGTGAGATTCTGACCCTGTTCCTGCTTGATGGCGCCGGAGGTGGTCTGTACGGCAAGCCAGGCCGTGGCGGCCACCGAACACGCCGCCACCAGCGCCGATACCGCCAACAGACGGCCGAACAGACTCTTGCGGAGCGGCAGCCGCGCCCGCTGCTCACGTCGAAGGGGCACACCACGCGCCCGGCTACGACGACGCACGCGAAGCATTCCTCGCCGGGTCCGTCAGCTTGTAGCCGACACCGAAGACGGTGATCAGCCGGGCCGGCCGACGCGGTGCGGGCTCGATCTTCTTACGCAGGTTCATGATGTGCACGTCGACGGTGCGAAAGCTGATGTACCGGTCGAAGCCGTGCAGCTCCTCCAGGAGCCGCTGCCGGGTGAAGACCCGCTCGGGCTCGGCCGCCATGGCGGCGAGAATCCGGAACTCACCGGGCGTGCACTCCACGAACCGGCCCTCGACCGACACCTCGTGCCGGACCGGATCGACCACGAGCGCACCCACCGTCAGTACCACATCCGCGGCGGGATCGACACCTGCCGCAACCCGCCGGGTGCGACGAAGCAGCGTCCGTACGCGCGCCATCAACTCACGCGGGCTGTACGGCTTCGTCACATAGTCGTCCGCACCGAGTTCCAGACCCAGCAGCAGATCGTCCTCCGTGCTGCGGGCCGTCAGCATCAGCACCGGCAGCTCCCGGTGCTCGGCGCGCAGCACACGTACCACGTCCAGACCGTCGGCCCGCGGCATCATCACATCGAGCACCAGCAGATCGGGCTCCCGGTGCCGGACCTCGGCGAGGGCCGCCAGGCCGTCCCCGACGACCGTGACCGCGTGACCCTCGTGTTCCAGATAGCGGCGTACAAGTTCGGCCTGCTTCTCGTCGTCTTCGGCGACTATGACGTTTGCGCACACGCGGACGATCGTAGATGAGTTCACCCAGGCCCCTCGTGGCGCCGGACAGCCGGGTTGCGCCACAAGGGGCTCGTGGCCGGCCGGCTGCTCGCGGTGGCGGGTGTCGGCTCGGCGCACGACCAGCATTCCGGCAGCGACGGTTCCGCCGTCTCCCGGGTGGCCGGTGCCTGTGCCGTCATTCTGCTCCGCTCCGCCCTTTTCGCCGACGCGGACGGGCGGGCAGGGCGGTAGCGCAGGACTGTGCGCCACCGAGCAGCCCTGCGCAGATCGCGCGTTCCGGCACGGGGGAGGCCGATGGTTCCGATTCTGGTGCTCCGGCTCTTGTCGCAGGCCCCGCCACCTGGTCTTGTGTACCGCGGGCACCGTGGGTGATCCGTGACGAGGTCCGCGGCCGGGCTGCGCACATCCGGCGCACAGACGTGGTCGAGGCGGGAAGAAACGTGGAATCAGTGACCGGACACGATGTACGAGACACGCTGCCCGAAGGGCTCGGCGAGGCGATACGCGCCACCGCCGAGGAGATCGCCGCGGTGCTGCACGGGGTTGCCGACACGGGCGTTCCGGTGCCCGGCTCGGAATGGACCCTCGGGCAGGCGGCAGCGCATCTGGCGCAGGCCAACGAGCTGATGGCCGACATCGCGGCCGGGAAGGAACGCAGCTACGGCGACGGAACGCCGCAGAGTCTGGCCGAAGCCAATGAGCGCGCGCTCGCCGGCTTCGGGGAGCGGGACGCCGGTCCGCTGGCCGAGATGATCGTGACGCACGCGGACGCGTACCTCACGGCGGTGGACCGGTGCACGACGGACGCCAACGTGGTCACCCCGTTGGGCCCGATGAGCAAGGCGGTGCTGGGCTCGTACCTGCTGACACACATGCTCGGCCATGGTTACGACCTCGCCCGTGCGGTGGGCCGCCCGCACATGCTCGACCGCACCCGCGTCGAGCTGTCGCTGCCGTTCATGATCACGGCGATGCCCCGGGTGACCGATGCCGCTGCGATCGCCCGGCTGACCGCCCGCTACACGATCCGCCTGTGGGGCGGAGCCCGCTTCGGCGTCACCTTCACCGACGGCGTCGTATCCGTCACCCCGCAGCCGCCCACCCGCCCGGACTGCACCATCCTCATCGAGCCGGTCACCTTCCTCCTGATGGCGCTCGGCCGGTGCAACCCATGGGGAGCCATGGCCCGCGGCCGTGTCCTCGCCTGGGGCCGCAAGCCCTGGCTCGCTCCCCGCTTCCCGGAGCTGTTCAAGGCGCCCTGAGGGGCGGGCGGATTTCCGGCGTCGGGCCAGGACGATCATCATTGCCATGTCCAAGGGATATCGACCCGTCTGACGCTAACGTTGATCCGGACGGTGGAAGCGGCGGTGCCGGGGAGGGCGCACCGCGCGGAACACCGGGAACGAGGAGTGCGCGACATGCTCGATCCCACTTCGGTGGCGGCGATTTCGGCGGTACTCGGCGCAGTTGGTTCGGGGATGGCCAACGAGGCCGGCAAGTGGGCCTGGGAGTCGACCGGCGGCGTCGTACGGAGAATCGTCGGCCGGGAGGTCCCCGCGCCCGTCGCCCCCCAGGAACGGGACGACGTGGCCCACATGGTCTACGAGCAGATCCGTACGAACCCGCAACTCGCGGCCTCGTGGAGCGCGTTCGCGTCCAGAGTGCACGGAGGACCGAATCCGGTTCGAGCCGCGCAGTCACACCTCCCCGCCTCCATAAGGTTCTTCACGGACCGCAAGGAAGCGATGAAGCAACTCCAGCGAGAGGCAACCCGCCGCGCGGACGGAAGGCCCCGGCTCGCCCTGGTGCACGGCCCGGACGGCATGGGTTCCAGCACGCTCGCCGTGCACTTCGGATCCCAGCCGACCCGGCTCTTCCCGGACGGCCAGATCTATGCCGACCTCGGCGGCGGGGGCGCCGGGAGCGCACGCGACGTCGGAACCGTACTGCGCACACTGCTTCGCCAACTGGGCGCGCGGGACGAAGAGATGCCGACCGCCACCGACCGGCTCGGTGAGTTCTTCCGCCATTGCGCAGCGGACCGCAAACTCCTGGTCGTGCTCGATCACGCGCACTCCGCAGCGCAGGTCCGGCCGTTCCTCACGTCGGCGCCCGGGGTGTTCACGATCGTCGTCGCCCGGACCCCGTTCCCCGGCCTCGACGCCGTACGGGTTCCCGTCGGTCCGCTCACGGACAGGGACGCCGTGCGTCTGCTCACCGATATCACCGACAAATCCACCGTCGCCGCGGCCCGCGCCACGCTGCCTGCGCTGCTCGCACGATGCGGCGGATCGCCGTACGCCCTGCGCGCCGCGGCGGACCGGCTCTGTGCCCCCACGCTTCCACCGCGTCAGGCCGTACCGGACAGCGATCCGGTACAAGGGGCGGCGGAGGACAACTACCAGCTCCTGACGCCGGAATCCGCCAAGTTGTACCGGCTGATGGCGCTGCGCAACTGGCCCGCCTTCGACGCCGCGACGGCCGGACCGGCCACCGGCCAGGACCCGGCGGTCACGGCACAACTCCTGGCGGATCTCGCCGACAGGATGCTCCTGGAACGCAGCCGGAGCGGCACCGACAACGGCCGCTACCACTACCGCCCCGGGGTCCGTGCACACGCCGAGGCGACAGCGATCCGCGAGGACGGAATCGCGGCCTGCTCCGCGGTTCTCACCCGCACGCTCCACGCATATGCGGACCTGGCGGCATCGGCGGCTCACCAGGCCCTCCCGGAGAGCTGGCGCGTCCCGGCACCCGTCGAGGACCGGATCGGGCAGAGGTACGCGGACCGGGGCGCCGCCCTCGACGCGCTGCTCGCGGAGCTGGGCAACCTGGTCGAAGCCGTTCGTTGCGCCGAGGAGTCCGGCGACCCGGACACCGCCGTACGCACGAGCCGATCCCTGTGGCCGCTGCAGCTCAAGGCGGGACACCACGAGATGCTGCTGCCGGCGCTGCGCATCGGAGCGCGTCTCGCCGACGCCCATCTCCCGGAAAGCCTCGATGCCGGAGCGCTCCACGCCCAACTGGCGCACTCACTGACCGAGTTAGGGCGTTGGGAGGAAGCGGAGACGGAGACACTGGCGGCAGCGCGGGCCGAGGAGTCGGCCGCCCACAAGCGAGGCCACGCCTCTGCCGTGGAGTTCCTGGGACTGCTCAGGCTGCATCAGTGGCGTTACCAGGAGGCCTACGAGTGCTTCGACGAAGCGGGCGTCATCCTGAACACGATGGGCGCACACGACGAGGGAACCGCCGACCTGCCGCGTGCCCAGGCCCTGTTGGAACGCCATCGCGGCCGAGCTTTGCGCGGGCTCGGACAAGGCGGGGAGGCCCGCGAGAGGCTGGAGACCGCACTGCGCCACTTCCGGGCGAGCGGCGATACGTACAACACGGCCCGGACGCTCACCGATCTGGCCGAGACCTGGTTGGACGAGGAGGACACCGAAGCGGCACTGCCGCTGATCGACGAGGCGATCACAACGCTCGACGGCCAGCGCGCGGAGTACCACCTGTCGCATCTGCGACGCATGAGAGAACGCTGCGTCACCCCGTAAACCCTCTTCCCGCCTCTGGCATCCCCGTCACTCCGGGGGCGTCAGAGGATCAACCCGCACGCGGTGAAGCCGAGTACCTGTCCGCACGGAGAGCCCGTCGGCCATCGCTTCCGCGAGCCGTTTGTCGGCTGCGGCCGCGTCGGGGCTGCCGGTGGCCAGCCAGGCGTACAGGGCGGAGGCGTACGCGGCGGGGTCCACACCGGACACGTCCCCCGCATCGGTACTGGGTACCGCCACCACCCGGATCGGCTCTTCGTCACGCACTCGGACCACACACGCGGACGGCCCGGTCACATAGGCGGCAAGGGAACAGCCCTGATGGCGCCGGAGTATCTCGGCAGTCCAGATCGAGGGGGATCCGAAACGCGGATCGTCCGGGGCCCCGTCCCGGAAGATGACATCGGCCAGATCCAACTGGTCCACGTCACGGGTGTCCTCGTGCACGGCGACATGCAATTCCCAGCCGCGATCCGAGCCCGCCCTCGGCAGCGGGCCCGCCCGACGGCTGACCGCGACCTCACCCGGCCCGAGTACCCGCGACAGAACGTGCAAGGGGACAGTGACCGCTCCGACCTCGTAGTCGGGCAGCGGGAGAGGCTTCAGCGAAGCCGGCCAACCGGGCTCCGGCGCACCCATCATCGAGTAGAAGAGCCTGCGCAACCGGACCGCTGATTCACCCGGCACGGAGGTGGTGAACCCGGCAGGCCCCGACAACGGCCGGTGACAGCCTATGAGTCTCTCGATCTGCGCCGACAGTGATACGTCGGGATCGAGCCGCGGCGCCTCCCGCATGAACGCGGAGATCGGCGCATCGGGATCGAGGGCGTCGAGCGGCGCGGCCCCCAGGAGCACAGGAGTGCCGAGGGCGGCAGCGTAGTAGGTGACGGAACCGTGGTCCCCGATCACGGCATCGGCGGCCAGCAGAGCCTGCCGCCACCCCTTCAGCGGATCGATCAGCGCCAGCCCGCCGCGCCGCGCGCGATCGAGCCAGGCGCGGATCTGACCGGGCCCATGGCCGTGCCAGATGTTCGGGTGCAGCACGGCGGCGAACCGGTACTCGTCCACGGGGAACTCGGCAGCGACTCGATCCAGCAGCCCAGCCACGACGTCACCGCCGCCCCCGCCATCACCGAAGAGCGACTCGGAGTTCCAGGTCGAATTCAGCAGGACCAGCTGCTGCCCAGGTCGCACTCCCAACGCACGGCGGAAGCGTTCGCGATAGGGACGGGCGGCGAGTATCCGGTCGAAGCAGGGATCCCCGGCGAGTACGGCTGTCGGCGCTGCCTCGGGACAGGCGATACGCAACCGTTCGTACTGCTCGGGATGGGAGAGGACGAGCGCGTCCGCGACAGGGGCGCCCTGCGACAGAAGCCACTCCGGCGCAAGCCCGAAAACGGGCGCAGGCACCGCCGCCCCCGCCCCCGCCCCCGACCCGGTGTCCGGTGTCCGGTGTCCGGTGTCCGGTGTCCGGTGTTGCCAGCCTCTTAGTGTATCCAACACCGTGCGACAGGATCGCCAACTTCCCGGAAAGAACGTCCAGTTGGCCGCCAAAACTGGCGGAGACGACCAGGTCCGCCGCTGTCTCGGCCGCCTGTTCCCACGGCAGGACCGGCACCCCGGTGTCGGCCAGCAACTCGGCCGTGCCGGCTGCGAACGCCGACGAGCCCGGACAGGTCACCAGCAGCTGGACGCGCCAGTCGTCGTCGAACAGGGGGAGCACGTCGAGCAGCCGGGTCGCGGCGGTCACGTTGTGCACGACGACGAGGACCCGCAGACACTTTCCCCGGGTCGCCCACCGCGCCGCATCATCCCCCACCGGCACCCGCACCCACCCGGCCCGCCCGTTCTCCATCCGTACGCCCCTCATCCGCCCCGGCCCACCCGTGGGACCCATGCCGCCCACGCGACCGGCCACGATAGTCAACCAGCGCGACCCATCGCGCCGACCAAGGGGGCGGAGCAGAGCTGACAGAGGGCGACGGAGCGACGCGCATCCGACGGGACGCCCCCGGGCGCCACCCCTCACGCAGCCATCGCCACCGCAGCCTTGCTCAGCGAGTCATCGCGCGACTGGGTCTGCTTCCGGTCGCCGAAGACGACGACCCGCAGCAGCGCGAACCGTCCGATCCCCGCCAGAGCGGACGCCGACAGATAGACCGTCTGCTCGACCAGGGCCGAGGGCTCGGACCGGACGGCGTACAGACAGAGCAGCGCCCCCGTCGTGAACGCATAGCTCACGGCGACCATCACCCCGGACTGAAGATGGACCGTTCCTAGCCAGTGTGCATGAGTGGGTCCTGGACCCACTGCTGCGTGCTGGGCGCATCCCGAACGGTGTTGGATGCGCTGGGTTGCCGCTTTCTCGTCCCGTTCGGCGGCACGTCTCTGGGGGCGTGATCCGTTGCGGGTGGGCGGGTTCCCTCACGCCCCCGGTCACCTGGTCCGGCCTGGACGGTCCGATGCCCCGCACGATCGCTCCGGTCGTGTGGGGGCGGTGCCGTCCGACGCCGGACCGGGTGTCCGAGGGCGCGTCGTCCGATCGCGATGCCGGCGGCATCGTGACGGGACATCTTTCGCTTGGGGGTGGCCAGTGGTTTCTGCCAGTGCTGGGCACCCCACATGCTGGTGTAGGCGGGGTCGACCGCGACAATGCTCAGGCCCTGTTCGGCGGCCATGGAGACCAGTCGGGCCTTGAGCTTTCCGGTCGGAATACCGGAGATGAGCCTCCGGAACCGCTTCTTGCGGCC
The DNA here is from genome assembly GCF_055602785.1 of Streptomyces sp. NPDC037301. Lineage (NCBI taxonomy): Bacteria > Bacillati > Actinomycetota > Actinomycetes > Kitasatosporales > Streptomycetaceae > Streptomyces > Streptomyces sp. NPDC037301. The sequence goes on from NZ_JBVJWD010000006.1 coordinate 9,892, forward strand.
GTGTTTCTCGCGGGTCTTCTCGGTGGTGAAGTCGAGGTCTTCGATGGCGATCGCGGGCACGCTGCACCGCTTGGCCCAGTTGATCAGGCGGGTCAGTGCGTGGCGGATCTGGGCGTCGCGGTGAGCAGTGGTGCCGGACAGGTCGTAGAAGAACCGCCGGGGCTCGCCGATGGGGTTGCCATGCGGGTCGAGGTGGTAGGCGGCGAAGTGGTCGGCGTTGGTGTCGACGCCGATCATGCCCCGGGCGCGGGCCGTCTCCAGCGGGATGGTCTGGACGACGGGGCGTTGCCAGGACGCGGTGAGGTACCAGCGGCAACGGTCAGTGTCGAGGTGGATGCGGTAGGCGACGGCCCGGTTCGCTTCGGTGCGGTCGGCCCACTCCTGACCCCGGTGCGCAAACGCCGCGGTCGAGGTGAGGGTGTACCGGCCGTGTTTGGCGTTGGCCAGGTGTGCGAGCGGGGCGGGCAGTTTGATGCTGACCTCGCCGTCCGGGGTGACGCGGATGGTCTCGTTCCCGAACCGTTTCCCGGACTCGCCGTCGGCGGCGATGAACCAGCGTTCCGCCTCCCAGCGATCCCGCCACTGGTCTTCGGTCAGCCGGGCCTGGGTGAGGTGGTGGCGGGTGTTGAGGAGGCGTTTGCCGCCCCGCACGACCCGGACGCGTCCGGCCTGCCGGTCGGAGACGGCGGCGGCGTGCCGGGCTTCCAGCGCCGCGAGGCGGCGGGACTTGTGGAACCACTCGCCTTTGGAGCGGTAGCCACCGGCTGCCCGCTTCGTTCCCGGCGCGCCGATGGGGAGGGACAGGCGGTGCCGCAGCGTCCCGATCCCGGCTTCCAGCGTCCGGATGTGCGCGGCCTGGCAACGGCGCGCCAACGCCCACTGATCGTGCGTGGCCTTGGTGATCGCACCGGCGATCCTCGACGATGACTGTGCGGTCAGGTCCCGCTTGCGCGACGCCCAGGTGTCCGCGCTGTGCTCCAGACCATCCGCACACCGGGCCCTGAGATCACGGGAAGCCAGACGGCCCTGATGCTCACCGACCGCACGCAGAACCTTCTCGTCTTGGGGCGTGAGGTGCTTGAGACGGTCCCGGACCGCCACCCCGCAAGGCCCGGGCACCACGAAGGGCGCGGCCAACTCCCGCACACCACCCACCACAACACCCCCCAGACTGGACACCTGCCACCTGCCCAACGAGCAATAGACGCCAAGGTCACCCATTCGATCCTAGAACTTCCGTTCCCGCTCGGTGAACCCGCCGACAGGACTCACTCCTGCTCACTACAACGCACTTCAGCTCAGCAAACCGACAGCAGCTCACAACCCTCGAAACTCGATGTCGGTGGCGCCGGATACCTTGCATCCGACGATGCACAACACTGGAGGGGACATGCCGTCTCAAGGAACAGTTCTCGCCGCACTCACGGTGGTAATGCCGCCACATGACGGGGCCGATGAGCAGGTGGACTGGGATGCGATCCGGCGGGCTTGGGGAGTCGGCTTCCCCTCCGACTACATCGCCTTCATGAGCACGTACGGAGTCGGCGGCATCGACGGCGCGCTGAGCGTCGTGACCCCCGAAGCGAGCACGCAGCCGGCCGACAGCCCAGACCTCGACGGCATGGCGGCCGAGACAGCCAACATGCGGCACATGTAGGAGTCCGAAGGAGGACCGGACGGGGTCGATGCCGGACCTGATTCTGTCGTCGCTTGGGGCGTCAGCTGCGGAGCCGACATCCTCGGCTGGCTCGCTGCTTAGGCCTGATGTCGGCCGGCCCGGTCCATGTGTGGACCGGGCCGGCCGCACGTGTCGTCAGTGATCCGCCGCGTACCGTACGAACCGGCCCCAGCCCTCGCGTCCGACCGCGAACGCTGGGCGGCTCAGGTCCTTGGAGTCCCGGACATGGACGGCCTGCTCGGCGACAGCGACCTCCACGCAGTCGTCGCCCTGGCTGCCGCTGTAGCTGGACTTGAACCAGGCGAGTTCCGTCGTACTCATAGCTCTCCTCGCAGTCGCTCCAACAGACCCCGCGATTCCTTGGGGTTCAGGGCCTGCGAACGCAGTGTGTCATAGCGCTGGTGGAGGAGACTCACCTCTTTCGGATCGGTGATCAGCCGTCCGTTCTGCTGTCCCTCGGAATACCCGAGGCGGCGCCCTTCCGGCGTTTCCAGCAGGCGCACCGGCCCGTCCAGGCACGCGTGTAACCCAGCCTCCAACGGCACCACTTGCAGCGTCACATTGCGCGGCGCGCTGAGCTCCAGTACGCGATCGAGCATGTCCCGCATCTGCTCCGGACCGCCGAACCTGCGCCGGAGGACATGCTCTTCCACGATGAAGCTGAACGGGACGGTAGGTCGTTCGTGCATCATCTTCTGCCTCTCCAGCCGCGCTGCGAGCTGGGCTTCCAGCTGCTGATCCGTCAGCAACGGAATCGTGCCCTCGAACACCGCCCGCGCATACGCGTCCGACTGCAACAACCCCGGCACCAGCCTGCACTCGTACGTGCACAGGCTCACCGCAACCTTCTCCAGCCGCGCCCACCTGCGGAACCAGGCCGCCAGTCCCGGCTCGCCGCGCGTCAGATGGGCTGCAGCTTTTCTCAGCGCGCCCGTGTTGCCGAGTGCCTCCTCCGCCCGCTCCACGAACGCGTCATCCGGCATGCGGCGCCCCAACTCCACCGACTCCACGGTGTGTTTGGAGAACCTCACGTGCGTGCCGAAGTCGGTCCGGCTGAGCCCGGCGTGTTCGCGGAGGGCCTGGACGACGGCCCCGAAAGTCCGCAGACTGTCCGAGGGGTCGGGTTCCCGCTCCTCCCGATCAGCCCCTGCCACAACGGCGTTGTCGGTCGTCATACGCGGCCACCTCCAGGTGCATGCGCGCGCGAACTTTCCGCGCTCAACTCACCCAGGGTGACGGAACGGCCGTCATGCTGTCCACCGAACGTGCCCGTACGCTGACTGAGCGTACGGAGTCCGACGGCCTGCGTGCAGTCTGGCGCGGACGGTGAACATGCCCAGGGGTCGCGGGCCCGGTGGTCAGCGGAACGCACTGCCCCGACACCTTCCCGAGCGGGAACTGTCTGGCATCAGCGATACGGGCCCGGCCCGGTGTGACGTCCGTACAACGTTCCGCCCCGGGGTCCTGCTCTCCGTACCCCTGTCTGCCGTACGGGAGTAATCCCTGGTCGGAGGCGTCTTACGGGGAAATCATGACGAGGTGAAACCATCGAACAACCAACTGGCCGAACCATCCCGTCCGGCAACCGAGTTCACGTTGCGGCTCAGCAGCACCCGCCGCGGTGCACGACTCGCCCGTACCCTCGCAGTCCAGCAACTGACCGAGTGGCGCGGAGTTCCGCACGACTCGGCCGCTGCGCAGGCCGTCGCACTCGTCACGGCGGAGCTCGCGTCCAACGCGATCACCCATGGGCGTCTGCAGGGCCGCGACTTCCGGCTGACGCTGCGGTTGTTGCCCGAGGCCGTCCGTATCGAGGTGACCGACACCCGTCCCGAACGCCTCCTCCCGGCTACAGCTCCGAAGCCCTGCGATCCGGTCGACGAGACCGGGCGCGGTCTGCTGCTCGTCGAGGCGTACGCGAGCCGCTGGGGATGCGCGGTTCTCGATGCCTGCACCAAGTGCGTGTGGGCCGAAGTGCTCTGCTGAGGGCGCAGGCAGGGGGCTGTGCTTGCCCATTTCCTGGCCGGTTCAGGGGGACTTGAGCATGCCGCGGAGCTCGGCGACGAGACCGTGTACATCGCGTTCTGTGACGGGTGCGGTGACGTGGCCGGTCATCGGGGCCGGGGGCGTATCCGGCTCCGAAGCGGGTCGGCGGCAGGCGCGGCAGAGGCCGTCGGGGAGTGCTTCCGGGCGGCCGGGGACACCGCACTGGGTGCACTCCATCATCACGCGGGGGGTATGAGCAGCCTGGGCGGTGGGGGCGGCAGTGGCGGGCAGGCGAGGTGGCATCTTGTCGCGGAGCCTGCGGCGGACGAAGCCCAGCGGTGAGTTGACCTCGCCCGGCAGCCCGGCGACGAGGGACCGGACGAGGTAGTCCGGGGCCACGCCCCGCGCCAGCCAGCCCGCGGCCAGCTCCTCCAACACCGTGCAGTCGGCTGCGGAAAGTGCCAGGCGCGGTTCGGTGCGGCCGAGTTGGGCCAGCGCCAGATAGGCGGCGGAGGGGCGCTCCGGGCCCGGGGCCGAGGAGGGCGCCGGGGACTGTGTGGGTGTCGGCTGTGTCTGCGGGGGAGTGGCACTCCGTTGCTGCGGTACGACGGCCGGAACGCGGGCGGGCCGGACGGGTGCGGGCGGGAAGAGCGACGGGGACAGGGCATCGACGGCGGTCGGCGGCGCGGGCTGTGGCGCGTCGCCGCGTACGGGCTCCGCAGCAGGTGCCGGAGACAGGGTCTCGTCCGGGACCCAAGGTGGCGGCGGGGCCGTAGCTGCTGCCTCGGCTGCGAACTCCTGGATCTCCGCCGGGACGATGCCCTGGCCCGCTTCGGCCGCGAGGTAGGCGGCCCACCACTCGTTGTCGTGCGCGGCGCGGGTCCAGAAGGTCCGGAAGACCCAGCGGACCTGCTCGCCCTCGCCGACCCGGCGCCGTACTCGACGCAGATGACCGGCCACCGACAGGGCGGTCAGGGCGGTGCTGACGGCCTGCTGGCCGTAGAGCGGGAGCTGCTTCGCGAGCGTCTTCACGCTCATCGCGGCGCCTTCGGGCAGGCGGTCGATGAATCCGGCGATATGGCCCTCGCGAGCGGGCAGCAGCGCGAAGTCATCGGCGTGGGGACGGCGTTGGTCCGGTACGCATCGCTTGCCGTAACCGGGCTTGGCCATACGGCACGGGGGTGAGGATGCGGGCGCGGGCAGGGCGGCGCTAAGGTTCTCGGTAGCCACGAGATCGGGGTCCTTCGATCTTGGGGTGAGACCCCGGCATGGTGCTCGTAACACCGCGTCGGGGTCGTTTTGTTGTGGCGGCACCGTAAGCAGGTGCGACGACGCGTCGCAAGCCGGTCACGATTAGTCGTACTTGCTCGCCGTTACGGGGCGGGGAGGTCAGGGGGGTTCCCACCCCCCTATGACCCGCCGGTCAAAGAAGGCACTCGGATCCCGGCGCCCGGGTCCTGCCGTTCGTGTCCCGGCGCCCGGATCCCGAAGCTCAGGACTCGGCCGAAGAGCCTGCTGCGTACCCACGAAAGAGTGAGGAGGGTCGTGCTGCAACTCGGGTTTCGAGACCCGGGTTTCGGGACCCGGCACATGGCGACACGACACACCCCTGCGCCCCGCACCTATGGCTGCCCACTCCATGGGAAGGTCCCCCGCACCGCCCTACCGTGGCGGATTCGGACCACCGAGCCCACCCCGGACGGGAGAGCCGCAATGCGCAGAGCAACGAGCACCCTGCTCGGCCTGCTTCTCACACTGCTGAGCCTCGGAGCAGCCACCACACAGGCCCACGCCGCCCCACCCAGCTACCTCACCCTCGAAGCCACCTACACCACCGTCGCCAACGGCTGGGATCACGTCGATCGCTACCTCGACACCACCAGCGGTTTCCATGCCGAGCAGTACCCCCAGGACGGCCGTGGCGACCAGGACGGTCAGCGACGCACCTTCTTCGGCGGCGTCAAGCAGCCCCATTCCGGCCGCTTCCTCCTCTACTCCGCCCCCGGCTGGAACAGCGGAAGTCACCAGACCCCCGTCCTCCTCGTCCACGGCGCCAACGACAACGCCGACCGCGCCTGGGCCAACCCCGGCGAAGCCGGTGGCTACGGCTGCGGTGCCGTCTCCTGCCCCAGCACCGGACTCATGCAGTACCTCGCTGCCCGCGGCTACCGTGTCTTCGCCGTCAACTTCGCCCATAAGCAGGGCGACAACCTGATGCAGGCCCAGCAGGTCGGCGACGCCATCGCCGTCATCAAGGACCGGCTCGGCGTCAGTCAGGTGGACCTCGTCGGCTGGAGCAAGGGGGAGATGTCCACCCGAGCCTACGTCTCCTCACTGCGCCCCACCTGGGGACGCCCCTATGCCGGAGACGTACGCCGCCTCATCACCCTCGGCGGCCCCAACGGCGGCTACGACTACCCCTATGCCCACGGCTGGGCCCATGACTTCAGCATCTGGCCCCAGTGCGGCGGCAGCGTCAACGCCCCTTCGCCCCACCTCTACATGACCTGCTACGGCACCTACACCGCCCACCCGGAATTCGCCTTCGCCCCCACCGACGGCTACGACGTCTATCCCGGACAGCGCCAGATGCTCGCCCGCTGGGACGCCACCTACGGCATCGACATGACCCAACAGGACTGGTACACCACCTACCACGGTGGCCAGGGCTTCTATACCTCCGGCACCGGCATCCAGACCGCCATCGACGCCGGCTCCCTGATCACCCCCCTCCACAAGGCAGGCATCCCCGGCTCCGTCGCCACCTACCTCCTCGCCGGCGGATCCCCGAGCGTCCTCGGCATCTACAACGAGAACCGCGGACCCAGCGACGGCGTGGTCTTCGTCGACAGTGCTCTCGACCGCACCGGCATCGCCAACGTCGCCGGCACCGCCCTCATCTCCACCGCCAACCACCTCCAACTCGGCTGGCACTCCTCCGCCGGCGCCCAGATCGCCGCCTGGCTCGGCTGACCCTGCCACTCCCAAGGACGGACCATGACCTCGCCCGCACTCCTCCCCGGCATCCACGCTCGACGGATCACCACCCCCCGGCTCACCCTCAACCTCCTCGAACTCCCCGGCCGGACCGGCGAACCCGTCCTCTTCGTCCACGGCAACGTCTCCGCCGCCACCTTCTGGCAGCAGACCATGCTCGACCTGCCGCACGCCTACCGCCCCCTCGCCGTCGACCTCCGCGGCTTCGGCGACACCGACTCCCTCTCCGTCGACGCCACCCGCGGCGTCCGGGACTACAGCGACGACCTCACCGCCCTCTGTGACGCCCTCGCCCTCGACCGCGTCCACCTCGTCGGCTGGAGCATGGGCGGCGGCATCGCCCTCCAACACCTCCGCGATCACCCCACCGCCGTCCGCAGCCTCACCCTCGTCAACCCCGTCTCCCCCTACGGCTTCGGCGGCACCCACGGTCCCGACGGCCGACTCAACCACCCCGACGGCGCGGGCTCCGGCGCAGGAACCGTCAACCCCGAATTCGTCCAGCGCCTCAAAGAAGGCGACCGCAGCGAGGACTCGCCACTCTCCCCCCGCGCCGTCCTTGCCTCCAGCTACGTCAAACCGCCGCTCCGCCCCGCATTCGAGGACACCTTCGTCGACGCCATGCTCTCCACCCGCACCGGTGACGACCATTACCCCGGCGACACCCGTCCCAGCGACCACTGGCCCGGCACCGCCCCCGGCCGCCGAGGTGTCCTCAACGCCATGGCCCCCACCCACTTCCGTATCGACGACCTGCACCGGATCGACCCCAAACCGCCCATCGGCTGGATCCGCGGCACCGACGACCTCATCGTCTCCGACACCTCGCTCTTCGACCTCGCCCACCTCGGTGCACTGGGCGTCGTCCCCGGCTGGCCCGGCGCCGAACACTGCCCGGCCCAACCCATGGTCGCCCAGACCCGCCACGCACTCGATCACTACGCCGCCACGGGGGGCTCCGTACGCGAAACCGCCATCCCCGACGCCGGCCACGCCGTCCACATCGACAAACCCAAGGAGTTCACCGCCGCCCTCCTCGACACCCTCACCGCGGGCCGGTGAAGCGGCCGGGCTGTCCCCCGCGAGGACCTGGATCAGCCGCCGTGTGAGCTGCTCGCCGAGGTGGGTGGGTTGGCCCGACTGATGCCGCGGGACGTTGGCGAAAACGCATATGCCCATAACTCTCCTGATGCCCAGGTAGGTTGAGGCCATAGCTTGATCACTTTCGCGTCCGGAGGTCTCCATGAGCGAGCAGCAGTCATCCGTCACCCTGCCTGCCACGCCGGTGTCGGATCGGATCGACACCACCAGGCCGCACTCCGCCCGCTTCTGGAACTACTTCGTCGGCGGCAAGGACAACTACGAGGTCGACCGTGAGATCGGTGACCAGATCAAGACGTTCTTCCCGGGCCTTGTCGACGTAGCGGTAGCGGGGCGGCAGTTTCTGCGCCGCTCGGTGAGTCACCTGGTGGAGGATCGGGGAGTCCGGCAGTTCCTGGACATCGGGACCGGTCTGCCCACTGCCGACAACACCCACCAGGTGGCCCAGGACATCGCCCCCGAGTCACGCATCGTGTACGTGGACAACGACCCGCTCGTGCTGGCGCACGCCCGTGCGCTGCTCACCAGCTCACCCGAGGGTGTCACGAACTACATCGATGCCGACCTCTACGAGCCGGACGTCATCCTTGCCGAGGCCGCGAAGACACTCGACTTCGACCGGCCTGTGGCCCTGATGCTGCTCGGCATACTCGGTCACGCGGGCGACTTCTCGCGGGCCCGTGAAGTGGTGGGCCGGCTGATGGCGGGCCTGCCGTCCGGCAGCCACCTCGTGGTGTACGACGGGACGCGTACCAGCGAGGGCATGATCGCCGCGGAGAAGGCATACATCGAGAGCGGCGCGGTGCCGTACTACGTCCGCGAGCCCGGCGAGATCGTCACGCTCTTCGACGGGCTGCGGATCCTCGACCCCGGCTTCGTCCGGCTCAGTGAGTGGCGGCCCGACGCCGACAGCGCGAGCGTGCCCGCCGACGTCGATGCCTTCGGTGGAATCGGCGTCAAGGAGTGACGCGCAGGCGCTGTCGGCGTCGGGCCGCACGTGAAACCTATAGTGAAGCCGCGTTGATCGTCCGACCACAACGCGCGAAGCCTTCGGCACAGGAGAGTCCGCACGATGACGATGCCCGCATCCGGTGTGCCCGAGCGCTCGTCCGTTTCCGTGTCGGCGCCTGGCGGAGGTTGCCCAGCGAGCGCCGTCGCGTCCGCCGTACGGCTCAGCGGTCCCGAGTTCCACACCGAACCCCATCTCGTCTACCGCGCCATGCGAAGCGAACACGGGCCCGTTGTGCCCGTCGAGCTGCCCGGCGGGTTTCCTGCCTGGCTGGTCATCGGGTACCGCGAACTCCACCAGGTGACCAGTGACGGCGAGTTGTTCCCCAGGGACGTCGGACTGTGGAATCAGTGGGAGCACATCCCGGAGGACTGGCCGCTGTTGCCGATGATCGGCCGGCCCATGCCGTCCATCTACTTCACAGCGGGGGCCGAGCACCGGCGTCACGCCGCGATGGTGGGGCAGGCCCTGGAAGAGGTCGAGCCATTCGAACTCCGGGGAGACTGCGAGCAGTTGGCCGACCGGCTCGTCGACGGGTTCTGTGAAAGCGGTACGGCCGATCTGATCGCCGATTTCGCCGTACCGCTCCCCGTACTCGTCCTCGCCCGTCTGCTCGGCTTCCCCGATGAGGACGGGGCGCTGATCGCCGGCGTTCTGAGGGATCTCGCCGACGGCGGACCGGGTGCGCAGGAGGCTCATCTGCGGTTCGGGGAGCACATGCAGCGGCTGTTGGCGGCCCGGCAGGCCGTGCCCGGGAACGATGTGACCTCCCGGATGCTGGCATACCCCGGCGAGTTCACCGATGAGGAGTACGTGCTCGACCTGATGGCCATCACGGCCGCAGGGCACCTCACCACCGCCGACTGGATCGGCAACTCGCTGCGGCTGATGCTCACCGACGATCAGTTCGCAGTCGCGCTCTCCGGCGGACGGCACAGTGTCGCCGAGGTCATGAACGAGGTGCTCTGGGAGGAGGGTCCGACGCAGATCCTCGCCGGTCGCTGGGCGGTCCGTGACACCCGGCTGGGCGGCAGGAGCATCCGCGCCGGTGACATGGTGCTGCTCGGTCTGGGCGCCGCCAACACCGATCCGCACATCCGGCAGCATCTCTCGACCACGGCGGGGATCTCCGGCCAGGGAGGCAACAGCGCGCATCTGGCGTTCAGCCACGGCGAATACCGCTGTCCCTTCCCCGCCCAGGAGATCGCAGAGATCGCCGCCCGTACCGGCATCGAAGTGCTGCTCGACCGGCTGCCCGACCTGGAGCTGTCCGTGCCGGCGCAGGAGCTCGTCCGGCGACAGTCCGCCTTCCTGCGGGGGATGACTGCGCTGCCCGTCCGGTTCACCCCCGCACGTCCGACAGGAGACTTCGCTTGAACTGCCCGCACGCTGCTGCCCAAGAGGCCACTTCGCGTGGCGGGGTCGTCGTCATCGACCCGCTGGTCCAGGATCTCGACGGTGAGACGGCGCGGCTGCGTGACGCCGGTCCGCTCGCCAGGATCGAACTGCTCGGCGTTCCGGCCTGGACCATCACCCGGCATGCCGTGGCCCGTCAACTGCTCGTCGACCCCCGCCTGGTGAAGGATCTCGACGCCTGGGGACTCTGGCAGCGCGGGGAGGTCACGCACGCCTGGCCGCTGATCGGCATGATCGATGCCGGGCGTTCCATGTTCACCGTGGACGGGTCGGAGCACCGACGGCTGCGTACCAAGACCTCCCAGGCACTCACACCGCGCCGGCTGGAGGAGATACGCCCGGAGATCGAGAAGTTCACCGAGGAACTGCTCGATGCCCTCGCCGAGCAGAGCGAGAAGAACAAGGGCGGTGCGGTCGACCTCAAGTCCGTGTTCGCGCAGCCGTTGCCGATGCGGGTCGTCGGCATGCTGATGGGGGTGGACGAGGCCGAGCACCCCATGCTGACGAAGCGGTACAAGGCGTTCTTCTCCATGCTCACACCGCACGAGGAACGCCTGGCGCTGCTGGCCGAGTTGGACGTCTTCTACGCCGCCCTCGTACGCGAGAGGACCGCCCGGCCGGCCGACGACCTCACCAGCGCGCTCATCCTCGCCGAAGAAGGCGGAGAGCCACTCACCGAGGAAGAGGTGGTGGGCAATCTCAAGGCGATGGTGGCCGCTGGGCACGAGACCACCATCGGGCTGATCCTGAATGCCGTACGGGCCCTGCTCAGCCACCCCGACCAGTTGCGCAAGGTTCTCGACGGCGAGATCCCGTGGGAGACGGTCATCGAGGAGACGCTGCGCTGGGACACCCCCACCACCCATCTGCTGATGCGGTTCGCCACCGAGGACATTCAGGTGGGCGACGACGTGATCGCGCAGGGCGAGGGCGTGGTGATCTCCTACCGCGCCATCGGACGCGACATCGAGCAGCACGGACCGGACGCCGATGCCTTCGACATCACCCGGCCGGCCCCGATCCGCCACATGACCTTCGGTCACGGCCCTCACATCTGCCCCGGAGCGGCGCTCTCCCGTGTGGAGGCCGGCATTGCCCTGCCCGCACTGTTCCGGCGCTTCCCCGGACTGCGGCCGGCCATTGCGGACGAGGAGATCCGCAAGCTGCCGGTGATGACGCAGAACGACATGGAAGCGTTCCCGGTCCTGCTGCACGGCTGACGCGTATCGAGGAGACACCGAGGGCCGCCCGAACCGTCCGGGCGGCCCTCCGGCCTGTCCGGGGGATCGGGGCCGGACAGGCCACCGCGGCCGCGCCCGCCACGCACGCCCATTCGTCGGCTGCTGTTCGGCGGAGCGCCACCGTACCCACACCACGTCGCTCTTTCGCAGCCCGGCGGACTCTGGAACACTCCAGTCGCTTGCGCCCCGATACCTCCTCACCCCACAGAGGTCCTCACCCATGGCTGAACTCGACCGACGCCGCTTCATGCAACTCGCCGGAGGCACTGCCGCCTTCACCATGCTGTCCAACAGCATCGCCCGCGCCGCCTCCCTCCCGGCCAAGGGTGCCACCGGCACCCTTGAGGACGTCGAGCACATCGTCGTGCTGATGCAGGAGAACCGTTCGTTCGACCACTACTTCGGCACGCTCAAGGGTGTACGCGGCTTCGGCGACCCGCGTCCGGTGACCTTGCCCAGCGGAAAGCCGGTGTGGCACCAGTCGTCCGGCATCAAGGAAGTGCTGCCGTTCCGGCCCGTGGCCGACAACCTCGGGCTCCAGTTCATCCAGGACCTCAACCACGACTGGGCGGGCAGTCACTGGGCGTTCAACAAGGGCAAGTACGACCAGTGGGTCCCCGCCAAGTCGGCGACGACGATGGCCTACCTCACCCGCGAGGACATCCCGTTCCACTACGCCCTCGCCGACGCGTTCACCGTCTGCGACGCGTACCACTGCTCCTTCATCGGCTCCACGGACCCCAACCGCTACTACATGTGGACGGGACACACCGGGAACGACGGCACCGGCGGCGGCCCCGTGCTCGGGAACGACGAGGCAGGGTACGGGTGGACGACGTACCCCGAACGGCTGGAGAAGGCCGGGGTTTCCTGGAAGATCTATCAGGACATCGGCGACGGGCTCGACGCCGCCGGGTCCTGGGGTTGGATCAGCGACGCATACCGTGGGAACTACGGTGACAACTCGCTGCTCTACTTCAACAATTACCGCAATGCCAAGCCCGGCGACCCCCTCTACGACAAGGCGCGCACCGGGACCGACGCCAAGAACGGCGACGGGCTCTTCGACAGGCTCCGGGCCGATGTGAAGGCCGGGTCCCTGCCGAAGATCTCCTGGATCGCCGCCCCGGAAGCCTTCACCGAGCACCCCAACTGGCCCGCGAACTACGGTGCCTGGTACATCGCGCAGGTGCTGGACGCGCTGACGTCCAACCCGGAGGTGTGGGGGAGGACCGCCCTGTTCATCACGTACGACGAGAACGACGGCTTCTTCGACCACATCGTGCCGCCGTACCCGCCCTCCGGGGCCGCGCAGGGGCTGTCTACCGTGGCGACCTCCGCCGACTACTTTGCGGGCAGAATAGGTTACGCCGCAGGCCCGTACGGTCTGGGGCAGCGCGTGCCGATGCTGGTCGTCTCGCCGTGGAGCACCGGAGGGTTCTCCTGCTCCGAGGTCTTCGACCACACCTCGATCATCCGGTTCATGGAACGCCGCTTCGGGGTGAAGGAACCGAACATCTCGCCCTGGCGTCGTGCCATCTGCGGTGATCTCACCTCCGCCTTCGACTTCGGCCGTACGGACACCGCCCCGGTCGCCCTGCCCTCCACGGCCGGGTACCTGCCCCCGGACCGCAACCGGCACCCCGACTACGTGCCCGCGCCGCCCGCCGTCGCCAGCATGCCGAAACAGGAACCGGGCTCCCGGCCCACCCGGCCGCTCCCGTACGCGCCGTTCGTGGACGGCTCGGCGAACCCGGCCACCGGAAAGTACGGCCTCACCTTCAGCGGTGGCGGCGCTGCCGGGGCGCAGTTCCTGGTGACGTCCGCCAACCGTACCGACGGACCGTGGACGTACACCACCGAGGCGGGCAAGAGCCTCTTTGACGCCTGGAACACGGCTTATTCGAGCGGTGTGACCAACCTCAGCGTCTACGGTCCGAACGGCTTCCTCCGCACCTTCAAGGGACCCGGCAAGGCGGCGGGGCCCGAGGTGACCGCCCGCCACAACGCCACCAACGGGCATCTTGACCTGGCGATGCGTCAAGCTGGTTCCGGAGACGTTCATTTGACGGTTCGTGACGCATACACCGGATCGGTCCAGACGTTCACGGTACGCGCGGGCGCGACCGTTACCCACTCGGTGGACCTGCGGGGGAGCAGCCGCTGGTACGACATCTCGGTGGTCTCCGACACGGACACCACATTCCTGCGCCGCTTCGCCGGCCACGTCGAGACGGGCGAGGCGGGTACGAGCGATCCGGCCCTGATCACCGGCTGAACCGCAGTCCGGGCGGGGCCGGGGCGGGGGCGGGTGCCCATGCCCCCGCCCCGCCTGTCAGCCCAACGCGTCCGCCAGGGCGCTGTCCGCCGCGGCGCGCGACTCCTGCCAGAGCGTGGTGACCGGCACCCACACATGGACACCCCTGGGCATGCCCACGGTGGCCGCACGGAAGGTGACGCCCAGGTGGGAGGGGTCGGCCGAGACGGACAGGCTGCCGACGACATGCCCTTCGGTGGCCGCCGGGTCCGCAGTGCGGACTGTGGCGTATGCTCGCTCGCCCCGCGCGAGCACGTAGGGTCCGCTCCCGGCAGGCGGCACGGCTTCGGCGGAGCCGTCCAGACCCCGGAAGGTGATCGTCGGGATCCGGTCCACGACACAGGCCCGGTCGCCATGGTTGGTAACGCTGATACGGGCGACGTTCCGCTGCCCGCCGGGTGAGGCATGCACATCGAGGGCCTTCTCCGGACAGATCCCGGGGAGGCTGACGGCCCGGGTGGCGGTGCTGCCGGTCGTGGCCGACGCCGCGGTGGCGGCCAGCGTCAGGGCGGCTGCGACGGTGAGTGCGGAGGTGAGAGCGGAGCGGAGACGCATGGTGTTTCTCCCGTTGGATCGACAGCCTGCGGATGCGGCCGGACGGCCCCGCGGTCGGTGAGGCCGACAGCGCCAGTGTGACCGGTATACCCCGATCCTCGCGACAGATCGGACATATTGGTTCGATATATCCGGCGTTGCCACGCACCCATTCGCCCGGGCGTTGGCGTGCTGCCCGGGGAACGGGGCGCTGGGCGAGGGTGGGGGAGACCGCCGCGGCCACCCCACCCCGTACGCGGCTACCGCGGTCGGACCGTCGCCATGACTTCGCGGTCCGGCTGCAGCGTCAGCGTCGGTACAGGGTTGACGGTGCCCGGGTCCACCTCCAGTTCGAATCGGCGTGCCAGCACAGCAAGGATCAGCACCGCCTCGACCATCGCGAACCGTGTGCCCAGGCAGACCCGGGGGCCGCCGCCGAACGGGAACCAGGCGTACTCCGCGATGTCGTCGCCGTCCTGTGGATCCCAGCGATCGGGACGGAATTCCTCCGGCTCGGGAAACCACCGCTCGTCGCGGTGTGTCGCCCACTGACTGGTCCACACCCTGGTGCCCTCCGGCATCGGCACACCACCGATCCGCGCACCCTCCTTGGCGACGCCGGTGACGAGCCAGATCGTCGGGTACAGGCGCAGGGTCTCCTTGACCACCGACTGGGTGTACGTCAGCCGGGCATAGTCGTCGAACTCCGGCTCACGGTCGCCGAGTACCCGGTCCAGTTCCTCGGCGAGCGCGGCGCGCGTCCGCGGATTGCGGGACAGCAGATACCAGGCCCACACCAGAGTGGAGCTGGTCGTTTCGTGCCCACCGATGTACAGGGTGACCGTCTCATCACGTATCTCCTGGTCCGTGAGGTGCGCACCCGTCTCGTCCACCGCGGTCAGCAGCCGGCTCAGCAGATCGGGGCGATCGTCCCCGCCGTCGCGGTGACGGGCGACGACCCGGCCCACCTCGGCGTCGATGACCGCGGCGGCCTTTCTGATCCTGGCCCGGCCCGGTGTCGGCACCCAGTCCGGCAACAGCGCGCCGATACCGGCGAACTCCTTGCCGATCTCCTGCTGCGCCACATCCATCGCCCGGCCCATCGCATCGGCGTCGGCCGGGGTGTCGACGCCGAAGATCGTACGGACCGCGATCTTCTGCGTCAGTGCCGCCATCTCGCGCTTGATGTCGACGCGTTCACCACCGGACCAGGTGTCCGCCAGCTCCGCCGCGCTGCTCGCCATCGTCGCCGCGTACGACCGCACCTGCTTGGGGCGTACGGAAGGCTGCACCAGTGACCGCTTCCGCCGCCAGTCCTTACCTCGGGCGACCACAACGCCGTTTCCCAGCACGGTCCGGAACGCGATACCGAGTGCGGGCTGGTCGAAGGTGCGTTCCGTCTCGGTGAGCAGCTCGCCTATGCACTCCGGATCGGCTATGTACACACACGGGTTGGGGCCGAATCGCCAGCCGACCATGTCGCCGTGACCACGCAGTCGCTCGAAGAAGGCGAGGGGATTCTTTCCGAACTGTGGCAGGTTCCCGAGAAACGGCAGCCCCTTCGGGCCCGGCACGATCGTGTGGCCTCGCGGCTCGGCATCGACGGCCGGGCCGGTCTCCGTGGACATGAAAGTCTCCGCTCCCTTGTGGCGCATCCGACGTGATGCGCAGCGACCTGACTTCAGCAGTACCGCACGGCATGGAAGGTGTCATCGGCCTTGTGCAGTACGTGAGTTGTCGAGGGTAGCGGGCGCCGTGCCGAGAACGTACGGGCGGCTGGACGGTCGACGGGATCTGTCCGCCGTCGCCGGACGGGCCCGGGTCCTCGGCCCGTCCGGCGGTGCGGTCCGGTGGGCTCGTGGTCCGGAGCCCGTTTTGTGATGTGCGGGTCAGACGCCCGGCGGGACCCGGGACGGGCGGCCGTTGCCGCGGGTGAGGGAGTAGCCGAAGACGGCCGCGAGCGCCCCCAGTACTCCGCCGCCGACCGTCCACAGCCAGCGGTCGGTCCACCAGCCGGAGGCCCAGCCGTCCTCCGGCTCACTGCCGAGCGCGACCTCGTCCGACGCGTCGTCGCCACTCGCGGCCGAGGAGTCCGAGGCCCGCTCGACGGAGGACACACCGGGGACCAGCGGCTCGGCGAGTGTGCCGTCCACATCCCCGGCGCCGCCCTTGTCGACGGCCGTGACCTCGACCTCGGTCTGCACCGGAAGACCGAGGTCCGCCGAGGGAAGGTCGACGACCGTGAGGCGTACGTAGTAGCTGCCCGGCAGCGGGTCGTTGGCCCACGGCTCGGACCAGGCGCGGACGGTCCGCAGCACGCAGGTCAGCTCGACGGTCGACGCGTCGGCCGCCGCCTTCCCGGTCTGGCGGCCGTACATGCAGGCCTGGCGGCGCCGCAGCCCGTCGTACACATCGACCTGCCAGGTCGACGCGCCGTGCCGGGTGGCGCTCTCCGGCAGGGTGATCTTTGCCTTGACGGTGGCCCGCTGGCCCGCGTCGGCGGGGAACACCCAGTACAGGTAGTCACCCGTGGACGCCCCGGCGGTGGCGCGCTGGTTCTGCTGGACCGCAGTGGCCGTACGGAAGGTGGTGCCGGCCTCGGTGGGGCCGGACCCGTCGTCCGAGGCGCTCGGGCTCGGGCTCGCCGACGGGTCGTCGGCCGCGGCGGCGCCCGCCGAGGTCAGCAGGGCGAGGCCGGTCAGCAGCGCACTCGCGAGCACACGTGTCGTACGCATCAGTTGGTCCTCCAGACGGCGATGCGCCAGCGCGAGATCCAGCCGGTCAGCAGACCCGCGACCAGTCCGGTGAGAACCAGTACGCCCAGCAGCCACCAGCCGCGGCCGAGACCGAACGCGGCGACATCGGCCGCGTCGTCCGGGGCGTCCACCAGGTCCACGGTCAGTTCGAGGGGCATGCCCGGCGCGGTCTTCACCGAGGCGGGGGCCGAGTAGGAGTTGCTGACCTGGAGACACACGGTCTCGGCGGCGGGCTTGTCGCCGCTGTCCGTGTCGTCCTGCTCGGGCTTCGGGTAGCGCAGGCCGGAGGAGATCGCATCGGTGCGGCCGGTGCCCGACTCCGAACCCCGGACGATTTCCCGGCCGTGTACGGTCACCGCCCGCAGCAGCACGCCGTAGTCATTGTTCACGGCACGGTCCGCGAAGACGCTCACCGAGGCGCGCAACTCCTGCCCGGGCGGTACATCCACCCGGTACCAGCGGTGCTCGCCGAACTTCTCCCGGTCGGTGTACAGACCCGCCTTGAGCTCTGGTGCCGCGGAGCAGCGGTCCGCGCCCTCCGTCGCCACCGGCGTGACGACGGGCTCGGCGGCCCGGTCGACCAACTGCTTGACACGGCCGGAGAGTTCATCGGTGTGCTGGACGGCGGTGTAGGTGCCGCCGGTGGCCTCGGCGATACAGGTCAGCTGCTCGCGGATCTTCGCGTTCGGCACCAGGCCCAGTGTGTCGATGACGAGGTGGATGCCACGGGCTGCGATGTCACGTGCCACCTCGCACGGGTCGAGCGGGCCGCAGGTGTCCTCGCCGTCACTGATCAGCACGATCCGGCGGGTGGAGTCGCCGCCTTCGAGGTCGTCGGCGGCGCCCAGCAGGGCCGGGCCGATCGGGGTCCAGCCGGTGGGGGCCAGGGTGGCGACGGCGGTCTTCGCCTCGGTGCGGTCCAGTGGGCCGACCGGGTAGAGCTGCTTGGTGTCCTTGCAGCCGACCTTCCGGTCATTGCCCGGGTAGTCGGCGCCGAGCGTCCGGATGCCGAGTTCCACCTGCTCGGGCACCGCGTCCAGGACCTCGTTGAACGCCTGCTTCGCCGCGGCCATCCGGGACTGGCCGTCGATGTCACGGGTCCGCATGGAGCCACTGACGTCGAGCACCAGCTCGACCTTGGGGGAGGTTTTGGTGGGGGTTTCATCTGCTGCGGCGGGGAGCGCCGAACCGAGCCCGGCGGTCAGGGTGGCGAGCAGGATGCCCACCCCGACCGTCAGCCTTCTTCTTATGATCATCGCCGGATACTATTGAAGATCGCTTCGCTTCCCCAAACCGGTCCGGAGGCGGCCGACGGGCCGTCACCCGGGCCGGTCGAGGGGAAGTGACAGCCGGTCAGTGTCCCTTGCGGGGTGTGTGGGGCCGGCTCCGGCATGCAGAGCTGTGCAGGGGCCAGGGTGTGTTGGGCGTACGGGTGTCAGGCCCTGCCCAGCAGTGGGCCCGCGGCCCGTTCCAGCGCCGAGCCGACCCGCTCCCAGGTTGCCGAGTCCCGCTGAACGGCGGGCAGTTGGGTGTCCTCGCCGGTGTTCCAACCGATGGCGATCGCGACCGGGTCCTCGCCGGTTGCCGCGGCGGCGGCCAGCGCGGCCGCACCCAGCGCCACCAACTCGCCGCTCCCGGACACGATCACCGGCCGGCCGGAGAGCCGCCGTACCGTCTCCACCCAGGTGCGCCCCCGGGCGCCGCCGCCGATCAGGAGCAGCGGCCGGGCGGCCACCTCGGGGTCGGCCGGGTCGAGGCCGCAGGCCCGCAGGAGTTCGTCGAGGGCACGCAGCACGGTGAAGACCGCGCCTTCGTAGGCGGCGCCCAGGAGTTGCTGCGGGGTGGTGTCGTGCCGCAGCCCGGTGAGCAGGCCGGAGGCGGTGGGCAGATCGGGGGTGCGTTCGCCGTCGAGGTAGGGGAGGAGTACCGCCTCGTCGCCGGGGACCGCGTCGTCGCGCTCCAGGCCGAGCAGTGCGGCGACCTTGTCCACGGCGAGCGTGCAGTTGAGGGTGCAGGCCAGCGGGAGGTACGTACCGTCCGCCGCGGCGAAGCCGGAGAGTGCCGTCGACGCGGGCCGTGTCCGGGAGGCGGCGAAGACCGTTCCCGAGGTGCCGAGGCTGAGGACGGGGTGGTCCAGCAGTCCGGCGCCGCCCAGCCCGAGGCCGACGGCGGCGCTCATGTTGTCCCCGGTGCCCGCGGCCACGGCGATTCCCGCCGGCAGGCCGAGCGCGTCGGCCGCTTCGGCGGTCAGCGAACCGATGCGGGTCGCACCGGTCTCGGCCACCTCGGGCAGCAACGCGAGGTCCAGACCGAGGAGTTCGAGCAGTTCGGGGTCGTACGCACCGGTCGCGGTGGAGTACCAGCCGGTGCCCGAGGCGTCACCGGGGTCGGTGACGGCGGTGCCTGCGAGGCGTTCGGTCAGGAAGTCGTGGGGGAGGCGCAGGGCCGCTGCCGCGGCGGCGTTCTCCGGTTCGTTCTCCCGCAGCCACTGCCACTTCGTCGCGGTGAGGGAGGCCACCGGTACGGATCCGGTCCGCGTGGTCCAGGCTTCGGCCCCGCCCAGTGCCGCGGTGAGGGCGGCGGCCTGCGGGGCGGAGCGGGTGTCGTTCCACAGCATCGCGGGGCGCAGGGGACGCCCCGTCCGGTCGAGGACGACCAGCCCGTGCTGCTGCCCGGCGACCGCGATACCGGTCACGGCGGAGGCGGCGACGCCGGACTCCTTCAGTCCGGCGGCGACGGCGTCGCGCAGCGCCTGCCACCACGCCTCCGGGTCGCTCTCGCGGGCTCCCGCCTCGCCGGTGACGACATGCGGTGCCCGGCCGACGGCGAGCAGCCGGCCGGTTCCGGCGTCGACGAAGGCGGCTTTGGTGGACTGGGTGGAGCTGTCCACACCGATGACGACGGTACGCGGCGGCATGGGTGACCTCATTCCTGAGCTGCGGGGAGATGGCTGCGGGGAGACGGATGCAGCGAGATGACTGCGGGGCATGTGTCGCTTCGGGGTGTGGTTGCTGGTATGCCGCCACAGAAATTTGATCGTACGGAAAACAAATTACGCGATCGATCCGGCGGGGGAACAGTGGTCTCTCCGGATTTCTGGCTATGCGGGGTTACGTGCCGGGTGCACTCGATGCATGATTAGTCATGACAGTAAACAAATAGGGTTCGGCCACCTCGACCGGTCATGGAACCCGACAGCACTGAAGGCGGCCAGACGATGACGGAACGCTTCACGCCCACGCCCGACGACAAGTTCACCTTCGGACTGTGGACGGTGGGCTGGCAGGGGCGCGACCCCTTCGGCGATGCGACCCGCACGGCGATCGACCCGGTCGACTCCGTGCAGCGGCTCGCGGAGCTGGGTGCGTACGGTGTGACATTCCACGACGACGACCTGATCCCGTTCGGCTCGACGGACACCGAGCGCGAAGGGATCGTGAAGCGGTTCCGGCAGGCGCTGGACGCGGCCGGACTCGTCGTCCCCATGGCGACGACGAACCTCTTCACCCACCCGGTGTTCAAGGACGGCGCATTCACCGCCAACGACCGGGACGTACGCCGCTACGCCTTGCGCAAGACCCTGCGCAACATCGACCTCGCCGTCGAACTCGGCGCCACCACCTATGTGGCCTGGGGCGGTCGCGAGGGCTCCGAGTCCGGCGCGGCCAAGGATATCCGGGTCGCCCTCGACCGCATGAAGGAAGCCTTCGACCTGCTCGGCGACTACGTCACGGAGCAGGGGTACGACCTGAAGTTCGCCATCGAGCCCAAGCCGAACGAGCCGCGCGGTGACATCCTGCTGCCGACCATCGGTCACGCCCTCGCCTTCATCGAGCGTCTGGAGCGCCCGGAGCTGGTCGGCGTCAACCCGGAGACCGGGCACGAGCAGATGGCCGGGCTGAACTTCCCCCACGGCATCGCGCAGGCAATCTGGGCGGGCAAGCTCTTCCACATCGACCTGAACGGTCAGTCCGGCATCAAGTACGACCAGGACCTGCGCTTCGGCGCGGGTGACCTGCGCCAGGCGTTCTGGCTCGTCGACCTGCTGGAGACGGCCGGCTACCAGGGCCCGCGGCACTTCGACTTCAAGCCGCCGCGGACCGAGGACTACGACGGTGTCTGGGCCTCGGCCGCGGGCTGCATGCGCAACTACCTGATCCTCAAGGAGCGCGCCGCCGCCTTCCGCGCCGACCCCGCCGTGCAGGAGGCGCTGCGCGCGTCCCGGCTCGACGAGCTGGCCCGCCCCACCGCCGAGGACGGCGTGGGCGGGCTGCTGGCCGACCGGTCGGCGTTCGAGGAGTTCGACGTGAACGCGGCGGCGGAACGGGGCATGGCGTTCGAGGCCCTGGACCAGCTGGCGATGGACCACCTGCTCGGGGTCCGCTGATCCCGGCCCGCAGCGACGCGGGGCCACGGGTGTGGGCCGGACACCAGATCCAGATGTCCGGCCCACACCCGTGCGCGTTCGCGTGGATCGGCCGACGGCCCGGCCTGTACCCGGTGGGGGTGGATCGGCCGGTTGTCCGGTCCGTGCCCGCCCGCGCCCGTGCGGGCGGATCAGCCGACTGCCCGGCCCGCACGCACAGGGGCGGATCAGCCGGTTTCCCGGCCGTCCGCGTACGCCACCGGGTCGGCCAGTACCCCCGTCATCACCAGCGCCGCAGCTCCCCGCGCCGCGTCACCCGCCACGGACGAGGCGCGCAGTCGGCGGCTCCCGGGGGTCCAGAGCCCGGACACCACCCGGCCGGTCAGCTCCTCGTCGGCGGGCGGTGACAGCCACGGCATCAGGTTCCGGTATATCCCGCCGAGGACCACCGCGTCCGGGTCGAGCAGATTCACCGTCCCGGACAACACCCGCCCCAGCATCCGGCCGGCCTCCGCGACAGCGGCCACCGCCTGCTCGTCCCCGGCCCGGGCGCGCCGTTCCAGCTCGGCCACCCCGGAGCCGCTGCCGGACTCCTGGATCCCGGCGGCCCGCAAGAGCGCAGCCTGTCCGGCGTACTGCTCCAGACAGCCGCGCGAGCCGCACCGGCACTGCGGTCCCTCCGCATCCACCACCACATGCCCGATCTCCCCGGCGAACCCGTGCGCCCCGCGCAGGAGTTCACCGTCGATGACCAGGGCACCACCGACGCCGATCTCGCCCGTCAGATAGAGGAAACTGCGGACCGTGTCGAGTCCGCCGAACCAGAGCTCGGCGAGCGCCGCCAGATTGGCCTCGTTCTCCGAACTCACCGGCAGTGCCTCGCGACCGGGTTGCTCGGCGGCGAGCGAAGCGGCGAAGAGTTCCTCGGCCGGAACCTGATTCCAGCCCAGGTTGGGCGCCTGGCGCACCGCACCGCCGGAGACCAGACCGGGCAGGGCGAGCGCCACCCCGACCGGGAACAGTTCCTGCTCGCGTGCCGACTCCAGGGTGCGCGCCGCGATCCCGGCCGCCCGCGCCAGCACCTCCGCGGGCGGCGCGCCGCGGTTGTCGAGGTGCTCGGTGAGCCGTACCCGGCCGGTGCCGGCCAGATCGACGACACATACCGACACATAGTCGATGTTGACCTCCACACCGAGCCCGGCAGGCCCCGTGCGCGCCACTTTGAGCGCGGTCCCGGGGCGACCCGCCTGCCCGCTGAAGGTCTTGCCGGACTCGGTGAGGAACCCGATGTCGATGAGTTGCTCGACGAGCGAGGACACCGCGGCCCGGGTCAGTCCCACCCGCGCGGCGACCCCGGCCCTGGTCGCCTCGACCTCGTCGCGGACGGCCCGCAGTACCAGACTGAGGTTGCTCCGGCGCACGGTGTCCTTGTCGGCCTTGGGCCCCAGCGGTGTGAGGTTGCTCTTCATGTTGGATCCGAGCCTATGCGATCCCTTGTGCGATCAGCCTGTGAGCTGGTGAGCTTTTGTGACCGGTAAGACCGACCGGCAAATGGGGGGCGGCGTCGCGGGGCTGGGCACGCACTCCCCCAAGGCCTTAAGGGCCAGGGGGGACCCCCTCCGGCGTTGTCGTCAATCACCAACTTCCCCAAGCTCTCGGCTTCGCTCGAGCAGGGGAGACCCCATCGCGTTGGCTCAATCCTCCGCCTTGCAGCTGCACGCACTCAGCCCCGCTCCTTCTCCCACCCCCCATTTGCCGGTCGGTCTAAGTCCTGAGGCCGTTCGCCGTCTCGTCGCCGAGGGCGGCCCGTTCGCGGGAGAAGGAACCCGCCGCGAACGGGCCGCCGGTGAAGGTGAACCCGTGCGGGCGCCCGCACGGGCCGTCGGAACGTACGGCGCTCAGGCCGTCGAACCGCGCTCCTTGAGCATGTCCGCCATGAGTGCGATTTCGGACTGCTGGCCCAGGACCATGCCCGCCGCCAGATTCCTGATCTCATCGGTTCCGGCCGCGGCGGCCGCCGCCTGTGCCATCTCCGCACCGGCACGGTGGTGCGCGGTCATCAGCTTCAGGAACAGCACCTCGGCGTCCTTGCCCTTCGCCGCCCGCAGTGCGTCGAGTTCGGTGTCGGTCGCCATGCCCGGCATCAGCGAACCGTCGCCTCCGGGCGTGACGGTGTGCCCCATCCACTCCATGGGGGGTGCGCTTGACGACTTCGCCCGGCCCCACATCTCCAGCCAGCCGAGCATCATGCCGCGCTGATTGGCCTGGGTGTTGATGATGTCGTACGCGAGCCGGCGTACTGCCACGTCGGACGTACGGTCGCGCACGATGAACGACATCTCGACCGCCTGCTGATGGTGGATCGACATGTCGCGCGCGAACCCGACATCGGCGGACGTGTCCGAGGGTGCGGTCGCCGGTGCGGCGGAGCCCGCGGAGGACGACGGCCGTACGAGCATCAGCGCGACCAGGCCCAGCGCCAGCAGCAGCACCACACCGCCCGCCATCATCATCGGGCGCGAGGAGCGGACCGCGGACGTCACTGGGCGACCCCGCCGTTGCAGGCCGCGCCCGGCTCCGGGGTCTGCGGACCCTGCACGTACTTGGTGAAGAACTGCGCCACGCGTGCGTCGGTGGCACTCGTCACCGTCACCTGCTTGCCCCAGGCGCTGAGCATGAGCGGGGCGGCCTGGTCCTCGACCGGACTCATCAGGGAGTAGGGCGTGGCCTCGACCCGCTCGCCCAGTTTCTTGACGTCGGCCGGCTTCGCCTTGCTCGTGTACGTGACCCAGACCGCGCCGTGCTCAAGGGAGTGGACGGCGTTCTCCTTCGGTATCGCCTTGGTGTAGACATCGGTATCGCAGTTCATCCACACCGGGTTGTGATCGCCGCCGACCGGCGGGTTCATCGGGTAGTCGACCTTCTTCTCGACGTGGTTCCGGGAGAGCTTGTCCCAGGTCCGCTCGCCCTGCACGGGTGAGGACTTGGCCTCGACCTCGGCCTCTTCCTTGTCGTTGGCGGCGGACATCAGGTAGCCGCCGCCCGCGACGAGTGCGGCGATCACGGCGACGGAGGCGGTGAGGGTGATGATGCGGCTGCGCCGCTCGCGGGCCCGCTCCTTGCGGCGGGCCTCCTCCAGCTTGGCGCGGCGTGCGGCAGCAGGGGGGTTCTGCTTCTTGGCGGAAGCCATGGAGAGTCGTCCTTCGGTTCAACAAGACTGATGGAGCTGAGGGCATGCGGGAGAACGTCCTCGGTGTCCCGAGGGCGGGCCCTGCCTCTAGATCCGTTGAACCTGCAGACGCAGATGGTCGACTTCCCGCACGGCGTCGTTGGACGGGCCGCGGATCGCGGCGGCGCCGGTGAGCGGGGCGACGGGGGCTGTGGCGGTCACGCCGGGAAGTGCCACGGGTGCGCTCTGGCCGGGCAGTACGACGGGTGTCGCATGCTCGGAGGTTCCGTGGCAGGAACTGCCGACGCCCCGGTCCTCGGGGGCATCGGCCACTACGGTCCGTACGGCCACGGGATGCGCGGGCGTCATGGCCCGGGCGGCGGCTGCGGTACGGGTACCGGACTGGTGCGAGGCCGAGCCCGGGGCTGCCATCCGGTGCGCGGACGAGTCCACGGCCGCGACCGAACAGCACGAGACCATGGCGAGCAGTACGAACAGCCAGCCGAGAACGGCCGACGCGTGGGCGCTCTGCCGTCGTCGGTGCGTCCGTTCGCTCAGCCTGTTCATCCCCGCCATCGTACGTGGTGTGTGAAGTTTCAACGAGGGGTGCACGCTGTGGATGTACGGGACGCGGCCGCCGTTGTCGGAGGGACGGGGTAGTGTGCCCCGGTGACAACGCACTCGAACGTATCTGCGGGCTGGTATCCGGATCCGCACGGCTCGCCCCAGCTGCTGCGCTATTGGGACGGTTCCCGGTGGACCGAGCACACCAACCCGGCCGGTGGGCAGCAGCCCCAGGCCGTGGCCCAGGCGCCCGCTCAGCCGCAGACTCAGGTGCCGCCGCAGCAGGCCGCCCCGCAGCATCAGCAGGTCGCCCACCAGCAGCCCGGGGTTCCGCCGCAGGCGGTCCAGCCCCAGCAGGGGGGCGTTCCCGGCGCCGGCTCGCTCTTCAATCAGCAGGTCCTGGTGGTGAACCAGAAGGCCAAGCTGATCGAGGTGACGAACGAGTACAGCGTCTTCGACCAGCACGGCAACACCGTCGGCTCGGTCGTCCAGGTCGGCCAGAGCGCCCTGCGCAAGGTGCTGCGGTTCCTGAGCAGCATCGACCAGTACCTGACCCACCGCCTCGAGATCCGTGACGCGTACGGCCAGCCGCAACTCCTGCTGACCCGCCCGGCGAAGTTCATCAAGTCCAAGGTCATCGTGCAGCGCCCCGACGGGCAGCCGGTCGGCGAGATCGTCCAGCAGAACGCCATCGGCAAGATCAACTTCGCGATCATGGCGGAGGGCCGGCAGATCGGTGCGATCAAGGCGGAGAACTGGCGCGCCTGGAACTTCGCGATCGTCGACCACAACGACGCGGAGATAGCCCGGATCACCAAGACCTGGGAAGGCCTCGCGAAGACGCTGTTCACCACGGCGGACAACTATGTGCTGCAGATCCACTACCAGCTGCCCGAGCCGCTGCTGAGCCTCGTCGTCGCAACGGCGCTGACCGTCGACACCGCCCTCAAGCAGGACGCCCGCGGCTTCGGCTGACGCGGGTACGCGGGAGCCCCCTTGTGCGATCTTCCGCACAAGGGGGCTCCCGTGTACCGCCGGAACGGGTTCCGCCCCGTGCGATGATGCGCCCATGCCGTACTTGGTGCCGCCCCATATCCCTGCGGGGCGCCTCGCGGACTCCGTACAACCCGCCCTGCCCGTCGCCGACGACCTGCTCCTGCGGCCGTGGCGGTACGCGGACGCGCCGGCCGTCCTCGCCGCCTTCGCCGACCCGGTCATCCAGCGCTGGCATCTGCGCCGGGCCGACTCCGAGGACGAGGCGCGCGACTGGATCGACCAGTGGCGGAGCGCCTGGTACTGCGAGACCGGAGCCCACTGGGCCGTCGTCCGCCCCGCAAGCGTGGCCGGCGGAGCCGAGGAAGTGCTCGGCCGGGTCGCGCTCCGCTCCCTGACGCCGGCCATCGGTCACGCCGAATGTGCCTACTGGACGCTGCCGGCCGCCCGCGGACGCGGCGTCGCGCCCCGAGCCGTCTCGGTGCTGGCGCGCTGGGCCTTCGACGAGATCGGGTTCGAGCGCCTCGAACTCGCCCACTCCGTGCTGAACGAGGCGTCCTGCCGAGTGGCGGCCAAAGCGGGCTTCGCCCTGGAGGGCACCAGGCGCCGGGGCATTCTGCATGCCGACGGCTGGCACGACATGCACGTCCATGCCCGGATCCGCGGGGACGACGTCCCTCGTTGACCGGTGTGGCGAATGAGCGGCGCCACCGGGTAGCGGACGGCGAGTGCGGTTATCCGCGGTCCAGCGCACGGTCCGTGAGGGCGCCTGCGCAGCCGGTGTACCGGGCGGGTTCGGTCAGGTCGGAAAGATCGAGACCGGCAAGTTCGGGCTCCTCGTCCAGCACATCGCCGAGGACATCGGCCAGATCCGTGGTCTCCGCCCGGGCCCGGGCGGCGGCGCTCACCAGAACCTCCTCGGCTCGCTTGCGGCCGATGCGCTCGGCGAACACGGCGGCCAGCCGCTCCGAGACGATCAGCCCGTCGGTGAGCTGGAGATTCTCCCGTATGGCGTACGGGACGACGCGCAGTTGGTCGGTGAGTTCGGCAGCGTCGTAAGCGGCCCCGCCGACGAGCCGCAGCAGTTCGCGAAGCGGCTCCCATTCGGCGTGCCACGACCCGGCCGGCCGCTCGTCCTCGGCTGCGAGCGAGCCGTACAGCGTCGCCGCCAGGCCGGGGGCACGACGGGCGGCCGCGGCGATCAGCGTGGCGCGCACCGGGTTGGCCTTGTGCGGCATGGTGGACGAACCACCGCCCTTCCCTTCGGTGACCTCGCCGATCTCGGTACGGGACAGGGTGAGCACATCGGCCGCCAGCTTGCCGAGCGCACCTGCCGTGAAGGCGAGCGCGCCCGCCAGATCGGCGATCGGGGTACGCAGACTGAGCCACGGCAACAGCGGTTCGGCCAGACCGAGTTCGTTCGCGAATGCCTGGAGCACGGTCAGCCCCCGGCCGTCGTCGTCGGTGACTTCGGCTTCGGCTTCGTCGATGGGCGTGAAGGTATTGAAGGCGGCCAACGTTCCTGCCGCGCCACCGAGTTGCGCGGGAAGCGATTCCCGTACGGCCGAGAGCCGGTCCCGTGCGTCGAGGATCAGCGCACGCCACCCGGCGGCCTTCAGTCCGAAGGTGGTCGGCACGGCGTGCTGGGTGAGCGTACGGCCGGCCATCGGGGTGTTCCGATGTGCGAGTGCGAGCCGTGCCACCGCCTCCGCGGACCGTGCCAGATCGTCGAGCACCGGTGCCAGGGCCCGGGCGGCGACCAGCATGGCGGCCGTGTCGAGGATGTCCTGGCTGGAGGCGCCCCGGTGCACGTACGGCCGGACGTCCTCCTCCACCGCGGCCACCAGGTCGAAGACCAGCGGGGTGACCGGATTGCCGCTCGCACGTGCGCGCACCGCCACATCCCGCACATCGAATCGGCTCGCGTCGGCCGCCGCGGTCACCGCCCGCCCGGCCTCGGCGGGGGCGAGCCCGCAGACGGACTGGGCGCGGGTGAGCGCGGCCTCGGCGTCGAGCATCGCCTGCAGAAAGGCGCTGTCGCCGGTGGCCGTCTCGGCGGGTGAGCCGGCCCGCCCGGGGGCGAGCAGTCCGACATCGCTCTCGTACATCAGCTGAACTCCAGGAAGACCGTTCGCCGTCCCCCTGCAGGCGGATGTCGAACTGCAGGCGGATGTCGAACCGGTGGGTACGCGGGTGTCGCGATCAGTGTGGCCCGGTGCTCGGCGTCCAGCGACTCCAAAAGCGTGTCACCTGCCGGAACGGCGGCCAAGAGGTACGGGACCCCGCCCGGCGGCAGGGCCCGTACCACCCGATTGCCCGTCGGCGTCCGTCGACATCCGGCCCCGCCCGGCATCCGGCTCCGACGACAGGACCTGGCTACTGGCCCTCGTCGCCCGCCCGGTGGATACCGAACACCGCACCCTGCGGATCCCGGACCACCGCGATCCGAGGTCCGTCCGGAACGCTCGTCGGGGGCATCAGCAGTTCGCCGCCCGCCCCCTGCGCGGTGGCCGCCGCCGCGTCGACGTCCGTCACGGCGAAGTACGGCAGCCAGTTGGGTGGCGCCTCCGGCGGGAACCTGTCGTCCATGATCAGCATGCCGCCGAAGTCCTCGCCGGCCACGCCCCACTGCGTGTAGCCCTCCGAAGCGGTGTTCACCGTCCATCCGAAGACCGCGGGATAGAAAGCGAGCGACTGGTCGGCCTCCCGGGTGATGAGTTCGACCCAGCCGAGCGCGCCCGGGTCGTTCAGCCGCTCGGCGCCGGCGAAGGCGCGGCCCTGCCACAGCGAGAACACCGCACCGGACGGGTCCGCGACCACCGCGAACCTGCCCTGGTCGAACACGTCCATCGGGCCGACCAGGAGCGAGCCGCCCGCCGACTTCACCTTCTCGACCGTGGCGTCCGTGTCCTCGCTGGCGAACGAGACCGTCCAGGCGGGCGGCTGTCCCGGCTGGTAGACCGGACTCAGTGCGGCCACTCGCGCATCTGCGAGGTGCGCCATGGTGTAGCCGCCCGCCTCCTCACGCGGATCGGTCTCGGAGCGCCAGCCGAAGAGCGCCGCGTAGAACGACTTGGCAGCCGGGATGTCAGGGGTGCTCAGCTCGATCCAGCAGGGACCGCTGGGCACCGGTTTGGTGAGCTTCATACGGATTCCTTCGTGGGTGCATCGACACGTGCCTGTCTGTCCTCGTGCAGTCGAACGCTATGGGTTCACGGAGGGAGCGGCCATCAGTGCCGCGGCCTCGTCGTCGAAGAAAATGTTTTACAGGTGTAATACCTGTTAAAGTATTTGGGTGAGCGATACAACCATCCGATCCCGGCAGCCCTCGGTCCGCAAACTCCCGCTGGCCGCACCCCTGCGCCTCGCCCGGCCCTCGGACATGTGGTTCAAGCCGGCGCTGAGTGTGGTCGTCGCCACCGCCGTACCGGATCTGCTGCTGTTCGCCATCGACCGGCTCGACCTCGTGATGTACACGATGGCCGGCTCGCTCTGTGCGCTGTACGGCCACAACCTGCCGTACGCCCGCCGCGCCCGAGCCGTGGCCGGAGTCGTCGTCTCCATGGTCATCGGCATGGCGATATCCCTCCTCGCGGCCTCGCTCACCGGATCGACCGCCGTGCTGATCGCGGTGGGCGCACTGCTCGCCGCCGGACAGAAGATGCTCTGCGACGCCACCCGCATCGGCCCGCCCGGGCCGGTGATCTTCACGTTCGTGACCTCGGCCGCACTCTTCGCCCCGCAGCACCTCGGCGAGGTACCCGGCCACCTCGCGCTGACCCTGGCCGCGGGTGTGATCTCCTGGCTGGTCACGGTCGGCCCCGCGATGATCCGCAGGGAGGGTCCGGAGCGCCGGGCGACCGCCCGCGCACTCGACGCGGCCGCAGCATACGTCACCGCCCCCGGCCACCGCACCCGGCGCGCCGCGGTCGCGGCCGTGCACACGGCCTGGCAGGCGCTGCTCGCCGCCGGACGCCCCACGCCCGTACGCCGGGCTCTCGAACGTCTCGTCGTCCACGCCGAGGCCGCCCTTGCCGGGGGCGCACACGGGGCTTCCCCGATCGCTCCCGCCGCTGCCCCCGCTCCCGCCTCCGACCCCGAACGGCTCCGCGCCTGGGCCCGGCAGACCCGTGCCCGCGGACCCGTCCCCACTCCGCCGCCCGCCCCCGGCACGTCCGATGAGTTGTTCGGCATCGACGCCGAACGGGCCGCCCGGCACACACGAAGCCGCCGCGACGCCCGCCGCGCACTGCTGCGCAACCTCGCCCCGGGCTCCCCGCTGCTCCCCATCGGTACCCGTGTGCTCATCGGCTGCGCCCTGGCCGGATATGTCTCCCAGGCGGCCGGCGTCGGCCGGCCCTACTGGGCGATCGTCACGGCCGCGTCCCTGTACCAGGCCAATGTGACATTGTCCTGGAACCGGGCCCTTCAGCGGACCCTTGGCAATCTGCTCGGCGTCCTCGTCTTCGCCGCCGTCCTCCCGGTCAGCCGCACCGGACCGCTGGCCCTCATCGGCTTCTGCCTGTTCTTCGGCTTCGCGGCCGAGGCCCTGATCACCCGCAACTACTGGCTCGGCTCCATCGCCGTCACGCCGATGGCCCTGCTGGTCCTGGAGTTCGGCGGCACCCACCCGGCCGGTGAGCTCATCCGCGACCGGGTCCTGGACACTGTGATCGGCGCCGGCGTGGGCATCCTCGCCGCCATGCTGGTGACCAACCGCCGGGCCGCCGGACGCCTCGAAAAGGCCCTGGCCGCCACCGACCGGGCCCGCGCCCACGCCGTACACGCGCTCGCCGCCCCGCAGCCCACGCCCGCCGCCCTCGACGCCGCGCGCCGCAGGCTGACCGGATCGCTCGTGGAACTGCGCGAGGCCGACGACACCGCAGCGGGCGAATGGTGGCAGCGCGCCCTGCCCCAGGAGCAGGTCCTCGCGGCCGAGCAGGCCGGACACCGTACTCTCGCGGCGACAGCAGCACGGCAGGGGCTGATCGCCCCCGCCCAGGAGAACGGAGCGGTGTGACCGACGACATCGTCGCCTCGGTGGTGCGGCAGTGGCAGGCCGTCAACCCGGAGCTGGACACCGGACCGATGGAACTCATCGGCCGTATCAACCGCTGCGCGGCCCTGCTCCAGCAGGCGGAGGACGCCCCGCTGCGCGCCGCCGGTCTGACCCGCGCCGAGTTCGACCTGCTCGGTGCCGTGCGCCGTACCGACCGCGAACTCACCCCCGGCGAGCTGGCCAGGGAGACGTTCTCCTCCGGCGCCGCCGTCACGAAGCGTCTGCGGGTCCTTCAGGAGCGTGGGCTCGTCGACCGCCGCAGCGACGCCCGCGACCGCCGCGTCGCCCATGTCCGCCTCACCGAGGAGGGCCGCGACCTGGTCGACCGGCTGCTTCCCCGGCAGCTGGCGTACGAACGCATGGTGCTGTCCGGCCTCGACGAGCAGTCCCGTACCCGGCTCAGCGCCCAGCTCAGCGAGTTGCTGGTGCAGCTGGAGGGACGCATCGGCGGCGCCCGGCGCTGAACCGGGGGCCGGGACTCCGCCGGGTCGGCCCGCGGTCGGGACCGGCAGCACCGCACTGCCGGGCAGCACCGCACTGCCGGGCAGCACCGCACTGCCGGGCAGCACCGCACTGCCGGGCAGCACCGCACTGCCGGGCAGCGCCGCAGGGCCGGCAACGCCGGAAACAAATCCCGCGCGGACAACGGTACGTCGCTGCTAACGTCCGCCGCATGAAGCGCGCTGCCATGACGACGACGCCGGAGAGTGTCCCGGCGCGCTGACAGCTGTTCAGTCCGAAGCCCCGGGGCGAGTGCCCCGGGACTTCGCCTTGTGGTCACTCGTCCGACGACCGCGAGGAGACCGTCATGAACGACCACCGCAAGCTCGGCCGTGAGCTGGACCTGTTCGACACCGACCCGCTGATCGGCGCGGGACTGCCGTACTGGCTGCCCGACGGCGCAGTCGTGCGCCATACCTTGGAGGAGTACATCCGCACCGCCGAACGGCGGGCGGGCTACCGGCACGTGTACTCGCCGGTGCTCGGCAAGCGGGAGCTGTACGAGATCTCCGGGCACTGGTCGCACTACAGCGACGACATGTTCCCGCCGATGGACCTGGGCGGGGAGCAGGTCGTGCTGCGGCCCAGCCTGTGTCCGCACCACGCGGTCATCTACCGCTCCCGCTCCCACAGCTACCGCGAACTGCCGCTGCGCATGGCCGAGCTGGGTGGCATGTACCGCTCCGAACTCTCCGGAGTGCTCGGCGGACTGACCCGTGTGAGGGCCATCCAGCTGAACGACGCGCACATCTTCTGCACCCTGGACCAGGCGGCCGAGGAAGCGCAGGCCGCGCTGGAACTGATCCGCCGGGCGTACCGGGCGCTGGGCGTCAGCCCCGCCCGCTACCGGCTCTCCCTTCCGGGACCCGGCGGGAAGTACGTCGCCGCCCCCGAGATGTGGCAGCGCTCCGCCGCCCTGCTGGCCGAGGTCCTCGACCGCTCCGGCCTGCCCTACGAGGCGGCCGAGGGAGAGGCCGCGTTCTACGGCCCGAAGATCGATGTCCAGGTCACCGACAGTGCGGGCAGGGAGTCCACCCTGTCCACCGTCCAGGTCGACTTCCACCAGCCGGCCCGGTTCGACCTGCACTACATCGGCCCGGACGGCGCGAAGCACCGGCCGGTCATGATCCACCGCAGCATCATCGGCAGCGTGGAGCGAGCCGTCGCCCACCTCATCGAGGAACACGGCGGGGCCTTCCCCGCCTGGCTCGCCCCCACCCAGCTGGCGATCCTCCCGGTCTCCGAAGCCGAACTGCCGAATGCCGAGGCGCTCGCCCGGCGGTGCACCGGTCTCGGGCTGCGGGCCGAGATCGCAGGACCGGAACGCGGCACCCTGGGTGCCCGCATCCGGGAAGCGCGACTGGTGCCCTACCAAGCCGTCATCGGTGCCAGGGAAGCCGCCGACGACCATGTCGCCCTGCGCCTGCGCGACGGACGCCGGCACGATCCACAGTCCGCCGCCGACATCCTCGCCCGCATCGTCGCCCTGGTGGACGCCCACAGCACCGACCTCTGGGACTAGGGAGAGGTGCCGGGCTCCGGAGCAGGCCCTCAGACGGCCTGCTCCGGGGGCCTGCCCATCCGTGGATGCAAGGCCAGGATCAGCACACACACCACGGCGGCGGCCGGCGCGAACAGCGGCGCCGCGGCCGGCACGGGCCGTCGGCCGACGGTGTCGGAGAGCGGCCCGGAGACCAGTGGGGCGGGGACGAGGGCTGCCGCGTACACGGCGAACACCAGGGTCTGCACGACGGGCGAGAAGCCGAACTCCGCGCGGTACAGGCCATGGAGCGGGCTCGGCACGGCAGAAGGCCGGTCGTGCCGGTTGTCATGGGTGGTGGTACGGAGTCCGCTTCAGAGTGCGCCCAACAGCGTGGCGGACCGGCGCAGTTCCTCGGCGCGGCGGATGAGTGCCACGTCGTCGCCGCGGTCGGCGGGCGCCGATGCCATCAGGGCCAGCCGGTCCCGCCAGCTCGCCCCGGTCAGCGGAACGGCGACGGCGCTCATGCCCCGGACCGACTCCCCGCGGCTGAGGGCGTAACCGCAGGAGCGGATCTCGTCGAGCTCCGCGAGCAGTGCGGACCGCGAGGTGAGGGTGTTCGGGGTGACCTCCGGCAGCTCCTCCTGCGGGTAGAGGGCGCAGACCTGTTCCGTCGTCATCCGGGAGAGCAGCATCTTGCCGCCCGAGGTGGCGTGGGCGGGATGCGTACGGCCCATCTCCAGCATCACCCGCACCGGGTGCGACGACTCGCGGCCGTCGGTGATGATGATCTGGTCGCCGATCAGCGCCGCACTCTGTACGGTCTCGCCGGTGCGCTGTACCGCGTCGTCCAGTACCGCTCCGAGCTGTTCGCGGACGGCCGTGCCGAAGCCCGCCGGGCGGCCGAGCCGTACCAGTTCGGGACCGGCGCAATAGCCCCGGCCGGAGGAGTCCCGGATCGCGAAGCCGCGTCCCTCCAGGGTGCTGAGCACCCGGTGGGCGGTGGACCGGCCGACGGAGAGCCGCTCGGCGGCCTCGGAGACGGTCAGCGCGTCATGGGTGAGGAACAGCTGCATCAGCCGGAGCCCGGTGTCCAGCGATTCGATGGTGTAGCCCCGCGTCGGCCCCATGGTGTGTCCGTTCTTCTTCGTTTCCGGTATGTCGCTTCTTCGGTTTCCGGTGCGTCCTGCGACGGGACGTGCCCGGACATGATCCGGGGTGGCGGCTCAGACCGCGGTGCAGCCGCCGTTCACGACGAGTTCGGTGCCGGTCACGAAGCGGGATTCGTCGGCGGCCGGATACAGCACTCCGTACGCGATGTCCTGCGGGGAACCGCGGTGACCCATCGGGGTTACCGGTGCGTGGCAGCGCTGCCGGTGTACTTCTCGGCCGGGGCCAGGTCGGCTGCGACGACCGTCGCGCCCTGTGCGGTGAGGACGCGGCAGACCTCCGCACCGATACCGCCCGCACCGCCCGTCACTATGGCGACCTCGCTGTGCACCCGCCCTTCAGTCATGAATGTGCTCCTTTCGATCCGCTTCGATCACATGTGCCCAAGTCCCTCAGTGCGGTACGGAATGGATCGGTCCTGGGGTCGAGTCATTCGGTTGCTTCTCCAACCACCGTACTTCTTCCGCAAGAGTGCTCGAATCGACCTTCCGGGCGCCTCTGTGATTGTCCCTCTGTGAGGTACGAAGAGTGCTCTGCCTCGCGAATTTCCCTCATTTGTTACTCCTTGTGCACGCGTGGAAGCGGTGCGTGCAAAAACTCGTGAGTGTATTACCGCGGGAGCGCTCGTGCAGGGGGTTGGGTGAATGTGCCGAAGCACTGTTCCGATCTGACTAAGCTCACGCGTAGTGAAGTCGAGTTGATATGAATTCGAGCGCTTGTTCCTGAGTGTCCTGCAAGCGCGTATACCTCCCGAATCAACCGCCAGAGGTTTTAGATGGTTCGTGTTGAATCACCGCCGATCGAACGAGAAACCCCCGTCGTTCGCGCCATGTTGCTGCCCGTGCTCCTGATGGGCGGTGCCACCGCCGCCGCGGTGGCACTGGTTTCCGCGGCCGCGCGGATACCAGTCGTCTGGTGCGGCGCGCTCGCCACCGTCGTGGTCGCCGCACTCACCCTTCAACTCGCCCGCCGGGCACGCGATCTGCGCACCCAGCGCGCGGTGTACGAACGGCGCTTCGTCGACCTGGAGCGGCGCATCGCCACACACGACGACGAGACCGTGCGGATCAGCAAGGAGCTCCTGCCGGCCGCCATCCACCGGCTGCGCGTGGGCAATTCACCCGAAGAGGTGCTCCGGGACGTCGTCGACGCGGACGAGCTGTACCGCGACCTGCCCGACGCCCAGCGCAACCTCGTCTACACGGTGCTGAACATCGTCGACAACGAAGAGGCGATGCGTGACTCCGCACAGCGCGCCTTCGTCAACGTCGCCCGGCGCGTCCAGGCGATCGTCCACCGCCAGGCGAGTGAACTGCGGGAGATGGAGGAGCACCACGGGCGCAACCCCGACGTATTCGACGACCTGCTCCGCATCGACCACGGCACCGCGCTGATCGGCCGTCTCGCCGACTCCATCGCGGTACTCGGCGGCGCCCGCCCCAGTCGCCAATGGCCCAAGCCCGTACCGCTGTTCAGCGTGCTGCGCGGCGCCATGTCGCGCATCCTGGAGTACCCGCGCGTCGATCTGCACTCGATCGCCAAGGTCGCCATCATCGGCACGGCCGTCGAACCGCTCATCCACGCCTGCGCCGAACTCCTCGACAACGCCACCCGCTACTCACCGCCGCAGACCCGGGTGCACGTCACCGCCGTCGAGGTGCAGACCGGCATCGCCATCGAGATCGAGGACGGCGGCGTCTCGCTCAGCGAGGAGGCCCGCGCGCGGGCCGAGAACATGCTCGCCAGGGCCCAGGCCGGCTCCAACATGAACGACCTCGGCGAGTCCCCGCGACTCGGCATGGCAGTCGTCGGACGGCTCTCGCGGATGTACGACCTCCAGGTCTCGCTGCGGCAGTCCGCGTACGGCGGTGTCCGCGCCGTACTCATCGTGCCCCGCGCCATGATCACCACCGGCCCCGCTCCCGGCATCGCCCACGGCATCGGCGCCACATCGAGGCCCACCAGCGACATCGACCAGGAGGCGATGAAGCACGTCGTGCCGGCACGCCGCAAGCCCCGCCCCGTGGCTCAGCGCCCCGCCACCGGACCGGTCGCACCCGTCACCCGGCCGGCCGTCCCCGCGGCCGCCATGGAGGACGACGTCCCCGTGGTGACCGAGTGGACCGCGGGCGGTCTCCCGCAACGCCGCAGCCGCGGCCGCGCCCCTCTGGGCTCGCACAACCTCCCCGCGCAGGCCGTGGACCCCACCGCAGGACAGCGCAACGGCCACACCAGCGGCCACGGTCAGGGGAACGACAGCGGCAAGGCGCAGCCCCCCGGACTCTGGCTGGAGGCCTTCACCAACGCCGTCAACGGTGTGCCGCAGGAGCCGAAGACCGACGAAGACTCTGACGATGCCTGGGACAAGGGAGACCTGAAGTGATCCAGCAGCGGGGAAATATGGACTGGATGCTCAAGGAACTGGCAGACGACGTGCCGGACATCCACCAGATCGTGGTGCTCTCCGCCGACGGTCTGCGCATCGCCCGGCACGGCGGCGACCCGGATGTCGCCGACCGTCTCGCGGCGGCCTGCGCGGGGCTGCAGAGCCTGGCCGCCGCCGTCGCCTCCGAAATCCCGTACAGCGACGGCCTCATGCGCCTCGTCGTCATCGAAGTCACCGGCGGCTTCTTCTACTTGATGGCCGCCGGAACCGGGGCGTACCTCGCGGTGCTTGCCGGTGAGACGGTCGACGCGGGGCTCGTCGGGTCGCGGATGCGCGACCTGGTCGTCAGGATCGGCGCCCACCTGACGAGCCCGCCGCGCCATGATGGGCAGGCCGGATGAATCCTCCCCGACGAGAACGCCGAAAGGCCGATCCGGCACTGAGCGACCCGGAACGGCTGTACGTGATCACCGGCGATCCCGACGGCAGTGAGCGGGCGCCGCTCGACCTGGTCACGATGGTCGTCGCGAAGGCCCAGCCGACGCCGACGGTCCAGCCCGAGCAGGCCGTGATCCTGCGGCTCTGTCAGGCGCCGTTATCCGTCGCCGAGATCTCGGCGTACCTCGGTCTGCCCTTCAGCGTGGTGACATCGCTCCTCACGGAACTCCTCGCGACCGAACTCATCGAATCGCGCGCGCCCATCGTCCGCGCCACTCTCCCGGACAGGTCCCTTCTCGAAGCGGTGATGCATGGACTTCAGAAGCTCTGACACGATCACCGGCCCCCGGCGCGAGGACGTCCTTCCCACCACGGCGACAGCCGCGGTGAAGGTCGTGATCGTCGGAGGGTTCGGGGTCGGCAAGACGACCATGGTCGGATCCGTCAGCGAGATCCGGCCGCTGACCACCGAAGAGACCATGACCCAGGCCGGAGTCGGCGTGGACGACAACTTCGGGGTGGAGAGCAAGACCGCCACCACTGTCGCCATGGACTTCGGCCGGATCTCCATCAGTGAGGAACTGATCCTCTATCTGTTCGGCACCCCGGGCCAGGAACGGTTCTGGTTCCTGTGGAACGGCCTGTTCGAAGGCGCCCTCGGCGCGGTGGTCCTCATCGACACCCGCCGCCTCGAAGTCAGCTTCGACGTCATCGGGCGGCTGGAGGAGCGCGGCGTGCCGTTCGTCGTCGCTGTCAACACCTTCCCCGACGCCCCGAAACACCCCGTCGAGGCGCTGCGTGCCGCTCTGGACCTCCCCGAAGAGGTCCCGATGATCGACTGCGACGCCCGGCTGCGTGCCTCCAGCCGCGACGTACTGATGACGCTGATGCGCTATCTGC
This sequence comes from Streptomyces sp. NPDC037301, assembly GCF_055602785.1. Taxonomy (NCBI): domain Bacteria; kingdom Bacillati; phylum Actinomycetota; class Actinomycetes; order Kitasatosporales; family Streptomycetaceae; genus Streptomyces; species Streptomyces sp. NPDC037301. Next base: position 47,953 of record NZ_JBVJWD010000006.1, read on the forward strand.
ACAGTCTGGCCCTCCCGCTCGCCTGACAGCAGTACACACACCCCCCCCGCGCGTCCCATCCGTCTGGTCCTTGGAATCCTGATCCCTGGAGCGATCGTGACAACCCCATTCCACTACGAGCCCGGAGCGGCCCAGGGGCCGGTTCCGCCCCCCGAGTGCCCGGCCCACGGCCTCGGCATCGGCCCCGGCGGACTGCGCCGGCTCTACGGCCCGGAGGCCGAGCGGGACCCCCACGGGCTGTACGACAAACTGCGCGCCGAACACGGCAGCGTGGCCCCCGTGCTGCTGCACGGAGACGTACCCGCCTGGCTGGTCCTCGGGCACAGCGAGAACCTGCACATGACCCGTACCCCCTCGCAGTTCTCCCGCGACTCCCGACGATGGCGGGCCCTGCAGGACGGCACCGTCGCCCCGGACCACCCACTGGCCCCGATCTTCACCTGGCAGCCGGTCTGTGTCTTCGCCGACGGCGCCATCCATGAACGCCAACGCGGCGCGGTCACCGACAGCATGGGCCGCATCGACACCCGCGGGGTGCGCCGCCACGTCAACCGCTACAGCAACCGGCTCGTCAACGACTTCTGCCAGGAAGGCCGTGTCGACCTGGTCAGCCAGTTCGCCGAGCGGCTGCCGATGATGGTGATGTGCGCGATCCTCGGCATGCCCGAGGAGTACAACGACCGGATGGTCCAGGCGGCCCGCGACATGACCCGCGGCACGGCGACCGCGGTCGCGAGCAACGCCTACGTCCTCGAGGCGCTGACCCGGCTCGTCCAGCGCCGTCGGCGCGAACCCGCGGACGACTTCGCCACCTGGCTCGTCGAGCATCCGGCAGGAATGAACGACCAGGAGGTCAGCGAGCATCTGCGGCTGATCCTCATCGCTTCCTACGAGGCGACCGCCAACCTGATCGCCAACGTCCTGCGCATGGTGCTCACCGATCCCCGCTTCCGGGCCAGGCTCAGCGGCGGTCATATGACGGTGCCTGAAGCGGTCGAGCAGACCCTGTGGGACGAACCGCCGTTCACCGCGGTCTTCGGCCGCTGGGCGGTCGGCGACACCGAACTGGGCGGTCAGCAGATCAGGGCGGGCGACGCCCTCATCGTCGGCATCGCACCGGCCAACACCGATCCGCTGGTGCGGCCCGACCTCAACGCCGACATGGAAGGCAACCGCGCCCACCTCGCTTTCAGCGGCGGCCCCCATGAATGCCCGGGGCAGGACATCGGACGCGCCATCGCGGACGTCGGTGTCGACGCCCTGCTCATGCGGCTCCCCGACCTCGAACTCGCCGTCGACGAGCGCGAGCTGAGCTGGATCGGGAACATCATGGGCCGGCACCTGGTGGAGCTTCCGGCGGATTTCGCCGCGCGTCAGCCGCAGGACGACAAGGAACCGCCGTCCATGGGGAGGCCGAACCTGCCGCGTCAGGACCGGGAGGTGCAGTCCACGGTCCGGCACACCGCCCCCACACCCGGACGCACTCCCGGTGCGGCACCGGTTCCTGCCTCGATGGGTGCGCCGGGTGCGCCCGGTGCGCCTGGTGCGCCTGGTGTGACGTCCACTGCGACGGTGACCGACGAGTCCGGTGGCACGTCCGCCGGGCGGTCCGCCGCGGGCCGGATCCCGCAGCAGCGCGGGCAAGCCGCACCCGCGAGGCTGTGGCGGGCCGTATCGCGCTGGTGGAGCGGCAGCTGAACCGGCGGGAGCCGAGACGAATCACCGGCCCGGGGGGGGGGGGGGCGCCGGTCCCCTCGGCCCCCGGCCGGGTCTTTCTTGGTCTGTTTGGGGGGGACT